>NZ_CP100470.1:335000-670000 GCF_030323145.1 Mesorhizobium sp. C432A | reverse complement strand
GAGCCTGGACAGCGACTGCTCGACGCGCTCCATGCGCGGCGCGACGAAGGTGCCGGAGCCGTGGCGCTGCACGAGGATGCCGCCCTTGACCAGATCCTGCACCGCCTTGCGCACGGTGACGCGCGAAATGTCGGCCTTGGTGGCGATGTCGCGCTCGGAAGGCAGCGCATCGCCCGGCCCGATCAGGCCGCGATTGACGGCGTCCTCGATGCTTTTCCTGAGCTGCAGGTAGAGCGGGGCGCCGCTCTGCGACGACTGCCTCAGCGTGGCGAAGATCTGGTCGGCGGCATCGCTCATCGCGTCGCCTCCGCTTTGACGAAGATGCGGGCCGCCATCTGCACGGCGCCGCCCAGCGCATCGTCGAGCGGCGCTTTCAGCAGCGCCTGGTAGCGCTGGGAAAGGCGCGGCCCATAGAGCGGCGCCAGCCCGCCGAGCAGGCAGAGCGGGGCGTCATCAGAGAGGTCGAGCGCGTGGAGCGACGCCTCGACATCGGCAACCGACTTGTCCACGATCCAGTTGGCGACGCTGTCGCCCTTCTCGGCATGCTCGAAAACCTTGGGCGCGAAGCCGCCGAAATCGCCGGGCTTGGCATTGGTGGTGAACTCGACCACGTCTTCGGGATTGTTGCGGAAAATGGCCATCATGCTGTCGGTCAGGGCTGAGCGCGGCCGGACGCCGTCATGGGCGAGCAGCGTCTGCTCCAGCAGGTCGCGGCCGATCCGGGCGCCGCTGCCTTGATCACCGACCTGAAAGCCCCAGCCGCCGATGGCGCGCGACGTGCCGCCCTTGCGCGCCATATAGGCGGTGCCGGTGCCGAGGATGGCCATGGCGCCGTCACCAGAGCCGACTGCCCCTTCGAGCGCGATCTCGGCGTCCGTCTCGACGCGGCTGATGCTGAACGGCAGGATTGCTTCAAGCTGCTGGCGGTAGGTGCCGACATTGGCGCCGGCAAGGCCGAGAATGGCTGGTGTCTGCGGGATCAGGTCCGGATCTTGCCCGGCGGCGATGAAGGCCTGACGAGCAGCCTCGACGATGTGGGTGCGAGCGCCGGTGAGATCGGTGCGGATGTTGGCGGCGCCGCTTTTGGCACGGCCAACGACAACGCCATCGCCTGTCGCAAGGGCTGCCCTGCAGCTGGTGCCGCCGCCGTCGATACCGAGCACGAATTTCACGCGATGTCTCCTCCGGGCGGATAATACCAATAAAATACCAATAGCCAAGGGATTAATTTCCGTTTCAAAAAGATTAAGGCGTATCAGGTTGAAAACCCGGGAATTTCGCCGGCTCAACGCTTTCCAGTTCGCAATTTCGTTAATGCGTGTGGACAAGTGGTATTTTTTTGGTATTGTTCTTCCATCGGAGGGACAGGGATGGCCGAACCGCGCACCGAAGCGCTTCACAGCAATGCCGAGGGACTGGACATCCAGGCCCCGGACGCCATCCTTTCTTCTTTGGTCAATGCGCAGATCGAGGCCGCCAAGGCTGTGCGCGACGCCATTCCCGCCATCGCCGCCGCAGCCGAAATCATCGCCGGGCGGCTGAACGGCGGCGGCAAGCTCGCCTATGCTGCGGCCGGCAGCTCCGGCCTGATGGCGCTGGCCGACGCGCTGGAGTTGCCCGGCACCTTCGGCATCAAGCGCGAACGCATCGCCATCCTCATCGCCGGTGGCGACGACGCTTTCAAGACCCTGGCCGGCGGACCGGAAGACGACACCGACGAAGCCTCGACGGCAATTGCCGGCGCCGGCATCGGCAAGGGCGACTGCCTGATCGCGATTTCGGCCAGCGGCTCGACGCCCTATGCGGTGCAGGCGCTGAAGGATGCGCGCAGCCGGGGCGCGGCAACCATCGCCATTGCCAACAACAAGGACACGCCCCTGCTCAGGCTGGCCGACGTCGCCATCCTGCTCGAGACGCCACCGGAGGTGATTGCCGGCTCGACGCGCATGGGCGCCGGCACTGCCCAGAAGATCGCGCTCAACATGCTGTCGACGCTTACCGCCATTCATCTCGGCCATGTCCATGACGGCTACATGGTCAATCTCACCGCCGACAACATCAAGCTGCGCGACCGCGCGGCTCGCATCGTCGCCGCTATCAGCGGACGCGACCGGCAAGACGCCGTGCGGCTGCTCGAAGCGAGCGGCGGCGTCGTCAAGACAGCCATTCTGCTCGCCGCCGGCGCTGCCAACTCCGTTGCGGCCGAGAAGATACTGGAAGGGACCGGCCAGAAGCTGCGGCCAGCCCTTTCCGCGATCGAGGGGAACAAGGGCGCGAAGGCCCCTGTTCTCAAAACCGAACCTGAAAAAGGTCAACAGGGAGACTAGCATGACAACGAAATTACTGACGGCACTGCTTCTCGGCACCAGCATTCTCGGCACCGCCGGGTTGGCTCACGCCGATGACGTAACGCTCAATATCGAAAGCTGGCGCGGCGACGACCTTGCCATCTGGAAGGACAAGCTGATCCCGGCTTTTGAGGCCAAGAACCCGGGCATCAAAGTGGTGTTCGCACCGTCGGCGCCGACCGAGTATGACGCCGCACTCGGCGCCAAGCTCGCCGCCGGCTCGGCTGGCGACCTGATCACCTGCCGCCCGTTCGACAAGTCGCTCGAACTGTTCAAGAAGGGCAACCTTGCCGACCTGTCGGCGCTGCCCGGCATGGAAAACTTTTCGCCCGTTGCCAAGGCCGCCTGGCAGACCGACGACGGCAAGGCGAGCTTCTGCGTGCCGATGGCCTCGGTCATTCACGGCTTCATCTACAACAAGGACGCCTTCGACAAGCTCGGCCTCAAGGTGCCGACGACGCGTGACGAGTTCTTCGCCGCGCTCGACAAGATCAAGGCCGACGGCACCTACATCCCGATGGCCATGGGCACCAAGGACCTCTGGGAAGCCGCGACCATGGGCTATCAGAACATCGGTCCGAACTACTGGAAGGGCGAAGAGGGCCGCGCAGCGCTGATCAAGGGCGACCAGAAGCTGACCGACAAGGACTGGGTTGCTCCCTATGAGGAACTGGCCAAGTGGAAGCCTTATCTCGGCGACGGCTTCGAGGCCCAGACCTATCCGGACAGCCAGAACCTGTTCACGCTTGGCCGCGCCGCCATCTACCCGGCGGGATCGTGGGAGATCGGCCTGTTCAACACCCAGGCGCAGTTCAAGATGGGCGCCTTCCCGCCGCCGGTCGAGAAGGCCGGCGACACCTGCTACATCTCCGACCATACCGATATCGGCATGGGCCTGAATGCGGCGTCGAAGAATGCCGACGCGGCCAAGACCTTCCTGTCCTGGGTCGCCTCGCCGGACTTCGCCACCATCTACGCCAACGCACTGCCGGGCTTCTTCAGCCTGAATTCCACCCCGGTGAAGATGGAAGACCCGCTGGCGCAGGAATTCGTCTCCTGGCGCGACAAGTGCAAGTCGACGATCCGCTCGACCTACCAGATCCTGTCGCGCGGCACGCCGAACCTCGAGAACGAAACCTGGGTTGAATCGGCCAACGTCATCAATGGCACCGACACGCCGGAAGCTGCCGCCAAGAAGCTGCAGGACGGCCTCGACAGCTGGTACAAGCCGGGCAAGTAAGAGCTCAGACAACAGACAGGGCCCCAAGTGGACGGCCCTGCGTTTTTCGACAGCATCATCGACTGCGAACGACGGCGCCGCCCCTCATCCGCCTGCCGGCACCTTCTCCCCGTATAGTGACGGGGAGAAGGATCAGCCGAAACGCAGGCGCCCCCTCTCCCCGTCCTTCACGGGGAGAGCGTGAGGGTGAGGGGCAGCGCTGCCGTCGAAGGCATTGCTAAACCTGATCGGCGGGGACCGCACTCATGGCCGCACAAACACGACCGAAACGACCGTTCCGCTGGCATATCGGCGTCTTCCTGGCGCCGGCGCTGCTGGTCTATACGGCGATCATGATCCTGCCGCTGGCCGGCACCTTGCAGCTGTCGCTGTTCCGCAACGTCGAGCAGCATCAGGTGTTCGTTGGCTTCACCAACTTCCGTACGTTGTTCGGCGACCCCAACTGGTCGGTGGGTTTCTGGAACGCGCTGAGGAACAACACCTGGTTCTTCATCATCCACATGGTGGTGCAGAACCCGATCGGCGTGCTTCTGGCCGCACTTCTTTCCAGCCCGAGGCTGAGGTTCGCCGCCTTCTACCGCACCGCGATCTTCGTGCCGACCATCCTGTCCTTCGTCATCGTCGGCTTCGCCTGGAAACTGATCCTGTCGCCGTTATGGGGCGTGGCGCCGCATCTGATGGACCTGGTCGGCTTGAAAAGCCTGTTCACGCCGTGGCTGGGCAAGGAACGATATGCGCTGACCGCGCTCAGCCTGATCTCGGTGTGGCAGTTCGTCGGCATCCCGATGATGCTGATCTATGCAGCCCTTTTGTCGATCCCCGAAGAGGTGATCGAGGCGGCCGAATGTGACGGCATCACCGGCATGTCGCAGTTCTGGAAGATCAAGCTGCCGCTGATCCTGCCGTCGATCGGCATCATCTCGATCCTGACCTTCGTCGGCAATTTCAACGCCTTCGACCTGATCTACACCGCGCAAGGGGCGCTCGCCGGCCCGAACTATTCGACCGACATTCTGGGCACTTTCCTCTACCGCGCCTTCTTCGGCTTTCAGCTGCAGACCGGCGATCCCAATATGGGCGCGGCGATCGCCACGATGATGTTCCTGATCATCCTCGGCGGCGTCTGCGTCTACCTCTTCCTCGTCCAGACGCGCCTGCGTCGCTACCAGTTCTGAGGGGCAGACATGTTACGGCTAAACACCCCCCTCTGCCTTGCCAGGCATCTCCCCCTCAAGGGGGGAGATCAGATGTCATCGTCGCTTTCGCCAATCACCAGCGTTGCAAGGTGGACGGCAAGGTCAACGCTGCCAATCTCTCCCCTTGAGGGGGAGATGTCCGGCAGGACAGAGGGGGGTGCCTTGGTGCCGACCTCAACAGTCATCGCTCGTCAGGAGACCTTCCAATGAGCACCGCCACCCGTTCGCTGCCCCGCACCATCGGCGCCCACGCGATCCTGTTGACCTACACGGCGATCGCGCTGTTTCCGGTGATCCTGGTCATCATGAACTCGTTCAAATCGCGCGCCGGCATCTTCAGCGAGCCGCTGACGCCGCCGACGCCAAAAACCTTCGACCTGATCGGCTACACCACGGTGATCGGCCAGGGCGACTTCATCCATTATTTCCAGAACAGCCTGGTCGTCACCGTCGCCTCGCTGTTCTTCGTGCTTCTGTTCGGCGCGATGGCGGCGTTCGCGCTCTCGGAATACCGCTTCCGCGGCAACACGCTGATGGGGCTTTACCTCGCGCTCGGCATCATGATCCCGATCCGGCTCGGCACCGTCGCCATCCTGCAATTGATGGTGGCGAGCGGGCTGGTCAACACGCTGACGGCGCTGATCCTGGTCTACACCGCGCAAGGCCTGCCGCTGGCGGTCTTCATCCTCTCGGAATTCATGAAGCAGGTGTCCGACGATCTGAAGAATGCCGGCCGCATCGACGGGCTGTCGGAATACACCATCTTCTTCCGGCTGGTGCTGCCGCTGGTGCGGCCCTCGATGGCGACGGTCGCCGTCTTCACCATGATCCCGATCTGGAACGATCTGTGGTTCCCACTGATCCTGGCGCCGTCGGAAGAGACCAAAACGGTGACGCTCGGCGCGCAGCTCTTCCTCGGCCAGTTCGTCACCAACTGGAACGCCATCCTGGCCGCACTCTCGCTGGCGATCATGCCGGTGCTGACCCTCTACGTCATCTTCTCGCGGCAGCTGATCCGCGGCATCACATCCGGAGCCGTCAAGTGAGCGGAGCCCTACAAATCTCTGCTGGAGCCTTCACCCCACCCGGCGCTGCGCGCCGACCTCCCCATCAAGGGGAGGTAAAAGGTCGTGGCTTCATTCACGACCGCCAAAGGGCGACTTTCGGAGAAGCTTCTTTGGCAGTGAGGGTGTTCGCGCCAACGTCCTACCTCCCCTCGATGGGGAGGTCGGCGCGAAGCGCCGGGTGGGGTGACACCCTCTCAGAAGGAACAACTGGAACATCTGGAGTAGTTAGGTGACCTCTAAATCGCCCCTTCGCGTCGTCGTCGCAGGCCTCGGTAATATGGGGCGTAGCCATGCGCTGGCCTACCACACTAATCCGGGCTTCGAGATCGCGGCCCTGATCAACCGCTCCGACGTGCCGTTACCGGACGGGCTGTCGGGCTATGGCATCAGGCGCTCCTTCGACGACGCGTTGCGCGATGAAAAGCCGGATGTCGCCTGCATCGCCACCTATTCCGACAGCCATGCCGACTATGCGGTGAAGGCATTCGAGGCCGGCTGCCACGTCTTCGTCGAGAAGCCGCTCGCAACGACGGTGGCGGACGCCAAGCGCGTCGTCGCGGCGGCCAAGGCCAATGGCAGAAAGCTGGTGATTGGCTATATCCTGCGCCATCACCCGTCCTGGGTCCGGCTGATCGCCGAGGCGCGCAAGCTTGGCGGCCCTTACGTGTTCCGCATGAACCTCAACCAGCAATCGTCGGGCCCGACCTGGCAGACGCACAAGCAGTTGATGCAGACGACGTCGCCGATCGTCGATTGCGGCGTGCACTATCTCGACGTCATGCTGCAGATCACCGACGCCAAGCCGGTCGAGGTGCGCGGCATGGGGCTGCGGCTGACCGAGGAAATCGCGCCGACCATGTACAATTACGGCCATCTGCAGGTGCTGTTCGATGACGGTTCGGTCGGCTGGTACGAAGCTGCCTGGGGACCGATGATTTCGGAAACGGCGTTCTTCGTGAAGGACGTGATGTCGCCCAATGGCTGCGTGTCGATCGTCATGAAGGAAGGTGTGAAGTCGGACGACATCGACACCCACACCAAGACCTCGACCATCCGCCTGCACAGCGCTGCGATGGGTGCGGACGGCAAGTTCGCCAGGCCGGACGAGATGCTGTCGATGGACGGCGAACCCGGCCACCAGGATCTCTGCGACCTCGAACAGGCCTTCGTGCTGAAGGCGATCCGGGAAGACATCGACCTGACCCGCCACATGGACGACGCGGTGAAATCGCTCGCCGTCTGCCTTGCCGCCGATGAGAGCGTGCGCAGCGGCGCCCCAGTTAAGCTCTAGTAGGGCAAACTCTAGAACAAGGACGAAGCCGTGGGCTCGCTGGTAATCGAGAATGTGAAGAAGGCCTTCGGGCCGGTCGAGGTGCTGAAAGGCATCAACCTCGAAGTGACCGACGGCGAATTCGTCGTCTTCGTCGGCCCATCTGGCTGCGGCAAGTCAACCTTGCTCAGGGTCATCGCCGGGCTGGAGGATTCGACCTCCGGCAGGGTGGTGATCGACGGCGCCGATGTCTCGGCCACGCCCCCGGCAAAACGCGGCATCGCCATGGTGTTCCAGACGTACGCGCTCTACCCGCATCTGACGGTGAAGAACAATATGGGCCTCGGCCTCAAGCAGGCCGGCACGCCCGCCCCGGAGATCGAACGCCGCATCGGCGTCGCCTCGTCGATGCTGTCGCTGGAACCGTATCTCGAGCGGCGGCCGGCGGAACTGTCGGGCGGCCAGCGCCAGCGCGTCGCCATCGGCCGCGCCGTGGTGCGTGAGCCAAAACTGTTTCTCTTCGACGAGCCCTTGTCGAACCTCGATGCAGCGCTGCGCGTCAACACGCGGCTCGAGATCGCGCAGCTGCACCGGCGTCTGAAGGCGACGATGATCTACGTCACCCATGACCAGGTCGAGGCGATGACGCTGGCCGACAAGATCGTCGTGCTCAACGCCGGCCAGATCGAGCAGATCGGCGGCCCGATGGAGCTCTACAATTCGCCGGCAAACGAATTTGTCGCCGGCTTCATCGGCTCACCGAAGATGAACTTCATCGACGGCGCGCGGCTGGGCGAGACGGCCAAGACCATTGGCGTGCGGCCGGAGCATCTGACCGTGGATCCAAAATCCGGCGCCTGGAAGGGAACGGTGGTGCATGCCGAACATCTCGGCGCCGACACCAACCTCTATCTCGACTGCGAAAAGGCCGGGCTGATCACGGTCCGCATTTTCGGTGTCTACGACGCCGAGCCAGGTGCGACGCTGTATGCAACGCCGGAGCCGGGTAAGACATACCGGTTTGGGGCGGACGGGAAGACGATCAAGTAATCCTTCGCCGACAGCAACCACGGCGATCACACCGCGCCGAGCAGCACCGCGCCATGGATCGCCGCCTGCCAGCCCAGGGCCGCCCAGCGTATGTCCAGAGGCTCTACAACAAGCGAATGCGGCAGGCTGTCCGCGATGCGCTGCTTGAGCGCCTGGCGGGGATAGGACTTCATGTCGACAATGCCGCCACCGATCAGGATCGTCTGCGGGGAAAACAAAGCGGCTGCCGTTGCGATGGTCACCGCCTGCTGCCAGACGATCTCATCGAGCCATTCGCGCAGCGACGGCGGCTGCCCGGTTGCCGAAAACAGCTCGGCAACCGGGATATCGTAGTCCGCGGCAAGGTCGACAAGCGTTGCCCCTGAGGCGTAGGTCTCGACGCGGTTTGGCGGTCCGCTTTCGTCGGGCCGGTAGATCGGCATGTGGCCGATCTCGAGCGCCCAGCCGCCACCCCTGAAAATGCCGTCCTTGCCGAGATAGGCCGCACCGATGCCGGTGCCGAGATAGACCGCCAGCACCTCCTTTTGCCGCTTCACCGCGCCGGCAACGCTTTCACCGAGCAATTGCAGCACGACGTCGCGTTCGAGCCGCACGGGAACGCGGAGCCGCGATGCCAGTTCCGTACCCAGCCGGATGCCGTTCAGCTCGGGAATGTTGGCCGTGTGCAGCACCGTGTCGAAGTCGCGGTCGATGAACCCAGGCACCGTCGCAACGACCCGTGCAGGTTTGAGCCCGGCATCGCGGCAGGCTGCGGTGACCGCATCGGCCAACCCCGCCACAGGCGCGCCCTTGCGCAGTTGCGCGGTCGGGTAGGTGCGGGCAAAATCCACCGGGATGCCGTGGTCGGCAAAGCCAACCTTGACCGACGTGCCGCCGATCTCGACCACGGCGATCGTGTCGTCCATCGTTTGATGCGTCATGCGAGCGGTTCCAGGAATTCCGAAAGACAGGCGCGGAATTCCAGCCGGTAGGCGGCGCGATCCTGCGATTTGGCTGTGATGGTGCAAAGCCGGGCCGACGGAATGAGTCCGGCCAGCGTCTGTGCGTCGGCCAGGCGATGGACGAGGTCATGGTCATGGCCGATGACAAGAGTCGGCACCGCGATAGCGCGGATGTCCGCCTCGCTCACGCCGGGACCATCGCCGGCGATCGCCGAAAGCAGCCTACCGAACAGAACCGGGTCCGGGCGATTGAAGAAGCCTTGCAGGCTGGCGAGATTGTCCGGCGCCAGCCTCGCTAGCTCTGCGGCAACTGCGCTGTCATCGAACAGACGCCTGGCGTCAGGCGAATGGCGCATCAGGAGATCGCCGACCACGGCATAGGGCCTCATATTTTCCGGAGCCGCCTGGGCTACCCAGGCGGGCCGGGCGAGCACCAAAGCGCGCACACGGGCCGGCCTGTGCACTGCCAGGCGCAGCGCCAGCGCCGCGCCCATCGAGATGCCGCCGACGACGGCCGAGCCGATGCCGAGAGCGTCGGCCAGCGCTTCGACGTCTTCGGGCAAACGTCGCAACCGAAAGCCGCTCGACCGGCCCGTAGCTGGATCCGCCCTGGCCCCGGCATTCGAGCGTCACCCGCCGGGTCACCGGCAGATCGGGAAACACGTCGGCGACCTGCGCGTCGTCGCCGCCTAGGCCGTGCTGAAAGATGACGGGAAGCCCGGCGCCGACGTCCCGGTAGGCAAGATCGACGCCATCGCGGCTGAAGGTCTCTTTCACGCGCGCTCGCTTCCTTCCAGTACGGTGCGCAGAAAGGCGCCGACACCTGGCGCCTCGGCCTCTGTCAGGCCATGTGTGATCAAGGGGCCGTCGAACCCGGCAGCCTTCAGGCGGCCGATGAAATGCGGGAAGTCGACCACGCCCTTTCCGGCTGCGGCAAAACTGCCATCGGCATGGCGGTCCTTGGCATGGGCCATGCCGATCTCGGCGGCCAGCAGATCGATGGCTTCGTCGATGAGGCGATGACGCTCCGCGCTGTCGGCCACTTCGAACAGATTGGCCGGGTCGAGCACGATGCGCAGCCGCGTGCTGTTCATTTCGTCCAGCAGGCGGCGTGCGGCCCGGGCGCTGGAGAGGACATTGGCCAGTTCCGGTTCGATGCCAAGCTCGATGTCGAAGCGCTCGGCAATCGCGATCGCCGCTTCCATCTCCGTCCGCAGATCGCTCCACGCCGCCTCGCTTGCATTGTCGGGATGCCAGCGCCACTGATCCTGCGCATCCCTTGTGCCGGTGCACAGCGTGATCAGTCGCGTGCCCATATCGGCGCATGACGCGGCCAGTACCTCAAGCCGGGCGAGTCCCTGGATGCGAACCGTGCGATCCGGGTGGATCATGTTGTAGGTTCCCGAAACCGCCGCGATCGAAACGCCGGCCTCGCCGCTCGCCTCAGCGACGGACCGGACCGCGTCGCGTTCGATGCTGTCCGGCATCGGCGGCAGGCCAAGGCACGCCATGTTGAACTGCGCCGCCCTATAGCCGGCATCCGCGACCGCGCGCAGCACCGGCGAGGCGCCGGTGGTGGCGAAGGTCCTGGCGAAAATCCCAAGCTGCATCACGCGACCCCGTCGACATCGGCCAGACGGACGGCGCGGCCGCCGGCAGCGGCCGAGCGGGCGATGGCCGCCATGCCCCTGACCGAGGCGATGCCGTCCTCGATGCCGGCGCCGATCATGGGCGCGCCATTCAGCACGACATCGGCAAAGCCTTCGAGCTGCCGGCGATAGAAGTGGCCATCCGCGCCAAGCGTCCGGTGCCAACTGCCATCGGCCTCGCGGAAAATGTCGACCTCGCTGCTCTTGTAGTACCAGGGGTTATACGTCTTAGCGAGAACGCTGCCGTTCTGGCCGTAGATCTGGAACCCTTCGTGCCAGTCCATGCGCACGGCGACCGTCAGGTCGAGATGGCCGATCGTGCCGTCGGCGAAGATGGTGGTGACGAACCAGCAATAGGCGCCATAGCGCTCGGTGAGCCGGGCCTCCACCGCCTCGATCGGCCTGTGCAGATGGCGCGCCGTATCAAGGAGATGGCTGCCATGCGCCAGCATGTAGTATTGGCGCAGATCCGCCTTGGGATTGACGGCAGGCTTGCGCGCCTTGGCGCTGGTGATGATCAGCGGTTGCACCGCATCGGTCATCGGGTAGCGGTGGGTGCTGTCGCAGTACCAGCCTTTGAACGCCAGCCGCTCGCCCATTTCGTCGTCGACGAAAGCCTTTGCCGCCTGGATGCCGGGATCGAAGCGCTTCATATGGCCGACCTGAAGCACCTTGCCGCTCTTGTCGAGCGTGGCCCGCAAGCCTTCGACCTCCTCGACCGAAACGCCCAGCGGCTTTTCGCATAGCACATGCTTGCCGGCATCGAGCGCCAGTTCCGCGGCCTTGACGTGAAAAATGTCCGATGTCGCGATGATGACGGCATCGAGGTCGGGATCGGCCAGCATCTGGCCGTAGTCGGCATAGGATTTTTCGGGCGCGTAGGTCGCGGCCATCCTGTCGCGCAGATCGTCGGCGACATCGCAGATGGCATGGAGATCGGCATTGCGTGCCTTGGTGCAGGATTCGAAATGCGCTGCCTGCGCAATCGGACCGCAGCCGAGCACGCCGACACGCAGCCGCTTTTCGTCTTTGCGAGGCATGGAATCTCTCCTGATTAGCGCGCGGCGAGGCCGCGAAGTTGAAATTGCGGATCGCCCGACAAAGCTGCCTGATGCAGCAGACAGGCAGCGCCCAATGCCGGACCGTCGGCCCCGACGCGCGACAGTTCGACCGTAGGAACGGGGTAACCTTCAGCCAGGAACTCCAGCAAAAAAGCTTCCACCTGCTCGGCGACAAAGGGATAGACAGCATTGACGGAGCCGGAGAGGATGATGCGCTCCGGCTGCAAGGTGCAGGCAAGTGTCGCCAGGCCGCGGCCGAACCAGAGCGCCCAGTCGCGCGCGGTGGCAACGGCTGCCGGATCGCCGCCGGCCAGCGCTGCGACAAACTCATCCACGCCGGCGCGCAGTCCGCTTATGTGCAAATAGCGAGCCAGTAAAGCATCCTTGCCGACATAGGATTCCAGTCGGCCCGGGCGCTTCGCGTCGAAGACAAAACCTTCGTCGCCGATGCGCAGATGCCCGATTTCGCCGGCGCCGCCGAGCCGGCCGCGATGCAGCCTGCCGGCATTGATGATGCCGCCGCCAACGCCGTTCTCGATCAGGATGACCAGAGCATCCTCATGGTCCTTGCCCGGCTGCGCCCGGTATGTCTCGGCCACCGCCACGGCATTGGCATCGTTTTCCAAGAGGATTGGAAAGTCCGCGCCAAAGGCAGTGCGCAAAAGCTCCGCCAGATTGACCCCGTGCCAGCCAAGGATGGTGGCATGGTATGAAATCCCGTCGGCGGCGGGGAAGCCGGGCACGGCGACATTGAGCCCGTAGGGGCGCGTGCCCGCAGGCAATTGTGAGCGGATCTCGGCGACGAGTTCCCCGATGATGTCGACCGCGGCTTCGGGCGTGCTACCGGGGCCGGCAAATGCCCTAGAGGCGCTCGCACGCCGCGCGCCGGCAAGGTCGACAGTCACGACTGCGATCCAGTTGACGCCGATATAAGCGCCAAGGAAGAAGCCGCCATTGCCGTCGATCTCGACCAGGATACCGGGACGGCCGACCCGACCCTCGCTATCCTGCTCGTCATCCGCTCCATCCGACCGCTCGCGCGCCAGACCGGCTTCCGTCAGCCCCAGCACCAGGGCGCCGGTGGTCGACCGGGTCAGGCCGAGATCGCGTGCGAGCGCTGCCCGGCTCGACGCGCCGGCACGAAACAGCGCCGCAAGTGCCCGCGTTTCGTTCGGCCGAAGATCGGTCGACACCAGCACGTCGTTCTCCACAATTTGTTTGCTCGACATACTAATAGAATTTCTAGGCGGTTTGAAAGACCCAAGGTTGGGCGCATTGCAATAAATCTTCAGCATCTCCAAGCCCATTGAACCCAAGTTTCAAACGATGATTTGTATCAGAAACTTACAAATTGGCATGGGAAGATGCGATGACGGTTCTAGCGCGTCTCGAACATATCGTGAAGGATTTCGGTGCCGTTCGCGCGCTGGACAATGTCTCGCTCGACATCAATGAGGGCCAGGTTCTCGGCCTGACGGGCGACAATGGCGCCGGCAAATCGACGCTGGTCAAAACCATCGCCGGAAATTTCCAGCCGACGTCAGGCGCCTCCCAAGCCTGTCCTCCGGCCGCATCGGCCGGGGGACATCTCCTCGAAAGAAGGCTTGTCAGTTGCCCGCTTCGCAATCAGAGACTGCTTGCGTCTCTCCAGCAGGCGATCAGATGACCGTCGCCGGCCTGCCTGACGGGTGGTTGCGCCTTTCGGCAATCGGGCAGCGCGACAGGACAGCGGGCGGCAAAGGAGCATCCGGAGGTCTCGGCATCGTGTGCCGCGACGTGGAGCTGAGCCGGAGCCCTCGGCGCCGTCTCATCCGAGGACGCGGCCAGAAGCAGCTTCGTGTAGGGGTGGTTGGGGCCACGGAAAATCTGCTCGGATGATCCCGTCTCGACCAGCCGGCCGCGATAGAGCACGCCGATCCTGTCGGCCATATAGCGCACCACCCTGAGGTCGTGGCTGATGAACAGATAGGTGGTGTCCTTGTCGCGCTGCAGGTCGTTGAGCAAATTGAGCACGGTCGCCTGCACGGAAACGTCGAGCGCAGAGGTCGGCTCGTCCAACACCACGAGCTTCGGCACGCCGGCAAAGGCGCGCGCAATCGCCGCCCGTTGGCGCTGGCCACCAGACAGCGATCTCGGCTTCTGGTCGACGGTCGTAGCGGCAAGACGAACCGAGGCCAGGAGATCGCCGACACGCTGCTTCACCTCGCTGCGGCTAAAGCCGGCGAGCCGCCGCAGCGGACGGCCGAGGATCCTGCCGATCCGCTGGCGCGGATTGAGCGTGCGGTCGGGTGACTGGAACACCATCTGCACGTCGCGCCGTTCGCTCAGGCTTCTTTTCTCGACGCGCGGCGCGACAGTGCTGCCGAACAGCTCGACCGACCCAGCGTCCGGCGTCTGGAGGCCAGTCACGATCCTTGCCAATGTCGACTTGCCGGAGCCGGATTCGCCGATCAGCCCGAACGTCTCGCCCTGGGCTATCTCCAGGTCGATATCGTGCAGGACGGCCTGGGAGCCGAAGGCGTGGCTGATGCCTTTGCAGGCGACGGCGATCGGACGTGCGGCTTCCGGTTGATCGCTGCGGACAGGCTTCGACGGGCCGGTTGTGTGCATCTCGGCCAGCCTGCCGTCGCGCTTGGTGAAGTTGAGCGCCGGGATCGAGGCGATCAGCGCCTTGGTGTAGGCGTGAACAGGGTTCTCGAAGACATCGTTGGCGATGCCGCTTTCGACCACCGTCCCCGACTGCATCACGGCCACCCGATCGCAGGCCCGGCGGACCATGTTGATGTCATGGCTGATCAGCAGAACGCTGGTTTGGTGATCGCGGCGCAAGTCCTGCAGGATGGCGACGATCTCGGACTGGACGCTGGCGTCAAGCGCCGTCGTCGGCTCATCCAGCACCAGCAGCGACGGGTCGAGCGCAATGGCAATCGCGATGTTGGCGCGCTGCTGCATGCCGCCCGACAATTCGTGCGGATAGAGATCGAGCACCCGCTCCGGATTGCTCACCCTGACGCGGCCGAGCAGCTCGGCGGCGCGGGTGCGTGCTTCGTCCTGCCGAACCGGGCGATGCCGCATGATCGTCTCGGTGATCTGCCGGCCAATCGTCATGGCCGGATTGAGCGCCGCACCCGGATGCTGGTAGACGGCCGCGATGCGATCGCCCCTTAGCCGGCGCAGCTGTTCGCCGGAGAGATTGCGGATCTCGCGGCCCTGGAACTCGAGCGCCGACGCGGCGATCCGGGCGTTATTCGGCAGATAGCGCAGAATAGCGAGTGCCACCGAGCTTTTGCCCGAGCCGGACTCGCCGACAAGGCCGAGCGCTTCGCCTTCGCCGATGGTGAGCGACACGCCGTTGACGGCCGGATGCGATCCCCGGCGTTCATCATAGGCGACGGTGAGCTGCTCGACGTTCAGAACCGATGACGACATGTCTTGCTGAAACCACTTTCTTTCGGCGCGGTCTTCGAGGGCAATCGCTTCCGCTTTCGCGCCGCACAATCTCTATAAAATTACTCGAATTAAGCTGGAGCGCAATCTACCTTTCACCGCTCAGGAGAGATTGTCGCAGCCGGTCGAGGCATCGCGACGGTCGCCTGAAGCAGTTCTGCAAGGAGACCGGCATGGCACGCGACCACATGATCCTCAGCGCGTTTTTCTTCAATCCGCAGGGCGATCATCGCATGTCGTGGCGCCATCCGCGCGCGCCGGGCCGCGAAGTGCTCGACTTCGACTTCTACCGCGATCTCGTCCAGTCTGCCGAGCGCGCCAGGATCGATACGATCTTCGTCGCCGACCATGTCGCGATCTGGGATTCCGTACAGAGCGGCGTAGCCCATTACGCCAATGCCCGCCTGGAACCGCTGACGCTGTTGTCGGCGCTTGCCGGCGTGACCAGGCATATCGGCCTCATCACCACCGCCTCGAGCTCCTACAGCGAGCCCTACAATGTCGCCCGCATGTTTGCCTCGCTCGACCATATCAGCAAGGGCAGGGCGTCTTGGAATGTGGTGACGTCGGCCATGGACGAGGAGGCCCGCAATTTCGGCCGCGACGGCAATATCGAGCACGCCTTTCGCTATGAGCGCGCCACCGAATTCCTCGATATCGTCAAGGCACTGTGGGACAGCTGGGAAGACGAAGCCCTGCTTATCGACAAGGCATCGGGCTATTTCGCCGATCCCGACAAGGTCCATGCGATCAACCACAAGGGTCCGCACTTCAAGGTGCGCGGACCGCTCAATGTCTCGCGCCCGCCGCAGGGCCATCCGCTGATCGTCCAGGCCGGCTCGTCCGAAGACGGCAAGAATTTCGCTACCGCGCACGCCGATGCGCACTTTGCCATCTACAGCACCAAGGAAGACGGCACCAAATATAGGCAGGACATCGACGAGCGCCTCGCCCGTTATGGCCGCAAGCCCGAGAGCTTCAAGATTCTGCCGGGCATCCTGCCGATCGTCGCAGCTTCCGAAGCGGAGGGACGCGAGCGGCAGGAGTATCTGCAGAGCTTGCTTCCCGATCGGGTCGGCATCGACCTTCTCTCGAGCTGGAGCGGCGTCGATCTCTCCGTATATCCGCCGGACGGCCCGCTGCCGCCGCTGCCGGACGAGAGCACCTTCAATGGCGGCCGCACCTCGCTCAATCGCGTCAAGGAATGGTCGAAGCAGAACCTCACTCTGCGCGAGATCGCTCGCAAGCTCGCCAACAGCGGTTCGGTGCCGACCGTCGTCGGCACGCCCAACCAGATCGCCGATCAGCTGCAGGACTGGTTCGAGGCAGGTGCCGCCGACGGCTTCAACCTGATGTTCCCGCTGCTCCCGGAGGATTGGGTGAATTTTGCCGAGCAGGTCGTGCCGGAACTGCAGCGCCGCGGCGTATTCCCCACCGAATATGCGCCGGGGACGCTGCGTGACCGTTTCGGCCTGGCTCGGCCGGCCAACCGCTTCGCCGAACAGCGCGACAATGTGCGCGCCGTATCCTGACTTGGGGCAACTGATATGACCGCAGCGCCAAAACTTCAGCCCCGCGAAGCCACGGCTCCGCAGCTCATCAATGTTCTGCACAGCCCCAAGCGCATTCGGGTCAAATTCGCCGGCCGCACCATCGCCGACAGCCGCAACGTCCTGGTGCTGCGCTCCAACCATTTTCTGCCGATCTATTTCTTCCCGGCCTCCTCGGTGGACCGCTCGCTCTTGGAGCCGTCCGAGCATCGCCAGCCGCATCCAGTCGGCGGCGAAACCACCTATTGGGACCTGGAGACGGGATCGAAAGCTTCTCCCAATGCGGCCTGGTCGCTTGTCGCGCCGCCGGATGAAAGCCTGTCGCCACTGGCCGGCCGCATCGCCTTCACCTGGAAAGCGGTCGACCAATGGTTCGAGGAGGAGGAAGAAGTCTTCGTCCACGCCCGCGATCCATACGCACGCATCGATGTGCTGCAGAGTTCAAGCCACGTCCAGATCTGGTTCGACGGCGAACTGATCGCCGACAGCCATCGCCCGGTGCTTCTGTTCGAAACGCATCTGCCGACGCGTTTCTATTTGCACCCGGACGATGTCAGGCTCGACCGGCTGACCGCTTCGGACAGCACGACGCGCTGTCCCTACAAGGGCATCGCCTCCTACTGGTCGGGCCGGCGCGCCGACGGCTCGGTAAGCCCCGATGTCGCCTGGAGCTACCGCGATCCCATTGCCGAAATGCCCAAGATCAGGGGCCTCATCGCCTTTTACCCGCAAGCCGTCGACCGCATCCATCTCGACGGCGAACCAGTCGCTTAAGCCATTCAACAGTCATTTCAGACAGGGGTTTCAAAATGACCAAACGCAACGACATCGATACGCTTCGCAATCTGTCCGGCGACATCTGGAACGTCGCCGTCGATGAGCACCAGGCCGGCTTCCTCAAGCGCCGCGATCTGCTGAAATACGCAGCCTTGATCGGCCTCACCGGCTTTGCCGCCTCGCAGGGACTTGCTGGTTTCGGCACGGCGCGCGCTGCCGGCGCCGGCGGCACGGTCCGCGTTGGGCTCGGACAGCCGACCAAGGCGATCGATCCCGTCTCCATCACCGATCCGGCCAGCATCGGCGTCATCAGCCAGGTCGGCGAATATCTCATCCTCGACGATCCCAAGGACGGTCTGCAGCCCAAGCTCGCTCTGTCGTGGGAGGCCGACGAGACCGCCAGCCGCTGGACCTTCAAATTGCGGCCGGGCGTAAAATTCCACGACGGCCGCACCGTCACCGCCAAGGATGTGGTGGCGAGCTTCGAGCGGCTGGTCGATCCGGCCAGCGGTTCGTCCGCTTTGTCGGCCTATAAGGGCATCCTGTCCAAGGGCGGCGCCAAGGTCGTCGACGACCAGACAGTCGCCTTCGATCTCGACGGGCCCAACAGCAACTTCCCCTTCTATGTCTCGTCCGACGTCTACAATGCCGTCATCCTGCCGGCCGACTATGCCGGCGATTTCGAGAAGAATTTCAACGGCACCGGCCCGTTCAAGCTCGAATCCTTCCGCCCCAAGCAGGGCGCCAGCTTCGTGCGCAACCCTGACTATTGGGGCGACAAGGCGCTGCCCGACCGCGTCGAAATCAAGTTCTTCGACGACGAGCAGGCGCAGGTGCTGGCGCTGCAGGCCGGCCAGCTCGACGTCATCCCGAGCACGACCCGGCTGGAATTGGCGATCGAGGGCAATCCCAACTTCAAGCTGCTCAGCGTGCAGGCAAGTTCGCATGACGAGGTGCATCTGAGGACCGACCAGGCGCCGTTCACCGACAAGCGCATCCGCCGCGCCTTGGCGCTCACCATCGACCGCGAGGCGGTGGTCAAGGGCTTGCTCAAGGGCCGCGCCATCATCGGCAACGACACCCCGTTCGCGCCGATCTTCCCCTCGGCCGATCCGTCGGTACCGCAGCGCAAGCAGGACATCGCCGAGGCCAAGCGCCTGCTTGGCGAGGCCGGCGTGCCGAACGGCTTCCCGGTGACGCTGACCACCGAGCGCGCCTATGACATTCCCGATTATGCCGTGCTGATCCAGAATTTTGCCAAGAAGGCCGGCATCGACATCAAGCTCAACGTGCTGCCGCAGGACGCCTATTATGGCTCGGCGAAGTTCGGCTCGTCGCCATGGCTCGATTCCAATCTCGGCATTACCGATTTTGGCCATCGCGGCACGCCCGACATCTTCCTCAACGCGACGCTGAAGAGTTCGGGCGCCTGGAACGCCGCGCATTTCAACAACCCGGCCTATGACGGGCTGCTGCTCGAATACGGCAAGGCCCGCGACCTTCAGGCGCAACGCCTTGCCGCGGGCAAGATCCAGACCTTGCTGCTGGACGAGACGCCGCTGATCATCAGCTACTTCTCGCAATACAGCCGCATCGTCTCGTCGAAGGTCGAGGGCGTCCGCTTCACGGCAATCTCGCATCTGCTGCTCGATCGCGTGACGTTCGCCCAGGCATGATTGCGAGACGTCCAGCCACTCCGGGCACCGGAATCCGATGCTGACCGGCCGCACTGTGTCGGTGCGGGCAGCCTCGCTTCTGCTCACGCTGTGGCTGGTCAGCATGCTGGTGTTCTTCGCCGGGCAGGTTCTGCCCGGCGATGTCGCCCGCCTCATGCTCGGGCCGTTCGCCGATGCCGAGGCCGTCGCGGCGCTGAACAGGCAGCTCGGCGCCGACCAGCCGGTGCTCGTGCAATACTGGCACTGGTTCAGCAGCGTGCTGTCAGGCGACTTCGGCACCTCCCTGTCGTTGCGTTTGCCGGTGGCGCCCTTCGTTCTGGAAAGCCTCAAGCGCTCGGCGGCCCTTGCCGGAATTATCCTCGTCTTTCTGTTGCCGCTGGGCATCGGCGCCGGCATCGTCGCCGGTCTCAACCAGGGCCGCTTTGTCGACCGCCTGATCGTACTCGCCGGCGTGTCCTTCGGCATCGTCCCGGACTTCGTCTCCGGCCTGCTGTTGCTCATCGTCTTCGGCCTGTGGCTGAACTGGTTCCCGATCACCGGCGCTGCTCCCGATGGCGCCGGGCTGTGGGTCAGTGGCTATTATCTGATCCTGCCGGCGCTGCCGCTGGTGCTGAACCTTGCCGGCTACATCGCCCGCATGACGCGGGCCGGTGTGATCGAGGCGCTGGCCGCCGACTATACGCGCACCGCCGTCCTGAAAGGCCTTGAGCGTCGCGAAATCCTCATCCGGCACGTGCTGCGTAATGCGCTGACGCCGACCATCGCCGTGCTGGCGACGCAGACCGGTTACATGCTTGGCGGGCTGGTGGTGATCGAAGCGCTGTTCGGCATACAGGGTCTCGGCAATCTGGTGCTCAACGCCGCCAAGTCGCGTGACTTCCCGATGCTCGAAGCCGGCGTGCTGGTCATGGCGACCATCTTCGTGCTGTCGGCCGCGGCAGGCGATCTCGTGAATGCCTTGCTCGATCCGCGGCAGCGCCGCCGTGTTTCGCCATGATGGAACTGATGGAATTGCCGGAGCGCCGTACGCTGGGCTGGCGGGCAGCAAGTCGCATCCGCGAGACTGTTTCGCAGCTGCCGCCCTCGGTGATCGTTGGATCGCTGATCCTGCTGTTCTGGGTCGGCTGCGCCGTGTTAGGCAGCCTGTTTGTGCCCTACGATCCCTATGCCGAGGATTTCCTCGTCATGCTGGCGCCGCCTGATGCCGCGCACTGGTTCGGCACCGACCAACTTGGCCGCGACGTGCTGTCGCGCATCGTCGTCGGCTCGCGTGACATCCTGCTGGTCGCGCCGGCAGCAACACTGCTCGGCGTTGCCGCCGGCAGCGTGCTTGGCCTCGTGCTCGGCTATTTCGACGGGCTGATCGACGCCATCGGCGCCAGGCTGCTCGACACGCTGATGGCCTTTCCCTTCATCGTCCTCGTCACCATGGCGCTGGTCGCGCTTGGGCCATCGAACCTCACCGTCATCCTTGTGATCGGCATCGCCTATGCCCCGCTGGTGGCACGGACGGTGCGTGCCGCCGTGCGCGAGCAGCGCGAACGCGACTATGTCAGCGCCGCTCGTCTCGGCGGCGAGAGCGCTCTTTCCATCATGTTCCTCGAGATCCTGCCTAATGTCAGGGAAACCATCCTCATCGAGCTGGTCACAAGGCTTGGCTACGCCTTCTTTTCGATCGCCACGCTGAGCTTCCTCGGCCTCGGCATCCAGCCTCCCTCAGCCGATTGGGGACTGGCGGTCGCCGACGGCTACGGCTTCCTGACCGGCGGCAAATGGTGGGTGGTGATCTTCAACTCCGCAGCCATCGTTTCGCTTGTCATGGCAACCAATCTGATCGCGCAAGGCATGGGGCCTTCGAAAACAGCGACCGGTGAAGAGCGGAACGCTCAGCAAAGCTGACGCGCAATCGCGGACCGTGCGCTAAAATCGTTCCTCGTGATTCGGCTCTGACAGGGCCTCAAAGCAAGGAACGGCATGAGCAAGGCCCTCATTACATTCGCATTGGTCGCGGTGCTCACCGCATTGCTCATGGCGCTCAGCCTGGCGGTCGCCAGGCACGGCTATCCCTATGGCGCGATCGGGGTGAGGCGGCTGGACGGCATCGCCGATGCCGGGTCGTTCCTGCCACTCGCCGCCGTCTATTTTTTCGGCGCCATGCTGATGATGATCCTGCCGATCCGCGCCGCCGGCATCGTCTTGACCCATGCTGCGGATGCGCTGTTCTGGGCGGTGATTGCCCTGTTCGCCACAATTGTCGGCTGTCTCGTCGCCCGCTGGGCTTTCGGCCAGAGCAGCGTGCTGTGGGCGCTCCTGAACTGGCGTTTCCTGTTCGCCGCGGCCATCGTTGGCAGCCATTTCACCATGAACGAGCTGCGCCGCAACATCCTGCTCAGGAGCTTGTTCTTCGTCATCTTCGCCGCGGCGACGCTGGCTTGCCTGTTCTGGACTTTTCCGACCTGACAGGGCCGCTTCATATTGTCCATCTTGAGGTCGCGGCTTTCATAGCCGCGCGCCATCGGCTATCCAGTCCGCAGCTAGATTTCAGCCCTCACAGTGTCGTCATTTGTCTGATAAATGATTCAGGCATACGGCACCCCCAGCGAACCAATACAAGGAAACCGCGACATGAGCCTGTTTCGTAAAAATCTGATCGATGGCGAGTGGGTGGGCGAGGCCGGCTCGCGCAACATCAATCCCTCGAACACGGGCGATGTCGTTGGCGAATATGCCTCGGCCGGCGCCGAGCAGGCAAAGCAGGCCATCGCGGCGGCCAAAGCCGCCTTCCCGGCCTGGTCGCGTTCGGCGCCGCTGGTGCGCCACGCCGTGCTGAAAAAGGCGTCGGACGAGATCATGGCGCGCAAGGACGAGATCGGCCGCGCGCTGTCGCGCGAAGAGGGCAAGACGCTGGCCGAGGGCATTGGCGAGACCATCCGCGCCGCCCAGATCTTCGACTTCTTCGCCGGCGAGACGCTGCGCCTGTCGGGTGAATTGGTGCCCAGCGTGCGCCCGGGCGTCGGCGTCGAGATCACCCGCGAAGCCGTCGGCGTGGTAGGCATCATCACCCCGTGGAATTTCCCGATCGCCATCCCCACCTGGAAGATCGCGCCGGCGTTGGCCCACGGCAACACCATCGTCTTCAAGCCGGCCGAATTGGTGCCGGAGAGCGCCTGGACCATCGTCGACATCCTGCACCGCGCCGGCCTGCCGAAAGGCGTGCTCAATTTGGTCATGGGCAAGGGCTCGGTGGTCGGCCAGGCCATGCTTGACAGCCCCGACCTCAACGCCATCACCTTCACCGGCTCGGTCGGCACCGGCAAACGCGTCGCCGCCGCAAGCGTCGAGCATATGCGCAAGTTCCAGCTCGAAATGGGCGGCAAGAACCCGATGGTCGTGCTTGATGACGCCGACCTCGCCACGGCGGTCGAATGCGCCATCAACGGCGCCTATTTCTCGACCGGCCAGCGTTGCACGGCCTCTTCTCGCCTGGTGGTGACCGAGGGCATTCACGACCGCTTCGTCGCCGCGCTCAAGGAGCGCCTGGAAAAGCTCGTCATCGGCGATGCGCTCGACACCAAGACCCAGATAGGACCGGTCGTCGATGCGAGCCAGCTCAAGCAGGACGAGGACTACATCGCCATCGGCAGCAAGGAAGGCGCCAACCTCGCTTTCGGCGGCGAGCGGCTCGATCGCGAAACGCCCGGCTTCTACCTCAGGCCGGCACTGTTCACCGAGAGCACCAACGCCATGCGCATTTCGCGCGAAGAAATCTTCGGGCCGGTCGCCAATGTCATCCGTGTCAAGGATTATGACGAGGCGCTGGCGGTTGCCAACGACACGCCCTTCGGCCTGACGTCCGGCATCTGCACCTCGAGCCTCAAGCATGCCACGCATTTCCGGCGCAACTCCGAAGCCGGCATGGTGATGGTCAATCTGCCGACGGCGGGCGTCGATTTCCACGTCCCGTTCGGTGGTCGCAAGGGATCGAGCTACGGCCCGCGCGAGCAGGGCCGCTATGCCGCGGAGTTCTACACCACGGTAAAGACAGCCTATACATTTGCCGGCTGATCGCGGGGGAACCGATGACGGCGGCGAAAGAGGACCTGACCTGGCTCAACCCACCGACGCATCATGTTGTCGGCGACGACACGGTGCATGTGCGCACCGGCAAGGAAACCGACTTCTGGCGCGAAACCTTTTACGGTTTCTGGCGTGACAATGGCCATTTCCTGTATCGGCCGGTCGAGGGTGACTTCAGCGCCGAAGTCACCGTCAAGGGCGACTACAAGGTGCTCTACGACCAGGCCGGGCTGATGCTGCGGCTGAGCGAAACGCACTGGATCAAGGCCGGCATCGAATACACCGACGGGCTGGCGTATTTCTCTGTCGTCGTCACCAACGACACCTCCGATTGGTCCCTTGTAGCCATCGCGGCCGGCCCCGACGGCGTCCGCATCCGCCTGACCCGCCACGCCGAGGCGATCCGCGTCCAGTATCTGGACTCCACCGATAGTCACTGGAAGCCGGTGCGGCTGGCCTATTTCCCGGTCTCGAAATCCGTCGATGTCGGCATGATGTGCTGCTCGCCGCAGCGCGAGGGTTTCGAAGTCACCTTTTCGGGCTTTACGGTCGGCCCGCCGATTTCCAGGCAGTTGCACGACTGAGGGCGATACCTAGCCGTCCGCGCGGTGCTGGAAGAACTGTAAAAACAGTTCTCTTTCGGTGGTGATGTCGAGCTTCTCATAGATGCGGCGGCGGTGGTTCTTCACCGTGCCAACGGTGATGCCGAGCCGCTCGGCGATGTTGGCGGTCGGGTGACCCGCCAGGATCAGCTGCACCAGTTCGCGCTCGCGCAAGGAAAGCTCCGGCCACAGGCTCGCAGGAATAGTCGGCTCTTGCCGGGGCGAGGCGCCGGGGCCGGTCGGCGCCGATGTGCGGGAGAATTCCGTCCCCCGCGCCTCAATGTCGAGTGCATGCAGCGCCTCGAACACCGGCAGCCGCTCGTCCAGCAGGGCGATCTCGCTCTCCTTGAAGGTGGAGGTCGAGCGGTCGAGGAAGATGCCGAGGCACCAGTCGCCGCCATCGGCCAGCATGATGCCGACCTCGTCGAAGATTTCCGACTGCGCCAGGAAGCCCGCTATGTACTGGCCGCGCTTGGCCTCGTCATCGGCAAGCCGCTTCAGCGGCAGGATGCCCAGCCGGCGTTCACGCCGCCACGAGGCATAGAACGGGTCGAAGACGTAGTAATTGTCGAGATAGCGCCGGACCATCTCGTCGGAGAAGCGCCGGTGCTTGATGAATTCCGGCGTCTGCGTCGCCGAATATCGGGTCACGGTGACGAGATCGTGCTCGATGTCGGCGCCGATCAGGTCAATCAGGCAGTCGACATGCCTGTCCGTACCGGTGGCGGCAATCGCCCTGGCGAGCAGCCCCCAGATATTGCCCATGCGCATGCCCTTTTCTCGGCGATCCCGGTCCGGCGGACATTGTGTCTTTTGGCATATGGCGCAAGGCCGCCCAAGGAATCTAGCTTGAGCCATCCTACAGCAATCCTGAGGCGACCGTGACCCAACCCAACCTCACCAGCCCCATCGTCGGCAATCCAATCGTCATCGGCATCGACGCCGGCGGCACCATGACCGACACGATCCTTGTCGACCAGGACGGCCACTTCAAGATCGGCAAGTCGGCAACCACGCCCAAGAACGAGGCCGAAGGCTTCCTCGCATCGGCCGAAGACGCGGCCGACGCCTGGGGCATCTCGCTGGAGCAGCTGTTCTCCGGCGTCAACGTCGTGCTCTATTCCGGCACCGGCATGCTCAACACACTGTTGTCGCGCACCGGCCGCCGACTCGGCCTGATCACCACCAAGGGTCTGGAAGACATGATCCTGATGGGCCGCGGCCTGCAGGCCTGGGCCGACTATTCCTATGCCGACCGGCTGCATGCGGTGACCCACCATCATCCCGATCCGCTGGTGCCGCGCCGTCGCACCCATGGCGTCACCGAGCGCATCGACCAGTTCGGCGACATCGTGCTGCCGCTCTACGAGCATGAAGTCGCGATTGCGGCCAGGAAGCTGATTGCCGACAAGGTCGAGGCGATCTGCATCATGACCATCTTCTCGCACGTCAATCCGGTGCACGAAAAGCGCATCGCCGAGATATGCCGCGAGGAGGTGCTGAAAGCCGGCGCCGACATCCTCATCTACACCAGCCACGAGGTCCGCCCGGTCATCCGCGAACAGTCGCGGCTGAACTCGGTGCTGATCGAAGCCTACGCGACGTCGCGCGGCCGCAAGCAGCTTAGGGGTATCGAGGACGTTTCGAAAAAATACGGCTTCAAATACGGCGTGCAGACGCTGCTGTCCTTTGGCGGCCTGACCTCAATCAACCATCCGCGCCTGCACGAAACCATGATTCCGGCCCGATCGGCGGTATTCTCGGCGCGGCCTATGTCGGCAAGCTCATCGGTAACGACTCCCTGATCTGCTCGGACATGGGCGGCACCTCCTTCGACATGGGCGTCATTTCGCGCGGCCAGACGCGGATCGAGAACGAGCCGCTGATGGACCGTTTCAAGCTCAACGTGCCGACGCTGCATCTCGACACGATCGGCGCCGGCGCCGGCATGATCCTCAAGGTCGACCCGCTGACCAAGAAAGTCTCGCTCGGGCCGGAAAGCGCCGGTTCCGACCCCGGCCCCATCTGCTTCGCCAAGGGCGGCACTGAACCCACCATCGCCGATTGCGACGCCATACTAGGCCGCCTCAACCCGTATTATTTCCTCGGCGGCAAGGTCGTCTTGCAGGTCGAGAAGGCGCGCAAAGCGTTTGAGGAAAAATGCTCCAGCATCCTTGGCGTCGGTGTCGAGGAGGCTGCCGAAGGCATGATCGACATGCTGGAAGCCGATGCCAACAACGCGCTGCGCCGGGTCATCTCCGGCCAGGGCATCCATCCCTCGGAATTCACGCTGCTGTCCTATGGCGGCTCGGGTCCGCTGCATCTGGCCGGCTGCTCCAGGGGCATCGGCTTCAAGGACATCATCACCTTCCAGTTTGCCGCCGCCTTCTCGGCCTTCGGCTGCACCACCGCCGATTTCATGCGTCGGCATTCGGTCTCGACGCAGCACGACATCGGCGCCCGCGCAAGCGATGACGAGCTGCTCGCTTTCGGCAAGAAGGTCACCGACGTCTGGAATGATCTCACCAAGGCGGCGGTCGACGAGATGATCAGCGACGGCCATATCAGAGACAAGATCAAGACCGTGCCGTTCCTGATGATGCGCTACACCGGCCAGCTCGAGGATGTCGAGGTCATGGCACCGCTTGCCGAGGTCAATTCGGCTGACGACATGCGTAGGGTCATCGACGAGTTCGAGGCGGTCTACGCCAAGGTCAACCATCGCGTTTCGCGCTATGGCGAAGCCGGCTTCACCATCACCGAGCTCGGATTGATCGCCACCGCCGACAAGGTCAAGCCGGTGCTCTTGAAGCGCCCGCTCGGCAAGTCGGCCCCGGCAGCAGCGCACAAGGGCGTGCGCGAGGCCTATATCGGGGGACGCTGGCACAAGGCCAATCTCTACGAGATGGACCTACTGCAGCCCGGCCATGAGGTGATCGGTCCGGCCATCATCGAACATCCCGCCACCACGCTCGTTGTTCATCCGCAGGACCGTGTCCATGTCGATGATTGGACGCTGCTGCACTACACCCATTCTTGAAAGGGCACCGCCATGTTGGACAGACCTGCCTCGGCCCTGCGCCTTCGCGAACGGCTGCTCGATTCAGAACGGCTGATGGAAGAGACCGGCTGCTATGACGGCATCACCGAGCTCACGCTACGCAACCAGGACCCGCTGAAATTCGAGACGCTGCACACCAAGCTGCGCGCCTATTGCGTCTCGGCCCGCGAAATGGCCCGCCGCATCTCGGCCTCGCCCGGCGTGCGCGAAGTCGGCGAAATGGTGGTGGCGATCTATACGCCCGAGGGCGATGCGATCGCGCTGTCCAACGGCATCATGGTCCACGTCCACACGATGAGCCGCTTCATCAAGTGGATGATCAAGAACGATTACGAGGAAAACCCGAAGATCCGCGAAGGCGACATCTTTGCCAACAACGATGCCTTCATCGGCACCGTGCAGGTGCCCGACGTCATGGACGTGGTGCCGATCTTCCATGAAGGCACGCTGGTCGGCTGGGCAGGTGCCGTCTGCCACGAGCTGGAGGCCGGCGGCATCACGCCCGGCGGCGACGTCTGCCTGGCGCAGGAGCGCTTCACCGAAGGCCTGTTCGTCTGCGCCGAAAAGATCGGCGAGAATGACGAGATCCGCCGCGACTACGTCATCCGCTGCGAGCGCAATCTGCGCATGCCGATCTACTGGGTGCTCGACGAGAAGGCCAAGGTTGCCTCCTGCATCGACATGCGCGAAAGCGTCAAGCAGCTGATTTCGGAGATCGGCCTCGACTACTGGATGAAGGTATCGAAGGAGTTCATCGAGGAGGGTCGTCGTGCCCAGCTCGCCCGCACCCGCCAGCTCACCGTGCCCGGCATCTATCGCGGCCACACCTTCTACGGCCATGTCACGGCGGGCAAGCCCGGCTTCCAGCTGCTTGGCGATCCCGACTGGCTCTACAACATCCCGATCGAGATGGAGATCACCACCGACGGCAAGATCACCATGGACTTCGAGGGCACGCAGCCCTGGGGCTACCATTCGATGAACTGCACGCCGGCCGGCATGGATGGCGGCATGTTCGTCACCTTGACCCAGCACATGAATTTCGAGGGCCTGGTCAATGACGGCGCCTGGATGGCGACCGAGCTGAAGCTGCCGCACGGCACCTGGACCAACCCCGACAATGAGATGGTGGCGACCGCCACATCCTGGGCGCTGCTGCTGCCGGCCTATGGCGTGTTCCAGCGCCTTTTGTCGCGCGGCTTCGTCGCGCGCGGCTTCGTCGAGGAAGCCTTCGTTGGCCAGGTCAACAGCCCGATGATCGAGATGGGCGGCGAAAGCCAGTACGGTACGCCGTTCGGCATGGCGCATTTCGAATGCGCCGCCGCCGGCTCCGGCGCGCTCGCCATCGCCGATGGCCTCGACACCGCCTATGTCGGCTGGAATCCGGAATCCGACATGGGCAACATCGAGGTCTGGGAACAATCGATGCCGTTGGTCTATATCGGCCGCTCGATCGTCCCCAATTCAGGGGGCGCCGGCAAATATCGCGGCGGCTGTTCCTTCGTCTCGACCTGGCTGATCAACAAGACCTCGCACCTGCGACTGCACACCTCGGAACACTCCTCGCGGGTATTCGACAATGGCGGCATGTGTGGCGGCTATCCCGCGCCGACCTGCCAGAAGCATCGCGCGGTACGCAATTCCAACATCCATGAACTGGCGGCAAAAGGCGAACCGCTCGCGCATGCCCCAGGTATCGATCCGCATGTCTCCGACTACGAGAAGAACATCGGCGGCGACCATGCCGTGGTCGAAGGCCCCTACATCACCTCGCCGCACAAGTCGGGGGACATCTTCAGCCATTCCTACAATGGTGGCGGCGGTTACGGCGACGTGCTGGAGCGCGATCCGGTCAAGACCGCCTGGGATGTCGAGAACGGTTTTCTCACCCGCCAGGCGGCGGTCCAGATTTTCGGCATCGTGCTGAAGGACGACGCCGAGGGTTATCCGGTTGCCGATATCGACGCCACCGTCGAACGTCGTGCCGCCATGCGCAAGGAGCGTCTGGCCAAGGCGATCCCGGTTTCGGACTGGATCGCTGCCGAACGCGGCCGTGTCGAGAAGGCCGACTTCGCGCCCGAGGTGAAGAAAATGTATGCCAGCGCGATCAAGCTATCGTCGCGCTTCACCAGGGATTTCAGCGATTTCTGGACCGTCGACGCCAGATCGATCTTCATGCCGGGAGCAAAGCCATGACCTCATACAGCAAGGAAGTCCTCGGCGATCTCTCAGCCGGCAAGCTGCCCTGGCCGCAGACAAAGCGCATCATGAGCGCCTACAAGGACGACGACCGCTTCTTCAAGATGCTCGCCGTCTATCAGGACCGTGTCGCATGGAAGGACCCGATCCTTCTGCCGGTCTCGGATCACCTGTTCATCTGCCAGAGCGGCGACGAGCGCATCACCCGTTGCGAATGCGGCCACTCCTTCGGCGACTATCGCAAGAACTGGAAGCTCAAGGCCGCGATCAACGTGCGCAACACCGAGGAGGCGCTGCGCGAGATCTATCCCAATAGCGATATCCCCGATCCGCAATGGATGGAAATCCGCGAATTCATCTGCCCGCAATGCGGCACCATGCATGAGGTCGAGGCGGCGGCTCCCGGCTACCCCATCGTGCACGACTTCGAACCCGATCTCGAAGGCTTCTATCGCGAGTGGCTGGGCAAACTGCTTTAGCGACGTGGTGACCAGCGCTGCAGGCAAGGTAGCGCTCGTCACCGGGCTGGGTCTAAGACTATGGCATCAAACGTCGGCATCGGAGATTCACTGCCCATGACAGACCTTTCCGGCCGCAGCGCGATCGTCACCGGCGGGTTTTCCGGCATGGGCTTCGCCATTGCGACGGCGTTGGCGCAGGCCGGCGCAAATGTAGCGGTCGGCTCCTACATCGCCCCCGCCGGCGCCGACAGAACCGACGCCGCCTACTATCCCGGCGCCGATGAAATCGAGCGCGTGCGGTTGGCCCTGTCGGCACACGGCACCAGGGTTTATGCCGCCCACCTCGATGTCCGCGATAGCGAGGTGACCAACCGGTTTGCGGCTGACGCACAAGCCGCCATCGGCCCGGGAGACATACTGGTCAATGCCGCGGGCACCACCGCCGAACAGCCGGTCTGCGGCCATTCCGACGCACTGTGGGACAAGATCGTCGACACCAATCTCAGCGGAGCGTTCCGCGTCACCCGAGCTGTGCTGCCCGGCATGATCGAGCGCGGCTGGGGCCGTATCGTCAACATCGGCTCGACAGCGGCTTCAGTCGGCTGGAAGGACAACCCGGCCTACTGCGCCTCGAAGGCCGGGCTGCTCGGCTTTACCCGCTGCGTGGCGCTGGAAGGCGCCGCGCACGGTGTCACTTGCGTCATGATCAGCCCGACCTGGGTCGAGACCGAACTGATGCGCCGCAACGTGGCGCAGGTCGTCGAGCGTGAGGGCAAGGGCAGAACCGCCGAGGAAGCCATGGCCGAGATCGCCAAGGGCAATCCCCAGCAGCGCATGCTGCAGCCGCAGGAAATCGCGGCTCTAGCAGTATTCCTGTGCTCGGATCTGGCCAAGGGCATCACCATGGAAAACATCCAGGTCACCGGCGGAGCGCTGTGGTAGCGGCCACAGATTGAATTTTCGAACGAGCGAGCCGCATTAACGCCATTTGTCGGTTGCATGGTCGTTTTGGCCCTGCTGCGGCAAATTTACCATTGAGTGACAGGCGATAGAGGTTATATTGTGCACTGCACAATGGTGCCCGCTGATCGGGGTCCGGCAAGGGCAGGTTCCGGCGATCGCGCATGCAAAGGGCGGACCTGACGCAGAAAAGCCGACCATGGGCGCTTCAGCCCAGCCGAAAGGCGGCAGCATGAGAAATCCGGTACGGATATGAAGATCCCGAAATCCATTCTGATCGATGCGGACAACAACAAGGCCTATGCCGCCTTCGCCGTTGCGGTGTCGGTCTTTGCCTTCGCCTACTCCACCAATTTCGGCCAGATCCTGATCCTCGCCTACTATCTGGTATGGCTGCCGCTGCTGTTCGTCGATTACCGGCGTTTCGCCCGCGATCTCTCCAGCGCCTGGCTGCCGCTGCTGTTTGCGGCCTATGTCTGCCTGTCGCTGTTCTGGTCGCAAGCGGCCGGCACCAGCGCGCGGGCGGGGCTGCAATATTTCTCCCACATGCTGTGCGCCTACATCGCGGCGCGCACCATCAGCACGCGCACGCTGGTGCTGGGCTCGCTGATCGGCATCTTCATCGTGCTGCTGTATTCGCTGAAGGTTGGCGCCTATGCGCTCGACACTATCGACGGCACCACCAATTTCGTCGGCGCCTTCGGCTCCAAGAACCAGATCGGCTTCTTCGCCTCGCTCGGCATCTTCTTCTGCTTCGCTTTTCTGGCCTTCTACCGGCGCAACTGGATGAGCTTCGTCTGGACCGCGCCGATCATCCTGCTGTCGGTCTATATGCTGGCGATCGCCCACTCGGCGACGTCGGTCGCTTCGCTTCCGGCGGTGATCGGTGTCGTTGCCTTGCTTGCCATGAGCAAGGTTCTGTCACGCCGCTACCGCCGCGTGCTGTTCGTCGTCGGCGCTACCGCGCTGGTCGGCGGTGTGATGGCTGCGCTGAACCTTGGCCTGCTCGATGTCGTGCTCGGCATCTTCGGCAAGGATTCGACGCTGACCGGCCGCACCTATCTCTGGGAACAGGGCTGGGCCGCCGCGCAGCAGCGTCCGGTGCTCGGTTATGGCTATGCCGCCTACTGGATCCAGGGTTTTGCCGATCCGGAACGGCTCTGGGCCGAGTTCTACATCTCCACCCGCACCGGCTTCCATTTCCACAACACCTATATCGAGACGCTGGTCGAGCTCGGCTTCATCGGCGTGACGATGCTGGCGCTGATCATCCTGCGCTCCTTCTGGGGCCATGTTTCGAAGGTGGTGTTCGGTGACTGGAGCGCCGATTCGGTGGTGCTCGCCGGCGCGGTCGGCATGATGCTGATCCGCTCCTTCTTCGAGGTCGAGATCCTCGGCCCCTATTTCATGGCCTCGTTCATCGTCTATTACGGCCTGTTCAAGCTGCGCCCGGTGCCGCTCGCCAGGGCAAGGCGGGCCTATGTTCCGGTGCCGGACGAGAACATCGCCAACGGCCGCATGCCGGCGCGCGTCTGACTTGCTTATCTCAGGCGACGGCGCGCTTGCGCAGCATCAGCCGCTGCAGGAAGCGGCGCAACGGCTCGTCATAGAGGCGCGTGGCGATGTCGGCGATGACGATGACGGAAACCGCCATGACGATGCCGAACCAGGGATGATGCGCGAACGGGTCGATCGCTGCGGCCTTGCCCGCCCCGGCGATGATCATCAGCAGCGGCGTGTGGATGATGTAGATTGGGTAGGAAATCCGCCCCAGCCAGCCATAGAGGCCTGACAGGCGCGGCGCCGTCGGCGCAATAGTGCCGACCACGACCAGCGCCGGGAAAACAAAGACCACGCAGGCGAGATCGTAGGCGACGCGCGCGCCGCCGGCCGGCGCGATGGCAAAGACGACGAGCGTCAGTGCGATCGCGGCCTCTATCCACCAGCCGCGCCGCAGAAAGCCGAGCCCGCTTTGATAGCGTGTCATGGACCGGCAAAGCAGCACGCCCAGGAAGAACGAGAAACAGACGCGCGGCAGGCCGCTGATGATGGTCGATCCGGTCATGCCGAAGTCGAGGGTGCCGGCGATGATAGAGACGACCACCAGCAACACCAGACTGACGGCAATGAGCGTGCTCAGCACGCGTTTCGTCAGCAGGAAGAAGACGGCGACATAGGCTATGTTGACGATCAGCTCGAAGAACAGCGACCACGACGCGGGGTTGAGCGGAAAGATCGTGTGATAGGCATCGCTGACCAGCGGGATGAAGAACATGCCGGTCGTCAGCATGGTGCCGATCTCGGAGATCGGCATGTATTCCGCCGGAATCAGCCGGTTCTTGACGACGAGATAGAAGAAACCGAGCAGCGTGCCGGCGAGGTAGAGCGGGTAGAGGCGTATCAGGCGGATCGCTACGAAGGTGCCGACGCCCATGCCGTTTTCGATCTTGCGGTCATAGGCATGCGCGATGACGAAGCCGCTGAGCAGGAAGAACAGGTCGACGGCCAAATAGCTCGACGGCAGCACCTTGCCGGCGGCCAGGAACGGCGAGAAGTGGTAGAGCATGACGCTGATCGCCGCGACGCCGCGGATGGCATCGAGATTGAGGTAGACGTGGCGCGGTGCGGCGGGCTGCATGGAATGCCTTCAAGCGGTCGAAAAACGGAAGTTCCCGCCCGCACCCTGGCGCGAACGAGCCGAACTGGTTCCTCCCGCCTCCATCGCGCGGGCCTCGCCGAGCGAGCCCGAGCGCTAGAGCAATTCCGGGAAAAGTGGGAAACGGTTTTCCGTCCGGAATTGCTCCAAACAAACAGGTTACTGGCTGGCCGTCGGCGCCAGCTTCACCTTGATGACGTCGCCCGGCAGCACCGGCGTATCTTCCTTGGCGTCGATCTCGCTGGTCTTGCCGTCCGTCACGCGCACCAGCGAATAGATGAGCGCCGGCTCTTCATTGTTGTTTGTGATGGCGGCGGTCGTGGCCGGGTCCGATGCCTGGGCCATCAGGCCCTGTTGCATGTTGACCCTGAGTGCGGCTTCGTTGAGGTCTGCTTCGACCTGCTGCCGGTCGGCGGCAAGTCTCGAGTTCAACGTGTTCTGGGCATCGATGGCATCCTGCGTCGCCTTGCTGACCGACTGCTTGGCGGTGAGGATCGCCGTCTCATAGTCCAGGATCTTGCCCTGCAGATCGGTGACCGACTGTTGCGAGGAAAGCAGGCGTGCGTTGGCGACCAGGCCCTTTTGCGCCAGCGGACCGATACTGTCCGCCTGCTGCTGCGCCAGGTCGACCTGCTTTTGCTGGTTGACGATCTTTTTCTGCAGCGCCTCGATTTCGGACTGCAGGACCCCTTTCAGATCGTCAAGCGCCTGCAGCTTCAGCTTCAACGCTTTCTGGTCGGAGATCAGGATCTGCATTTCGTCGGAGACGATTGTCGCCAGGCGCGGGTCGCCCTCGACTTCCTTAGGCGCCTCGAAACTCTCCTTGCCGGCGAGATCGGCATCGATGCGGGCACGCTTGACGATCAACCGCACGCGCTGGTCGTCATAAATGTCGAAATTGCCCTTGGCGGTGATCAGGTCCTTGCCGAGCTGGGTGCCCAAATCGGCGTTGCGCCGGATGCCGCCGGCGATGCTGATCGCCTTGAGCACGGTCAGCTCCGGCACATAGGGAAACTGGCCAGGCGTCTGGATCTCGCCCGAGATGTAGAACGGCCGGAACTGCACCATTTCCACCGAGGCTTCCGGCTTGTCCGACAAGGCAAGCTTGCGCTGCAGGGCGACGCTGATCGCGGCCGCAACCTCTGACGTGGTCTTGCCGGCGGCCGGCAGTTCGCCGACGAACGGCACCGACAAATTGCCGGCTGGACCGACCGAATATTCGCCGTTTACCGCCGACCAGTCACGGAACGTGCCTTCCACCGTCTGCCACTCGGCGACGCGGATGTTGAGCTTGTCTTGCGAGCCGAGCCGGTACTCGTCGGCCATGGCCGGAACCGCGAGCGACAGAGCGAGGCACGTGGCGACGAGCCGTGCCGGCCGCATCGGGCCGGCAAGGCGAAAATACGCTGATATGTCTGTTTTCAACTGACGTTTCCGATCCGTTTTGGCCCCATCCGCCCGATAGGCCTGCTGCCGAGTGCCTCCTTCGGAACCTGGCAGAACACTATGGCTGCAATGCGAGACCGGCCCATCGCCGAATAGCTTTGGACCGGATTGGCTTCGGGCCGTGCCGGCCCGATTGCTGACCAGTTGCGGTCGGTCAGTAGGAACCGCGCGACATCCACACCGCGGGCACGGTCTTGAGGATGATGCGAACGTCTTCGAACAGCGACCAGTTCTCGACATAGTGACGGTCGAACGCGACGCGACTGTCATAGGAGACATCGTTGCGTCCGCTGACCTGCCAGAGCCCGGTCAGGCCCGGCCGCGACTTCAAATAATAGACCGCGGCGCTGCCGTAGATCTCAAGCTCGTCGCGCACCACCGGGCGAGGCCCGACAAGGCTCATGTCGCCCTGCAGGATGTTGATGATCTGCGGCAGCTCGTCGAGGCTGAGCTTGCGCAGAACGGCGCCGACGCGGGTGACGCGCGGATCGTTCTTCAGCTTGCGGGTCGCGATCCATTCGGCGTTGGCTTCCGGATTGGCCGCGAGATAGGCGGCCAGCACACGTTCGCCGTCTTCGACCATGGTGCGGAACTTGAGGCAGGGGAAAATCCGCCCACCGCGTCCGATGCGCTTGTGGCCGTAGAAGATCGAGCCGCCGTCGGAAAGCTTGACCAGAAGGGCCACCATCAGGAACAGCGGGCTAAGCGCCACCAGGCCGACAAGTGAACCGAAAATATCGAAACTGCGCTTCAGCAGCCCGCCGATGGGTGGCGGAAAATCTACGCCGACATGCGAAAATGCCGCATTGGCCGACTTGGCAACGTCCCTCATGCAAAAGCTCCATACGTTGAACGGATGGTTTATGCCACGATACCAAAAAAATGCTGCAGCGCAACACACAATTTCCCATATGGCTGAAATAGTCACGTCAGGAATTGACTAAATAATAAACCCTCCTTGCCCAAATTTTGCCCTTTATGGCGGGTTTGTGACGAATAATTAGCAACCGTAGGAAATGTAATGCCTTTTTTCGGCGGGTTTTGGGCAAATCGTCCTTTGCCGCAGAGGGAACGGCTTTAACTGATTTTCGAATCACTGGCTTTGCTAAATTAATCAAGTAAAATACTAATCAACATTGCAGATTCTACTGTAGTATAAAGCGCATGACGAGTTAGGCCACCACCCCTGCGTGTGCATCGCAGCATGGCGGAGTCCAAGCCGCCGCCAAGCCGAAAATTATTGCTGGTTGCCCTTGCCGTCAGTTTCGCGCCTTAATAGAGTCGCAAATTATTCCTGATAGAGTCTGGATGGGTTGGGAAGGCCGGAAGCAACCGGCCGAAAAAGAGCAGCTAAATAAGCTCGCATGGCGAATGGGGAGATACTCGGGTGGGTAAGTCATCGCTTTTGCATGCTCGGGCCGGTTGACGGGCCGCCGAACATGTCATTACCAAAATTCGTCATTGGAATGGTTTTCGCCCTCGCGATCGTGGTCGCGTGGTCCTATGTCGACGGCGCGACGGTCACCACAACGGTGCTTCGCGTCATCGGCTGCGCTGTCCTCATCCAAATCGGTTATTTCCTGCTGGTGTATGTGATGATCGCCAGGAGCGCGCCGACATCGGCCGACAGGGCTCGCGACGCCGAAAGAAGCCTCGGCGCCGACAAGGCGGTTGAAGGCGAGAAGCTCTCGGCGAGGCGCAGCGTGCATTGAACAGTCTGAAGCCGCAAGGTCGGCCTCGGATCATCTTGCAGCCGGACTCAGCCTGCTTCGGCCGGCTCGGGTTCCGATTGCTCGCCTGAAAGCATTTTCGACAGGCGGCTGCCGGCCTTCGCTTTCAACCTCTGATATTGCCCCACTTCGACGATTCGTCCGTTTTCGACTGCAACCACCCAGTCGGCGAAGGCGATCATCGATGGCCTGTGCGCAATGGTCAGGATCGTCATCGATCCGCGCAAGCCGTCGATCGATTTGGCGATCAGGGACTGGTTCTGCCAGTCGAGCGCGCTGGTCGCCTCGTCGAGAATGAGCAGCGAAGGTTTGCGCAGCAGCGCGCGCGCCAGCGCGATGCGCTGGCGTTCGCCGCCCGAGAGCCGGACGCCGCGGTCGCCGACCACCGTGTCGAGCCGCAACTCCAGCCGCTCGACGAAGTCGGCGCCATGCGCAGCGCGCAGTGCAGTCCACAGCTCCGCGTCACTGGCTTGCGGCGCGGCAAGGCGCAGATTGGCGGCGATCGTATCGTGCAGCAGGAACACGTCTTGCGGCACATACGCCACCTGGTCGCGCCAGCGCCGGCGGTTGGCGGCGCCGATCTCGACGCCATCGGCCAGGATTTTGCCCTCGCTCGGTTCGAGCAGGCCAAGCAGCATGTCGGCAAGCGTGCTCTTGCCCGAGCCTGACGGACCGATCAGCGCCGTTACCTTGCCGGCGGGAAGGCCAAACGTCACATCGCTCACCACCGGCTTGCCGCCGGCCTCATAGGCAAAGGAGACGTTGCGGATGTTGAGCCCGACATCGAGCGACAGCTTGGCATCCGATTCGAGGTTTGCCGGCTCGCTTTCGGCATCGAAACGCGCCTGCATGTCGCGCATCGAGGCATAGGCCGGCAGATTGATCAGCACCTGCTGCGCCTGCATCTGCATGTCCATGAAACGCGGCGCGATGCGCATGAACACCAGAAGCAAGACTACGATCTCGGCCAGTGAGAGGTTGAAGCGGACCAGGGCGACATAGATGAACAGGCTCAGACCAATGACGCTGGCGACCTGGAACAGCGCGGTGCCGATGGTGCTGTTGCGCACATAGTTGATGTTGTCGGCCTTCATCTTCTCCAGCGTCGCGCGAAGCTGCGCGTAATAGGTCGCCTCGACATTCAGGCTCTTGGCCACCTTGATGCCGCCGAGGAACTCCGAGACCGTTCGGTACTGCTCCTGGCGATTGCTGGTCAAGACCCGGCCGAAGGCGCTGGCTCGTGCCCGAAACGGCTGCAGTGCCAGGAAGGTGACGATGCCGACGACAATGGCAAACGCCGTCATCACTGGCGAAATGAACAGCGAGACAACGAGATAACCCGCCAGAAGCACGGCGATCTGCACCAGCATCAGCAGCGAGAACGCCGCCGACTGCACGCGGTCGATATCGCCGGTCAGCGCATGGTCGAGATCGGAGCTGCGCATGCGCGCGAATATCCCCCACCGCGCCTTGCCGATGCTCTCGAACAGGTTCATGCGCAGGCGATTGATGAAGTCGAGCAGCAGTCGCGCCATGTAGACGGATTTATAGCGGTTGAACGCTGCCTGCAGCGCGACAAGCCCGACCAGCAGGCAAAGCACCGTGGTCAATTGCAGCGTTCCGTCCGGAGCCAGCCAGCGCACCCAGTCGCGGTCAGGCAACCTGACCGCGAAATTCTGCTCGGGTCGCCCGACCAGATGCAGCAGCGGCACCAGAAGCAGGATCGAGATGCCTTCGGTCAGGCTTCCCAGGATCAGGAACAGCAATGCCGTGAAGGTCCTGCGCCCGCCGATCCGGGCCATGGCGGCGCCGAAGCCGGCGACATCGCGGTAAAACGAAAAGCGCAGGATCTGCGATGCGGACATGTCAGTCACCGCGGCCCTTTGTCGGCCGCCAGATCGTTTTCGATCAGGGCGACGGCTTCGCCGATACGGTCGAGCCCGGTGGGCACTTCGAGGCGACAGACGCCGATCTGGCTGGCCAGGGCGGCGCATTGGCGAAGATGTGTCGTGGCAAAATCGCCGACCAGGGCTGGACGGCCGAAACGCGTCACATAGGAAAATTTGATGATTGCCGGCAGGGCGCCGATGCCTGGCAGCGGCGTGATCGCTGCCTTGTCGCTGCGCTCGAGGATATAGATCCGGGTCGCCGGCACCGCGTCTGCCGCAAATCCGGCGTGCAGGCGATGCTGCATCTTGTGGATCGCCGCATGCACCTGCGGGCGTATTTCTGCCTGGCGGATGGGAAACGCGGCGGCGGCATCAGCGGCGAGCTTCAACTGCGGAAAACCCGGAACGATCATCGGCCGGTCCGTGAGATCGAGCGCCACGACATCGTCGGTCAGCAAGCGATGGCCGGCGCGGATCATCGCGCTCGCCGTCGTCGATTTCCCGGCGCCCTTGTCGCCCATGAAAACAGCGCTTTTGACGCCGACGGCAATGGCGCTGGCGTGCAGGATGAGCAGGCCGCGCTGGTGCAGGAGCAGTGCCATGACCGGACCGAGCAGCGGAAACGCCAGCAGTGCATCGTCGACATCAGGCGCCGGCTCCACCTCGATGCGGCAGGCATCGGTAATCAGGAATGCGCCGACCGTCTGCCATGCCAGATATTGCTGCCGCGCCTCGAAGCGGAAAGCAGTTCCGGTCTCGGGCGAGGGTTTTGGCAAGTCGATCGGGCCGACTGTAATCACCACATCGACCGCCGCCGGCGCGCTCGGCTCCAGCTCGGGCAATTCGACCTGCGAACCGATCGTCAGGCCATAAGCCCTGTAGAAGCGTTGCGCGCGAGCCTTGGGATGGCCGGCATCGCGGATCGAATCGGTGGTGAGTGGCATGTTGGCCGGCATCATCAGTGGCTCCCGCGCTGTTGCACCTGCCGCAGCCACAACGATAGCGAAATCGAACGCCATACATACTGGACATCGGGCAAGGTCGCGGCCTCGGGTTGGCTGGAAATGCGGCCATAGGCGGCGGTCACCTCAGGCAGGTTGACGTAAGGGGCAATCCGCGCCGCATCTTTCACCAGCACCTTGTCCAGGAGATCGCGGTGGTTGCCCAGCATGCCTTTGACCAAATTGGAGGTGAAATCGATCTTGTCGCGCCGCCACTGCACCGCCGGGGGCAAAATTCCTTCCATGGCACGGCGCAACACCGAGCGGCCAAAGCCCTGGTTCAGCTTTTCCGCGCCGGGCAGTGCCAGGCAGAACTCGACCAGAGGCTTGTCCCAGAAGGGGTAGCGCGGCTCGACGCCGAAATTCGCCGCCGCCTTGTCGAGTACCTCGAAGGCGTGCGGCACCATGCCGTTCGACAGCAGCCAGCGATGGGTCAAGGTCTCGCTGGCGCTGACCGCGGGCGACATGTAGCCGGCCCTGCGGAACCGTTCGACGAGGTCGGTACGCATCGCCAGGTCCGGATTGATCAGGGCGCGCCAGCTCGTCGCCGGCCGCCCAGTGGGATGGCGCCGCAATTTGCCAAGCACGCGGTTCGCGAACCGCTTGATTCTCGCGATGCGCCAGGCCGGCCCGTAAAGGGTAAGGAACTGGTAGTAGAGGCCGAGCATGCCATCGCCATAGGTGTTGGAGGCGCTGCGCAGCTCGCGCCACAGCTCCATCCATTTGCCGGCATAGGCGAGTTCGTGCAGATGGCCGTGGCCCTGCGAAACCACCTCGTCGCCTCCATGGCCGTCGAGCAGAACCTTCATGCCCTTGCCGCCGGCGGTCCTGTAGATGTCGCGGGTCAGCGACAGGCCGGGCGCAAGAAACGTTTCTTCCTGCTCCTCCAGGATGCGGTCGAATTCGGCGAAGGGGCATAATTGCCGACCGAAATCAAAGTGCCGTCGACCTTCTCCTGTCCAAGCACTGCCTCGATGAAAGGCCGCTCGTCCATCGGCGAACCCTTTTCGAACACCAGCGAAAACGTCGGCAGCCTCGGCTTTCTCTGCGCGGCATTCTGAAGGCCCGCCACGCAGGCGATCGAGGAGGAATCGAGCCCTCCGCTCAGCATTGCGCCGACCGCAGGCGTGCCGCGCATGCGGTTGCGGACCGATTGCGAGAACAGATGCCGGAATTCCTCGACCGTATCCGATCGCATCGGCCTTGGCGAGGGTTCGATCTGCCAGTAGCGACGCAGCACCACCTGTTTGCCGGTCACGGTCAGACTGTGGCGCGCCGGCAGGCGGAAGATATCGGCATAGGCTGTCGATTGCGGATCGTCGGGCAGCCCGGCGAGGAAGCCGGAAATCTGGTGTTCGCTGATGCGCATGTCGACGCCGCCGACATCGAGGATCGGCCCGATCTCCGAGGCAAAGACGAAGCGCCGGTCGCTCGAATGATAGTAGAACGGTTTGACGCCGAAATGGTCGCGCACGCAAAACAGCTGCCGGCGCTCGCCATCCCAGATGGCAAAGGCGAAGTCGCCTTGCAGATGCTCGGGGCAGGCTTCGCCCCAGCGCAGATAGGCGCGCATCAACAGCACGGCGTCGGCAACCGAACTGTCCCTGATGCCAAGCCTGGCCAGCAATTCGTCGCGATTGTCCAGCCGGCAGTCCGCGGTGATCGCGAGCTTGCCGCCGGCCATGGTCAGCGGGCCGGGGCCGGCTTCATCGGTGGTGTTGAGCCAGGCGTGGCCAAGAACGACGCCCTCGTCCATCCACCACGAACTGCCGTCAGGCGCGCGATGTTGCATGCGGGCAAGCATGCGCTGGATGTCGGCCGCGGCGGCCGGCTTGCCTTCCTGCCTCAGCAGAATTCCGGCGACGCCGCTCATCGCTCACTGGCCGTGGTCGACGAGATGGTTAAACCTGCCAAGCGAGCCGCCGAGCACGATATGGTCGCCGCTGACCAGCCAGGCATGCGCCTTCAACTCGGTGCCGGTATCGCGCTCGATGCCGATGCGGATTTTTGAGGCGTTGCCCTGGCGGGCAAGCAAATATTGGCCGGAAAGCGCTTGGGTCAGACAGCTTGCGCCAGGCACCAGGCGGGCAGCCGCAGCCACGCCCCAGGCGACACGCCTGAGATCGCCGATGTCGGCTGGTTCGCGCGCGTCGAGCCGGGTCACCATGCGGCGCACTTTGTTGTAGGAAAGCAGCGTCAGCCCCAGCCGCACCGCCACGACCACCGCAAGGCAGTGGGCGAGAAAGAGCATCTCCGGCCCGCTCAGTGAGAAAGCTCTAGACAAGTTCCTCATCATGGAGCCTCGCAAGCCCGGCGTCCGCCAAGCCCTTCAACAATCCATCGACATCGGCCTTGCAGCGTTCCGGATCGACATTGTAGCGATCCAGCACGGCGCTGCGGATTTCGGAAATCGGCCGCGGCTCCTGGATCAGCTCCCAGATAAAGGCGCCGACGCTGTTCAGGCTGTAATAGATGTTGGACCTCATATCGAGCAGCGCCAGGCCGTTGCCGAATTCGCAGGCCACGGCATCCTTGCTCGCGCTCATCCGATCATGGTCCGTGGGGTTCCAGTCCATCCTAAACCTCGCTCACAACCAACGCTTCGGCAATTCCGGACAAAGACGCGAGAGCCGGGGTTTGACCCCCGACTCTCCTTAGTGCGCTCTGTTTGCAGAGTCCGGACTTTGTCACCCCAACGAGAGAATACTCAGGAGAAGGTGAGTTCGCCGACCGGCGTATGTGCCGGAAACGAGGCGTCGAGTGCCGTAGTACCGCTACCGCCTTGCGTGATGGTCTCGATCGAGCCGTGGACCGTCAGGCTAGGGGTTTCGTACTCATGCTTTTCAACATTCTGTTCCAATTTACTCTCCACTTGTGGACTGGAAGCGGCCTGTCGATTGCCGGCAGCGAGCTATTGCTGCACCGCAATAGCTGCATGGCAGCATTTATGAGTCAAGCCTGATTTACCAGCCGTTAATCAATTCTCGGTTGCGACTCCCTTCAATGGTGATCAAAGCGCTTTGCATTTTCACATCCCAGGAGAATTCAGCAGAGTGTCCGAGGCCATCAACTAAGTATCTGATTTAATTACGTTAAGTTTTCCTTCGAATGCTCCTCACTTGGGCGCTGGCGCATTCCCACAAAATTGTTGCTGACGTACCCGCCACAAGCCCCGATCAGGCGGCGCCTTGCATCTCGTTGTAGGACTGTGTTGCGAAACGTTCAGGTTGCAGGAAAATTGGCGCCAAAGGAAAAACTGGACGCGGCGCATGAATTTGGCGATGCTTTGCTTCGCAGTTGCAATATAACGCGCCTGGCGAATTTTTTGCGGAGATGCTGCAGCATATGGCATTGCAGGAAGGGACCTTCGAAAGGTTGCGCGCCGCTGGCTGCGCCGACGAAGTGGCCTATGTGCAGGCTTGCCTGCGGCTGTTCTTCGCCTCCAGGGCGAGCCCCAGCGCCGCGCCTGCACCGGCCATCTCCGTTGCCGATGTTTGCGATATCGCCAGGCTGAACAAGGTCGCCACCTTCATGCTGAAGGCGCTGTCGCGCCCACCGGCGGGCGAGACGCCGCCGGGATTGCTCGAGTGGCTCGACACTTATCGCCGGCGCACGATTGCGATGAACTCGTCCGGCATCATGGATTCGATGGCCATCGACAAGGCGCTGCGCGGCAGCAGCATCGATTTCGTCTTCCTGAAGGGCCCCCTCCAGCAGCAACTGCTCTATGGCGACCATTTCATGAAGCCGTCCGGAGATGTCGACATATTGGTGTCGCCGGCCGGCTTCTTTAGAGCTCGTGATGCGCTGCGCTCGATCGGCTACGAGGTCGCCGGCAAGTCCCGCTCCGTCTGGTGGGTGCGCTTTCTGGGCGAGCAGCACATGGTTCGCAGCCAAGGTCGGAAATTGTCCACCGTCGATCTCCATTACCGGCTCCAGCAGCCGGGATCGCCCAGCCCGCGCGATACGGAAGGGTTCCTGCGCCGCAAGCGCGCGCTTGCGATCGCCGGCTCCAGCGTGCCGTTCATCTCGGCCTCCGACACTTTGCTTCTGTCCTGCATCAGTGTCGCAAAGGCGCTGTTCAACCGCGAGCCGTGCGCGGGCTATGTCTGCGATGTCCGGGCCGCTGCCGGTCGGCTGAGCGAGGCCGAGCAGCAGACTGTGCTCGACTACGCGGCCGAGCAGGGGCTGGCTGACACCCTGCTGCTGGGCCTGCGCGCCGCCGATGTGGTGCTTGGTGGCGCCGGCACGCTGCTGTCGGATCGGGCCACCAGGATCCTCTCACGCATCGGCAATGAAGACCTGTTCCACATGGTCATCGCGCCGTGGCTGTCGTCGCTCAGATGGCCGCAACGGCGCACCGTTTTGTGGGAATTGTGCGGCCGCGAACCTGTCCGCTATCTGACCGAGGCCGGCTGGGCCGCGTCAGCCGACCTCAGCCGGCGGATTTTCGAGCGGGAAAGCCGGTGACGATGAGGGTCGTCATGCAGCAGGCAGATAACGTTCCGTCCCGATCCGCTGGGGATGGATCGGGGGATGGATCGGGGTCCGGCGCCGCGCGCCGGGAGGGCGAGGGGCCTCGCGACACTTTATGCAATCGAAAGGCCACCCTATGTCCATGACAGAATCCCGGGTCTGCGTGATCATCGCGGCGCGCAACGCGGCCCGGACCATTCCCGCAGCCATCGCCTCGGCGCTGCGCGAGCCGGAGGTGGCGGAAGTCGTCGTCGTCGACGACGCCTCCACCGATGACACCGCAAAGGTGGCCAGCGCTGCCGACGATGGCAGCGGCCGGCTTTCGGTCATCCGGCTCGACGCCAATCGCGGCCCGTCCTTCGCCCGCAATACCGCCATTGCCGGGTCGAAATCACCTTTCATCAGCATTCTCGACGCCGACGATTTCTTCCTTCAGGGACGGTTTCGCCAGCTGTTTGCCAGCGCCGACTGGGATTTCGCCGCCGACAACATCATGCTGATCCGTGACGATACGGCGACCGATGTCTCGAAGATCGTCGCCCCGTCCTTTTCGGCGGACCCGGAATTCCTCGACTTCGAGCGATTCATCGAGGGCAACATCTCCAGACGGCGTGTCCAGCGCGGCGAACTCGGCTTTCTCAAGCCGGTGATATCAAGAGCTTTCCTCGACAGGCATGGGCTGCGTTACGACGAGAACCTGCGTCTCGGCGAAGATTACGAACTCTACGCTCGCGCCTTTGCCCTTGGCGCACGCTTCAAGGTCATCCGTTCCTGCGGCTATGGCGCGATCGTGCGCGCCGATTCGTTGAGCGGGCGCCACAAGACACAGGATCTGAAGCGCCTCGCCGATGCGGATCTGGCACTGCTCGAGATCGACAGCCTGCCGGAAGGCTCCAAGGCCCTGCTGCGCAAGCACGAGCGGCATGTGCGTGACAAATACCGGCTGCGCAATTTCCTCGATGTGAAGGCCGAGCGCGGCATGGCGTCTGCCGCCGCCTATGCGCTGGCCAGCCAGTCGAACTTCATTCCCATCGTTGTCGGCGTGGCCGCCGACAAGCTCGATGCGTTGTTTCGCCACGCCGGTCTGTCCCCGCGGCAGCAGCCGGTGCCGCCCTTGCGCTTCCTCATGGCCGCTACCAACACGGCGGCGCAAAAGTAGGCTCCGCCAAGTCCGGGACGGCGGCCGCAAGGCTGAAAAAATTGCCTTTCTGAAACTCGGAGGTTGCCTACACGCCCCGACGATGGCACTGTATGTTGCGGTGCAGCAATTTTGGAAGGCCAACCGGATGGCTTCAATTTTCGGCTTCAGGTCCAGGGACCCAGCGCGCGACAAGCAGACCGATCTGGCGCGTTTCGACCGTCTGGCAAAGCTGTTGGATCAGATCACGGCCGAGATTGCGGCCGAGAAGACCGGGTTGGAGGCCCGCTACCGGTCGAAGTCCACCAACGCGGCCTTCCTGGTCGAGTCGATGGAGAACGGCTCGGCGTCGGCACGCAAGCTGTCGGAAGTCGGCGAGCTGACGAAGTCCATCCTGAACTGCGAACAGCGCATCGCCGAGCTGGTGCGCCAGACGAGCCGGATGAAGGAACTGCGTCATTCACTCGACGCGATCGTCGGCGAGGATGGCCAGAGTTCTGATTCGCACGGGGAATATGTCAAACCCGCAGGTCGCTTCGGCTGAACACGGTCACACGAGACACAGAAGAGAAAGTTCGGGGACGGAGGATCGGGATCGGCCCGTTAGCAATGTGGGCCAATCGGTGACTTTGGGTTGGGGCGGAACAGCACAAAGGTGAATTGATATGAACGCAGATCCGAAGACGACGCCCATGGCGGCAATCGATGCCATGATTTCGACGCGGCCAAATCGGCCAATGCGTCTTGTAAACCCAACGCGTCTTCTATCCGTTGGTGCGCTTCTGTTGGCGGCAGCCGCAGCTCTGCTCGGCGCCGCCCACCCCTCCCGCGCCCAGGACGCCTCCCCGGAGATGCAAAGCGCACCGTCCTTCGTCGACGATTTCAAGAGTTTCGATCGTTCGCGCTGGTATGTCTCCGACGGTTGGTCGAACGGCAATCACCAGAACTGCACCTGGTCGAAAAGCCTGGTAAAATTTTCCGACAACATGCTGACGCTCGGCTTCGAAAAGCGCAAACTGAAGGACCGCGAGTTCGCCTGCGCCGAGATCCAGACCAAGCAGCGCTTCGGCTATGGGACCTATGAAGCACGGATGAAGACCGACACCGGATCCGGTCTCAACGCCGCTTTCTTCACCTATATCGGCCCTGCCGACAAACAGCCCTGGTATGAGATCGACTTCGAGGTGCTGACCAAGGATACATCCAAGGTGCAGGTCAACAGCTACATCGCCGGCAAGCCCAAGAACGAGAAGCTGGCCGAGGTCGAAGGCGGCGCCGACAAGGGCTTCAACGACTATGCCTTTATCTGGGAAAAGGACCGGCTGCGCTGGTACGTCAACGGCAAGCTGGTCCAGGAAGTGACCAATCCCGAGCAATTGCCGACCCACTCGCAGAAGATATTCTTCAGCCTCTGGGGCAGCGACACGCTGAAAAACTGGATGGGCGCCTTTTCGGACCCCGGCCGCCAGGTGACGATGCAGGTGCAGCGCGTCGCCTTCACCGCGCTCGGCCAGCCGTGCCAGTTTCCGGAATCGCTGGCATGCAGTGTAAGCAGCATAAAGTAGATCTGAACCGGCCCGGCTATATAAGGCCAAAGGGCGTGAACAGGAATTAACCCGAATGAATTTGACGGTCTTTGGAATTGGCTATGTCGGTCTCGTGCAGGCCGCGGTGCTGGCGGAGGTCGGGCACCAGGTGGTGTGCGTCGATGTCGATGAAAAGAAGGTCGAGCGGCTCAACCAGGGCCTGGTGCCGATTTTCGAACCGGGACTGGAGGCCCTGGTCAAGGAGAACCACGCCGCCGGCCGCATCAAGTTCACCACCGATGCCGCCGCCGGCGTCAAGCATGGCGAGATCCAAATGATTGCGGTCGGCACGCCACCCGGCGAAGATGGTTCGGCCGACCTCAAATATGTGCTGGCGGTGGCCGAGACCATCGGCCGCGAAATGGACGGTCCCAAGATCGTCGTCGGCAAGTCGACCGTGCCGGTCGGCACCTGCGAAAAGGTGAAGGCCAAAATCGCCGCGACGCTGAAGGCGCGCGGGCGCCAGGACCTGGCTTTCGACGTCGCTTCCAATCCTGAGTTCCTCAAGGAGGGTTCCGCCGTCGCCGACTGCATGAAGCCTGACCGCATCATTGTCGGCACCAACAGCGAGGGCACCGAGGCGGTGATGCGGGAGCTCTACGCGCCGTTCAACCGCAACCACGAGAAGATGATCGTGATGGACGTGCGCAGCGCCGAATTCACGAAGTACGCCGCCAACTGCATGCTGGCGACCAAGATCTCCTTCATGAACGAAATGGCCAATCTGGCCGAGCAGCTCGGCGCCGACATCGAGGAGGTACGCAAGGGCATCGGCTCGGATCCGCGCATCGGCTACCACTTCATCTATCCCGGCCTCGGCTATGGCGGTTCGTGCTTTCCCAAGGATGTCCGCGCGCTGATCAAGACCGCCGAAGGTGTCAAGTTCGACGCCAAGCTGCTGCGCGCCGTGGAGGAGCGCAACAATGCCCAGAAGTCGGTGCTGTTCGACAAGGTGCACCGTTATTTCAAGGGCAGTCTCAAGGGCAAGACCTTCGCGCTCTGGGGCCTCGCCTTCAAGCCCAACACCGACGACATGCGCGAGGCGCCGGCGCGCGTCCTGATGGAGGCGCTGTGGCAGGCCGGCGCCAATGTGCAGGCCTACGACCCCGAGGCGATGCAGGAATGCCAGGCCATCTACGGCCTGCGCGACGACCTTTTGTTGTGCGGCACCAAGGAGGCGGCACTGCGCGGCGCCGACGCGTTGCTGATCGCCACCGAATGGAAGAGTTTCCGCGCCCCGTCCTTCGACGCGGTGAAGGATGCCCTGACCACGCCGGTCATCTTCGATGGCCGTAACCTCTATGATCCCAAGGTCATCGCCCGTCACGGCATCGAGTATTTCTCGATCGGCAGGATGGCGGCGTGAAGGCAGGGCGGCACAACGCGGAGCCAGGTTCATGAAAGTTCTGTTTGCAGGCGGCACCGGCTACACGCCGCAATTCAGCGGGGGCGTCCAGTCGAGCACCCACCACCTGGTCGAGCAATTGCGCGAAAACGGTCACGAGGCATCCGTTCTGGCAGCCCTGTTCGGCGACGGCATGTTCGGCTTCAGGGCGCGCGCCAAGATGAAGCTCCTTCGTCAGCGCGCGGTCATCGACAATTTCCCGGGCTATCCGGTTGTACGGGCGTGGTTCCCCTGGGAAGCGGCCGACTTCGCCGTCAAAAAGTTGAGGCCGGATGTCGCGGTCGTGCAGTGCCACAATTCGGTGCCGATCGGCAGAGAGCTGCAGAGGCTTGGCGTGCCGCTGACCGTCTATCTGAGGAATGTCGAATTCGACGAATTGGCCGGCGATCTGCGTGAGCTCCATTCGGCGGTCTATATCGCCAACTCCGAGTTCACCGCGCGCGCCTATAAGGCAAAATTCGATATCGATTCGACGGTTATTCCGCCGACCATCAATCCCGCGTTCTACAGCACACCGACGACCGGTGAATTTGTCACGCTCATCAATCCATATGAGGAAAAAGGCTTCGATCTTGCGGTGCGCATTGCCGCCGCCTGTCCCGAGATCCCGTTCCTGTTCGTCGAAAGCTGGAAGCTCGACGACGATCATCGAGCCCGGATCGAAGCAACAATCTCTCCCCTCCAGAACGTCAAGCTGGAAAGCCGCACCAGCGACATGAAGACGGTCTACGGCCGCACGAAAATCCTGCTTGCGCCCAGCAAATGGGAAGAAGCCTGGGGCCGGGTGGCCTCGGAAGCGCATTGTAGTGGCATTCCCGTGGTCGGCTCGCGGCGCGGCGGTCTGCCGGAAGCGATCGGCGCCGGCGGCGTGGTACTGGACTACGACGCCCCGCTCGCCGACTGGGTCGCAACGATCAGGCGGCTGTGGAGCGATGAGGCCGAGTACAAGCGGCTGTCAGCGACAGCACGTCAGTTTTCGGAGCGGCGGCAAATGAACCCCGACAGCCAGTTCGCAACGTTCATGGGCGTTCTCGACCGCGCAAGACGTGTCGGTTTGGAGCGCGCAGCCTAAACGCGTCGTGTTGCATTTCAGCTGAGACGCTGCACGACCGTGGTCGCGCAAAGTTCCCGTTAGCCAGGTCCAGGCGTCGTGCGCCCGTCCGGATCACTTTTAATTGCTGCAGTGCAATATTTTGTGGCACTGCAGCAATCAACGTGTATTCTGCCTGTCTACATTAGGGCTTGTGCGATATGGACCGCTTGGTCCGAGCAAGCCCCAACCTTATGGGCGGGTCATGCGCGTGGGCTTTGTCGTCGGCGAATTCCCTCTGCTTTCGGAAACCTTCGTCGTGGACCAGATGGCTGGGCTGCTGGCGCGGGGCTTTCAGGTCGAAGTGGTCTGCGAAAAGATGCAAGGTGACCACCGAATTGACCGGCAAAGCGAGCCGATGGCGACGCTGCTCGCCAGAACCCGACATTGGTGGCGATGGGCCGCTGTAATCAGCAAATTTGTACAGCGTCTGCCGCCGCGTCTGCGATACAAGGCCTCGACCGTTCTCGACATCGCCTTTGCACGCCGCCTGAACCGCTGCGACGTGATTGTCGCCCACTTCGGACAGAACGGCGAGAGAGCAGCCGCACTGAAGAAATGGAAGGTGCTCAAACCACCGATCATAACCATCTTTCACGGCGCGGACGTGGCGATCCCGGCGCGGCAGGCAGTGCTCGCGACACAATATGCCGGGCTGACCAAGCATGGGACCCTGAACCTGCCCGTCAACGATTACTTCCGCACGATGCTGCTGGAAGCCGGCCTGTCCCAGGCGAGCACGACGGTCCACCATATGGGAATTGACACCCGCGAAATCGGCTATCGCTGGGAATCGTGGGAAGGCACCCAACTGGTCGTGACGACGGTTTGCCGCCTGGTCGAAAAGAAAGGCGTCGAGTTCGCCTTGCGAGCCCTGGCCTCCCTCAAGGCCTCCCAGCCGCAGCTAGACTGGCGTTACGACATTGTTGGCGACGGTCCTCTGCGGATGAATCTGGAGAAGCTGGCCGTAGAGCTGGGCTTGGCTGGTCGCGTAACATTCCTCGGCAGCCTCCCTCACGCAGAGGTGAAAAGACGGCTTCGCATGGCGCATCTCTTTTTGCTGCCAAGTATCACTGCCAGCGACGGGGATATGGAAGGCATTCCGGTCGCGCTCATGGAGGCCATGGCCGCCGGATTGATTGCGGTCAGCACGTATCATTCGGGAATCCCGGAGCTCATCAAGGATGGGGAGACGGGGTTGCTTGCGCCCGAGCGAGATATTTCAGCGCTTGCCGGCAAGCTTGCCTGGGCCGCGGAGCACCCGACCGAATGCGAGCGTATCGCGCTTGCCGCACGCCGCAAAGTCGAGGAGGACTTCAACGCAGATGTTCTGAATGAACGTTTTGCGCAGATCGTTACCCAACTGGCCACATCGAGCCCTGCGCATGCACCCACCGGTCATGTCGGCGTTTCCGAGGGCTTGGCGGATCCTTCATCTGCCGGCTGACACTGCTCCTCTGCGTTTGATCGGCAGGCACGCCAAGCTGAGGGAAATCTTGCTACACTGCACCAAAAATGTTGCAGTGCAGCAAGACCTGTACTAACGTTCCTGCGGGTGGGCCAACAGCGGTAGAGTTCCATGCTGCATGTCTTGTGCTTCCGCCACCCTGTCTTCGGCCCGGCTTTTGTCAAAGGGACACCGGCTCCCCGGACGAGCGCATCCTGCCGATGAAGATCTGCTTTGTAGTCGACAAGTTTCCCTCATTGTCCGAAACCTTTGTTCTCGACCAGATAGCCGGATGCCTTGAGCGCGGCATGGAAGTCGGCGTCGTCTGCAACGAGACGTCCTTCGGCAGGGACAGCAACATCGATGATCCGCGCTGGCGGGCGTTGCCAGGAAAGGTCGTATGCTGGTGGGGTGGCCTGGGTCGCTATCGCCCGCTGCTCAGGAAGTGGTCCGGCAGGTTCTGGGACAAGCTCTCGACCGCCATCGACATTGCTCATGCGCGAAAACTGCAGGGCGCCGACGTCATCGTTGCCCATTTCGGCAACAACGGCATGCGCGTGGCCCGCGCGATCAAGCGCGGGAGGATTTCCGCTCCCCTGGTGACGATATTTCACGGCCGTGATGTCGGCGAACCGCTGCATGACAATACGCTCGCGCGCTACAAGATTGTGTTCGAAAAGGGCGTTCTTCAACTGCCGGTGAATGCGTTTTTCCGCGATGCCTTGATTGAGGTCGGTGCATCGCCGGAGCAGGTTGTGGTTCACCATATGGGGGTGCGGCCGAGCGACATCGACTATCGGTGGCGTTCATGGGAGCAGGCTACGCTCTCTTTCATCTCGGTCTGCCGCCTGACTGAAAAGAAGGGCATCGAATATGCGCTTCGCGCGCTTGCTGGCCTGCCGCGGCGAGACTGGATCTACTCGGTGATCGGCGGCGGAGAACTTCTCGAGCAGCTGAACGGGATCGCCGCAGAGCTTGGCATTGCCGACAGGGTGAATTTTCTTGGGCCCCGGCCGCACAGCGAAGTCAAACAGCGTCTGCGCGATGCGCATGTGTTCCTGCTGCCCAGCGTCGGCGCCCGCGATGGCGATCTGGAAGGCATTCCGGTTTCCCTGATGGAAGCGATGGCCGCCGGCCTGACGGTGGTCAGCACGTATCATTCCGGGATCCCTGAACTAATCGATGATCACAAGACGGGTTTTCTCGTGGCTGAGCGGGACGTTGCGGCGCTGACCGGAAAGCTTGCCTGGATCGCCGAGAATCCGAAGCCGTGTGAAGAGATTGCTCTCGCAGCGCGCAAGAAGATCGAGGCCGAGTTCAACTCCGATCTGCTGAACCAACATTTCGTGGAAATCGCCATGCGGCTTGGGGAAACGAGGTCGCTTGCATGAACGCCAATCCGCCCCCCCAGTTCGGTCGTGTCGCCCTGCGCGGCGGGCTGGTAACCATCGGCGCCCAGGGCTTCAAGATGGCGATCCAGTTTCTCTCCGTCATCGTGCTGGCCCGTCTGCTCGTCCCCGAGGATTTCGGTCTGGTGGCTTCCGTCGGGCCGATCGTGGCCTTCGTCGGGCTGCTTCAGAATCTGGGCCTGCAGCAGGCTGTGGTTCAGCGCAAGGACATCAGCAACCAGCAGCTCAACCAGGTGTTCTGGATCAGCGCGCTCGTCGGGCTGGGTAGTGCCGTGGTAGTGGCCGGCCTGGCGCCTGCCATCGCCGCGTTCTATGGCGATCAACGTATGTCCGGCATCACCCTTGGCTCCGCCCTGCCGCTGCTTCTCGGCAGTCTCGCCGCAGTGCCGCTGGCGTTGATGAACCGGCACCTGCAGTTCGGCCAGCTCGCACTGAACGACGTGATAAGCGCCGCCGCCGGACTTCTGGCCGCCGCGATCGCGGCCTATGCGGGGTTGGGCTACTGGTCGCTGGTCATCGGCCCGGCGGTTTCGGCAGCTATCGCCCTGGCTGCCGCCTGGCTGGTGGCGCGTTGGACGCCTTTGCGGCCGGACCTGAAGGTCGATGCCGATATATTGTCGTTCGGCGCCAACCTGACCGGCTTCAACCTCGCCAACTTCTTCTCGCGCAATCTCGACAACATTCTCATCGGAAAATATTCCGGTGCGATCGAACTCGGCTATTACGACCGCGCCTACAAGCTCCTGTTGTTCCCGCTGCAGAACATCAACCAGCCGCTGACACGGGTCATGGTGCCGCTGCTCAGCCGCATCCACGATGACAAGGCCCGCTTTCGCAATATCTATGTGCGCACCAACTGGATGCTGGCGGCCGTTACCATGCCGGGCATCGCGGCGCTGACGCTGACCTCCAATCAGATCGTCGGACTTCTCTTCGGCGCGGGCTGGGCACCGGTCGCACCGATCTTTGCCTGGCTGGGCATCGCCAGCCTGGTCCAGTCCGTTTCAAGCACGACGGGATGGATATTCATCTGTCAGGGCAAGACGAAGACCATGTTCCATTGGGGCATCTATTCGTCGCTGACGACCGTCGCTGCCTTCGTCGTCGGCCTGCACTGGGGCGCCGTCGGCGTTGCCGCGGCCTATGCCATCAGCGGTTACGTGCTGCGCGTTCCCGTGCTGGCGCTACTGGTCCATCGCGTCGGTCCGGTGACCGCCGCCGACTTCCTGCTCATGCAGGGGCTTTTCATCGCCTCGTCCCTGCTTGCCTGGTTCCTGTACCTGTGGTTGCCGGCGTCTCTAACGGGCCAGTCAGACCTGCTCGCGGTCTTTTTGGCGCTTGCCCTCAACTACGGCATCGGTCTCGTTTTCATGCTTGCCGTCCCGCAGTCGCGACGCGCCTTGTTCACCACCCTGTCCAACGCCGCGCGCAATATCCGCTGAGCGGCCGGCGATCAGCGGCGCCAGCAGGTTTGTGGCCGACATTGCCGAAGCATGTTCTTCGAGCACGGCCTGAAGGCTTGTCTTGCGATAGCGGTCGAGATTTCCCGCAAACCGGCCGAGCTTTTCGCGTGCCTCTTCGGGCGTCACGGTGTCGATGTCGAGCAGCACATCGTCGACACCGATTCGCTTGGCCACTTCCTTGGTTTTGAACTCGTAGGCGATCGGCAGCACCGGCGTGCCGACGCAAAGCGACATGATCATCATATGCATGCGCGTCGCGACGACGAAGTCGAAGCCCTTCACCAGCGCCATCAACTGGTCCGGCGTGTGGAACGAAGCGTCCACCGTTACGTGGCTGGCGATCTCAGGATCGAGCTCGGCAACGATGGCCTGTGCGGTCTTGGAATCGTCATGGGCATATTCCGGCACGCCCTGACACGTGGAGACGAAGGTCACCTCCTTGCCAAGGTCCCTGACAAGAATTGTGGCGATCTCGCGGACCGAATCCAGATAGCGGCGCATGCCGCCCTCACCGTCGCTGACGTAGTTCCAGTGGCGGACCGAAATAGCGACGCGGCCCGTCGACGCCGGCGGCTGGCTGGAAGCGAGACGCTTGCGGATCCTGTCGGTATCGGCCAACGCGAATACGGCATCGGCCACCACGTGGCACTTGCCGAGATCCTTCACCAAGTCCCGGATATGGGTCCGCGACCGTTCGTCGCGCAACAGGATGAGCGGACTGCGGTCAAAGATCGGGCCAAGCTCCTGGCGGTTGTAACTTTTGTCGAACGGACCGAGGGATTGCGTGAAGAAGACCGGATCTTTGCCAAATACGGCATCGAGCCTGAACTGATTGAGGCGTCGTTCGAGATTGTAGTTCTCGACGAGATAGGTTCCCCCTGTGGTGACCACCATGTCCGCGTCGGCGTAGATATCGAGACCGCGCCGGTCGCGATGGCTGAAAAAATTGCCTAGCGCGCTGCTGCCAAACCAGCGCAGGGCCTGGAGAACGAGCCGATTGTAGATCGGCTTGAACCGGTCCCTCAGCCCGCTGCCATTCTTGTATCGGAACAGGGATTCCGACAGCAGCTTATGGAATTCGAGGTCGGGATAATCCGTCTTCGGATAGAGTCGTTCCGCAACCTCGGGCTGGCTGTCGAAGACGGCAAACCGCACGTCGCCTTGCACGATCGTCTTGAGAATGTGGCGGATCGCCAGCAGAATCGCCGCATCCCCGGTATTCAGGCAGACTGTGTTTTCAACGACGATCTTCATGGGATACCTCATTTCGTCAGCAGATTCCGCGGCGTGGCCTGCGGTGCCTAGGACGGGCATGGTGACCGAAAATACCCACGCCAGGACGATCCCGATGCGGCTCGCGTCACAATCCATCGCTGCATCGGGCTGGGTGACCAGCCAGAGCGGCGCTCAAGCCCGACGGAGGGTAACGCATCAATTTTGCAGTGCAACAAAAAACGTGCACTTATGCTACGGCGCACCAAAAATGTTGCGATGCAGCAAAAGCTGGGTTAGCATTCCCGTGGGTGGGCCAACAGCGGTCGAGTTTTCATGCTGCATGTCTTGTACCTTGTGCACGATGTTTCCGACCCGGCGGTGCGCCGGCGGATCATAATGCTCAAGGCAGGCGGCGCGCGGGTCACGTTGGCCGGCTTCCGTCGGACCACAAATGCTGTTCCCGACGTCGAGGGGCTGCAGCCGGTCGACCTCGGCGCGACGCGTGACGGCCGATTCGGCCAGCGTCTGGCGGCGGTCGCCAAGGCGGCGCTGTCGATAGGCTCAAAGCTTGCGGCGATGCCGAAGCCCGACCTCATCATCGCGCGCAATCTGGAAATGCTGGCGCTGGCCAGGCGCGCCAAGGCCGCCTTTCGCGGCGGCGTGCCGATCGTCTACGAATGCCTCGACATCCATCGCCTGGTGCTGCGCAATGACATGCTGGGCAAAGCACTGCGCACAGCGGAGCGTTATCTCGCCCGCGACGTGAAGCTTCTGGTGACGAGCTCACCGGCCTTCATCGCCAATTATTTCAAGCCGTTCGGGCAGGTCGCCGCACCGGTGGAACTGGTCGAAAACAAATACTTCGAAACCGCGCCGATCGCCTTGGATGACAGGTCAAAGGCCGAAAACCCTGCAGCACCCCCGTGGCGCATCGGCTGGTTCGGCGCGCTGCGCTGCCGCCGCTCGCTGGAGCTGCTGGCCGACTTCACGCGCCGTCAGGGCGGGCGCTTCGAGGTCGTCCTCCGGGGCCGTCCGGCACTCTCGGAATTCCCGGATTTCCACGCTTTTGTCGAGGCCGAACCCTATCTCTCCTTTCGTGGCCCCTACCGCAACCCGGAAGACATGGCCGCGATCTACGGCGAAGTGCATTTTTCCTGGGCGATCGATTTCTTCGAGGAAGGGCAGAATTCGGAATGGTTGCTGCCCAACCGCCTCTATGAGGGCTGCCGCTTCGGCGCCGTACCGATCTCGATGGGCAATACCGAGACGGGGCGCTTTCTCAACCAGCAGGACATTGGCATCCTGCTTTCCGATGCCACGCCCGAAATCCTGGAAACCGCGCTCGGCCGCATGGACCAGGAGCACTTCGGCAAGGCCAAGGCGCGCGTGCTGGCCCGCAACCCACGAACCTGGAGCTACGACGGCAGCGACTGCCGCGCCTTTGTCGACAGGTTGCGCGGTCTGGCGGCGGTCCCCGGTCCCTTCGTGACCGAAGCGCTGGCTTAGCGATGGCTGATGATGGGAAAAATACAGAGTATGGGAAGGCGCCGATGACGCAAACCGAAGCGCTGCCGCCAAGCCTGATCGTCATTCCGTGCCTGAATGAGGCAGCCCATATCGGCGCGTTGCTCGAGCAGCTCAGGCCGGCAGCGCTAAGGCTCGGCGCCCGCATCGTCGTTGCCGATGGCGGCAGCACCGATGGTACTTTGGCCATTGTCGAAGCGGTTGCGGCCAGGGACCCTCAGGTCGTCCTCCTGCACAACCCAAAACGTATCCAGAGCGCGGCGATCAATCTCGCCGTCGCCAGCCTCGGTGACGGCGCCGAATACCTGATCCGCATCGATGCCCACGGCGGCTATCCCGCCGATTATTGCGACCGGCTGGTCGAGGAGGCGCTCGCCACTTCAGCCGATTCGGTCGTCGTCTCGATGCTGACCAGCGGCAGCGGCGCGGTGCAGAAAGCGGTCGCGGCGGCGCAGAATTCCAAGCTCGGCACCGGCGGCTCCAAGCACCGGCACCTCTCGGCCGGCGAATGGGTCGACCACGGCCATCACGCGCTGATCCGGATTTCGGCCTTCACCGCGGTGGGCGGCTATGACGAGACCTTCAGCCACAATGAGGATGCCGAACTCGACTACCGGCTGCGCCAGGCTGGCTACCGCATCTGGATGAGCGGCAAGACCCAGATGGTCTACTATCCGCGCTCTTCGCTGAAAGGCCTGTATTTCCAATATATCGGCTATGGCCGCGGCCGCGCCAAGAATGTGCTCAAGCACCGCATGATCCCGAAAGTTCGGCAGATGATCCCGCTGCTGGTGGCGCCGGTCGTCCTTCTCGCCGCATTTTCCTTTATCCACTGGCTGGCGGCGGTGCCGCTGCTGGTCTGGACTTCGGTCTGTCTGGGCTACGGCGCTGTGACCGCCATCAGCCAGCGCAATCCCAACAATGTGCTGGCGGGCATTTCGGCGATGGTCATGCATTTCGGCTGGTCGCTCGGGTTTTGGCTGCAACTGCTCGGCTCGCGATCGCAGCGCGGGGTGGCATGATGGTCGCCGACAGCCGCCGAATCGACATCTGCGTCTGCACGTTCCGGCGGCCGGAACTGGCCGACACGCTGCGGTCGCTCGCTGCCATGGATATGCCTGCCGGTTTCGGCATCGGCGTCATCGTCGCCGACAATGACGACGAGCCGACCGCCGAGCCGCTGGTGACCGCGCTGGCGAGCGAATTGAAGCTCGTGGCCCGCTACCGGCACGCTCCGGCGCGCAACATCTCGGTTGCCCGCAACGCCTGTCTTGATGCCAGCACGGCCGATTTTGTCGCCTTCATCGACGACGATGAAACCGCTTCCCGGCAATGGCTGGCCGAACTGATTGCTATCGCGGAGACAAGGGGCGCCGAGGCCGTGCTCGGTCCGGTGCGGGCGCTCTACCGCCCGGATGCGCCGGACTGGATGCGCAAGGGCGATTTCCATTCGACCTTGCCGGTCTGGGTGCAGGGCGAAATCCGCACCGGCTACACCTGCAACGTCCTTTTGAGGATGAGCGCCGACAGCTTGCGCGACCGTCGTTTCAGCCTGGCGCGCGGCCAGAGCGGCGGCGAGGACACCGAATTCTTCAACCGCATGGTCAAGGCAGGCGGTCGCATCGCCTTTGCGCCGGAGGCGTGGGTCGAGGAAGTCGTGCCGCGTTCGCGAGCCGCTTTCGACTGGCTGCGCCGCCGCCGCTTCCGCTTCGGCCAGACGCACGGCCACCTCATCGGCCATGACGCAGGCGTGATAGAGCGTGCGAAGGCTGTCGGCCTTGCCTCGGCCAAGGCCGTCTATTGCTTCGGCATGGCGGCGTTGACCGCGATTAGCCCGGTCCGCCGCAACCGCAGCGTGCTGCGCGGCATCATGCATGTCGGCGTCGTCAGCGGCCTGGTCGGTATCAGCGAAATTCGCCAATACGGACTGTCTTCCCCGCAGCAAGGAGGCAAGCGTGCAGCCTGACGTCTCCTTTGTCATCGCAGCCTACAATGCCGCGGCCACGCTCGACCGGGCGATCGCAAGCGCCATGGCCCAGCGCGATGTCAGCGTCGAAATCATCGTCGCCGATGACCAGTCGCGCGACAACACGCTCGACGTCGCAAGAGCCTATCCAAAAGATGTCGTCAAAGTGGTTGCGCTGCCGGCAAATCGTGGCCCTGGCGGCGCCAGGAATGCCGGGCTCGAACTGGCTTCCGGCCGCTGGGTCGCGGTGCTCGATTCCGACGATGCCGTCCTGCCCGGGCGGCTTTCTGCCATGATCGCGCGGGCCGAAAGCGCGGGCGCTGTGATCGCCGTCGACAACCTCCAGGTGGTGCGCGAGGACGGCATTGCCGAAGCGACGATGTTTCCCGCCGAATATCTGGAGGGCCTGCGTGAAATCACGCTCGCCGACTACATCGCCGGCAACATCGTTTTCGAATCCACGTTCAACCTTGGCTATCTCAAGCCGATCTTCCAGCGCCGTTTCCTGATCGAAAACGGGCTTCGCTATGATGAAAGTCTGAGCATAGGCGAGGATTACATCCTGCTCGCCAACGCGCTGGCCAAGGGCGGAAAATGCGTCGTCGAGCCGACGACCGGCTATATCTACCACATCCGCACGGGCTCGATCTCGCGCGTGCTCGAGCTTCACCATATCGAGGCGATGCGCAAGGCCGACGCGGTCTTCGCCGAGACCAATTCCATGGACGCTGCTGCTGCGGCCGCCTTCGCCAAACGCGCCCGCAGCCTGCGCAAGGCGGCATCGTTCCTGTCGCTGGTCCAGCACATCAAGGCGCGTTCGCCGTTGAAAGCGATACGCACCGCGCTAAGTGATCCGGCGGCTGTCAGGCACATGTCGATGCCGATCGCCGTCCGCCTCAAAAGGGTGGCGGCGCAGTTTGCTGTCGGCGCGGAGTAAGGAGGGCGAGTACATGAAGACGTTTGTTCGTGGCCTGCAACAGGCTGAAATCGATCTGCTCAGAAGGAATTTGCGATGAAGAAAATCAGGAAGGCAGTCATCCCTGTGGCGGGGCTTGGAACACGGTTCCTGCCGGCAACCAAGTCGATTCCGAAGGAGATGCTGCCCGTGGTCGACCGGCCGGTCGTCCAATATGCGGTGGACGAGGCCTTCGAAGCCGGCATCGAGCACATCGTGTTCGTCACCGGCCGCAACAAGGCTGTCATCGAGGACTACTTCGACCTGCACCCCGAACTGATTGGAACGCTCGAACAAACCGGCAAGAAGACCCAGCTGGAGGCGCTCGAAAGCATGCTGCCCGTGGCCGGCGCCACCAGCTTCATCCGCCAGCAGTCGCCACATGGTCTCGGCCATGCGGTGTGGTGCGCACGCGAAGTCATCGGCGACGAGCCCTTCGCCCTGCTGCTCCCCGATATGGTGTCGTTCGGTCGCCGAGGTTGCCTGGCTGAAACAGTCGATCTCTATCAGCAGACCGGCGGCAATGTGATCGCCGTCGAGCGCTGTGATCCCAGCGAGACCAGCAAATACGGCATCGTCGGGCGCGGCGCCGAGACAGGCAGCGGCTTCGAGGTGACGGCCATGGTCGAAAAGCCGGCGCCGGCCAATGCGCCGTCGAACTATTACATCAACGGCCGCTACATCCTGCAGCCCGAGATCTTCTCGCTGCTGGGCAACCAGCAGCGCGGCGCCGGCAACGAAATCCAGCTTACCGATGCCATGGTGCGGCTGGCGAAAAGCCAGTCTTTCTTTGCCCAGCCTTTCAATGGCCGCATGTTCGACTGCGGCTCCAAGGAAGGCTTCATAGAGGCGACCATCGCCTTCGCGCTGGCGCGCGACGACATGAAGGGACCTGTGCTGGAAATGCTGCAGGCGTTCGTGCGGTCGCATGAGCGTCAGGAAGTGGCCGCATAATGCCCATCTTTCGAGGGCATATGCGTTTGGACGATGGCGCGGCTCATGCCTGCACGCCTGGCCGCTCAGGCCCGGCGCCGGATGGCATGAAGCTTGCGTTGCATATCTTGCCCCCGATCTCCGCAGCTTCGGACGAGGTGGGACCTGACCCGTCTCGCTCCGGCGCCTGTAACCTAGAATTGGATCGAAGATGAATTATGCCAGCTTTCCTCTCGACAAGAGGATGCCATTGCCCAACCCCGATCAGGAAAAGGGTGAAGACTTCATCGACGTCGAGCGCCTGCTTGGCATGGCGGCGCGTCAGGTCAAGGTGGTGGCGGTCTGCGCCATCATCGGCCTGTTCCTGGGGTTGCTCTATCTGCAGACCACGCCCAAGCAATACATGTCGGTCGCCAGCGTGCTGATCGACGAAGGCCTGAACAAGGTCATCGACGACATCTCGGCTGCATCCGTCACCATGCAGACCGACGCCGCCCTGCTCAGCCAGATCGAAATCATCACCTCGGCGCGGCTGGCCTCGGTGGTGGTCGACAAGCTGAAACTCGACCAGAACGCAGAGTTCATGAACCCGCCGCAATCGGCGCTGGTCAAGGGCATCGGCTTCGTGCGCGGCGTGATCGGCTATTTCCGCTCAAGTTCCGCCGAGCAGATTCCCGGCATGGAAAACGTCGATGAGGCGACACGCCAGGCCATGATGCAGACGGCGCGCCACGACTATGCCGTGCTGAAGCTGCAGAGCGAGGTGCTGGCGCAGCGCAACGGCCGCTCCTATGTGCTCGCCATCGGTTACCAGTCGACCAATCCGGCGCTCGCCACCGCCATCACCAAGGCCTATGCCGACGCCTATCTCGCCGACCAGCTCAATGCCAGCTTCGACGCCACCGAGCGCGCTGCGGTCTGGCTGCAGGGCCGGCTGACCGAGCTTCGTCAGAACTCACAGGCGGCCGCTATGGCGGTCGAGAAATTCAGGGCCGAGCATGGTCTGGCCGCCAACAGCGACGGCCAGCTGATCAGCGACAAGCAGATTGCCGATCTCACCGCGCAACTGATCGTCGCGCAGGCCGATACGGCGCGCGCCAGCGCCCGCTATCAGCAATACAAGACCATCGTCGAAAGCGGCTCGGACAATGCCTTCAACGATTCCGCCATCTCAAGCGATCAGCCGGCAAGCTCCGTCATTGCAACGCTCAAGACCCGCTATCTCGCAGTGGCCAAGCGGCTGCAGGACGTGACGGCCAATTTCGGCGCCGACCATCCGCAGGCGGTGGCGCTGGCCAAGGAAAAGGCCGACCTGTCGACCCAGATTTTCGGCGAGTTGAAGCAACTGACCGAAAGCTATCGCAATGAATATGAAGTCGCGCTTTCACGCGAGACCTCACTGAGGCAGAAGATCGCCGACGCGGCCGGCAAGAGCTCCATCGACAACCAGAGCCAGGTCAAACTGCGCGAACTCGACCAGCAGGCGCAGGCGCTGACCACGCTCTACCAGACCTTCCTTAGCCGCTACGAGGAGGCCTCGCAGCAGCAATCCTTCCCGGTCGGCAAGGTCCGCATCATCTCGGATGCCTCAACGCCGCTTTCCGCCTCGAGCCCGCGCACCTCCAGGGTGCTGGCGCTGTCGCTGGTGCTTGGCGTGCTGCTTGGCGCCGGCTTTGGTGGCCTGAATGAGTTCAACGAGCGCTTCTTCAGGACCGGCGAGGACATTCGCGATCGCGTCGGCCTCAAATTCCTCGGCTATTTGCCGATGATCGGCGGCAGGCTCGGCAAGGACGCCGACGGCGGTGCGGCGGATGCCAAAGGCGCCAACACATTGTCGGCGGCCGAGAAACGGGCGCGCATGCGGGTCAGCGTCGATGCGCCGGCATCAATGTTCTCCGAAACGCTGCGCAACGCCAAGATCGCCTTCGACGTCGTCATGGAAGGGCAAGGCAGCCGGGTCATAGGCGTGGTCTCGGTCCTGCCCGGCGAGGGCAAGTCTACGGTCGCCGCCAATCTCGCCGGATTGCTGGCCGCCAACGGCTCGAAGACGCTTTTGATCGACGCCGATCTGCGCAATCCTGGCCTCAGCCGCAACCTCGGCATGGAAGCCGAGCAGGGGCTGATGGAGGCCGTGGTCAACGGCCAGACCTGGCAGTCGGTCGGCAAAGTCGACCGCCAGACCAAGCTGGCGATCATCCCGGCCGTGCTGCGGGGGCAATTCTCGCATACCAGCGAGCTGCTGTCGTCGGCCGGCATGCGGCGCTTCATCGACAACGCCAAGGAGACGTTCGAGTACATCATCGTCGACCTGCCGCCGCTCGGCCCCGTGGTCGACGCCAAGGCGTTTGCGCCGCTGGTCGACGGCTTCGTGCTGGTTGCCGAATGGGGCCGCACGCCGCGCGCCATGGTGCGCTCGCTGCTGGAGCAGGAACCCTACGTCGCAAGCAAGGTCGTCGGCGCCGTGCTCAACAAGGTCGATCTGAAGAAGCTGCCGAAATACGGCTCGCTCGGCGGCTCGGAAAAGTTCTTCGACCGCTATTCGACCTACTATCTGGAGAAATCGGACGTGCGAGCCAAGACCGCCGCCTGAACGGAGCGCGATCCTGAAAAGGAGCGTGATCCGGACAGCGGATCCGGTTTTCGGAAAAGATCACGCTCAAACGAAGAAGCACGGCAGGTCAGGAAAAGATCAGCTTGCCGAACTTACCCGCGATCCTGAGCGCTGTCAGCCGTCCGCTCTGAAAGGCGCCGGTGTCGATGCCGAGCCTTCGCCCGTCAAGCCTGGGGATATCGACCGGCGTGTGCCCATGCACCACAAGGCGGTCGAGCAGATGTGCGGCCTTGAAGAACTCGTCGCGGATGTTGAGCAGATCCTGCTCATCCTGTGCGACCAGGTCGATGCCCGGCCTGATGCCGGCATGGACGAAAACGAATTTATCCGAACAGAGCAGCACCGGCAGGCTGCGCAGGAAGTCGATATGGCTGGCCGGAATGACCTCCTTCACGCGCCGGTCGACCGCGTCGCTCGAGGCATAGAGGCTGGCAAGCCGCGCCGGATCGACCCCATAGGAAAACAGAGTCTCGCGGCCGCCGACCGCCAGCCAGCGGTCCCGCGACAGATAGCCGTCGAGATAGTTCAGCATGGCCACTTCGTGGTTTCCCGCCAGGCAGACGCGCAGGAACCCTGTTGGCGGCAGCGCCAAGAGGTGGTCGAGCACGCGCGCCGATTGCGGCCCGCGATCGATATAGTCGCCGAGCATGACGATAATCTTGCGGCCGCGAAATTGCAGCGCGTCGAGCTGGATCTTCTGCTCCAGCGACAGCAATTCCTTGTAGCAGCCATGCACGTCGCCGATCGCGTAGACGACGGTGTCGTCCATATCCATTTCCAGGCGCTCGCGCGGCGCCGGCCGGGGGGGCCTGGATCGCTGGAACAACGCCACTGGGGCCGTCAGACCCCGATGCCGCGGGCTTTGAGCGCCGCGGTGATCTCGTCAAGAATGGCGGGATCGTCGATAGTCGCCGGCATCGTCCATTCTTCCTTGTCGGCGATCTTCTGCATGGTGCCGCGCAGGATCTTGCCGGAGCGCGTCTTGGGCAGGCGCTTGATCGTCACCACGGTCTTGAAGGCCGCGACCGGGCCGATCCGTTCGCGCACCAGCCCCACCACTTCGCCTTCGATGGCAGCGGTATCGCGCGACACACCGGCATTGAGCACGACGAAGCCGAGCGGGACCTGGCCCTTCATAGCGTCAGCGACGCCGATGACGGCGCATTCGGCAACATCGGGATGCGCTGAAAGCACCTCCTCCATGGCTCCGGTCGACAGCCGGTGTCCGGCGACATTGATGATGTCGTCTGTGCGCGCCATGACATAGAGGTAGCCGTCGTCGTCGATCATGCCGGCATCGGCCGTCTTGTAGAAGCCGGGAAATTCCTCGAGATAGGCTTGCCGGAAACGCTCGTCGGCATTCCACAGCGTCGGCAGGCAGCCGGCCGGCAGCGGCAGTTTCACCGCCACATTGCCAAGTGTGCCGCGCGGCACTTCATGGCCGGCATCGTCGAGCACGCGAATGTCGTAGCCCGGCATCGGCACGCCGGGCGAGCCGTATTTCACCGGCAGCAGGCCGAGGCCCGCCGGGTTGATGGTCATCGGCGAGCCGGTCTCGGTCTGCCACCAATGATCGACCACCGGCACGTTGAGTTTCTGCTCCGCCCATTTGATGGTTTCCGGGTCTGCGCGTTCGCCGGCCAGGAACAGAGTGCGGAATTTCGACAGATCGTATTTCGGCACGAATTCGCCCTTGGGGTCCTGCCCCTTGATGGCGCGGAAGGCCGTCGGCGCGGTGAACAGCGCGACCACGCCGTGTTCTGCGATCACCCGCCAATAGGTGCCGGCGTCGGGTGTGCCGATCGGCTTGCCCTCGAACAGCACGCTTGTCGCACCATGCAGCAGCGGTCCGTAAACGATGTAGGAATGGCCGACCACCCAGCCGACATCGGAGGCCGCCCAGAATACTTCGCCCGGTCTGACGCCGAACTCGTTTTCCATCGTCCATTTGAGCGCGACCATGTGGCCGCCATTGTCGCGCACGATGCCCTTCGGCTGGCCGGTCGTGCCGGAGGTGTAGATGATGTAGAGCGGGTCGGTGGCGAGCACCGGAACGCAATCGACGTTGGCGCCCGCGGCGCGCTCGCGGGCAACGGCGTCGGCAAAATCGATATCGTAATGCTCCCTCAGATCGCAGCGCAGCTGGTCGCGCTGCAGGATCAGGCAGGCGTCCGGCTTGTGGCGGGACATTTCGATCGCCTTGTCGAGCAGCGGCTTGTAGGCCACGACACGTCCAGGCTCCAGGCCGCAGGACGCGGAGATGACCAGCTTCGGCTTGGCGTCGTCGATGCGGGTGGCGAGCTCGTGCGAGGCAAAGCCGCCGAACACCACCGAATGCACCGCGCCGATGCGGGCACAGGCAAGCATCGCGACCGCCGCTTCGGCCACCATCGGCATGTAGATGATGACGCGGTCGCCTTTGCGAATGCCGCGGTTCTTGAGCACCGAAGTCAGCGCTACCACTTCGCGCTTCAATTCGGCATAGGTGAATTTCTTGACCGTGCCGGTGATCGCGCTGTCGTAGATAAGTGCGATCTGGTCGGCGCGGCCGCCTGCGACATGGCGATCGAGAGCGTTGAAGCAGGTGTTGCAGCTGGCGCCGTTGAACCAGCGCCCGTAAACGCCCGCCTTGGCATCGAAGACGCTGGTCCACGGCGAATACCAGTCGATCGCCTCGGCCGCATCGGCCCAGAATTGTTCCGGGTCGCGTTTCCAGCCGTCATAGACCTCGTGGTAGCGTGACGCCATTCATCCCTCCTCGGGAAAACTCTCTATCTTGCAATAGCCTATGCGGGTTTTCCCGGCCACGTCTTTCCCCAAATGCCATGTCTTTCCCGAAATTTGGGGCTTGGCCGATCTCGCCTTGGCCATAAATTGCAGGCACCATGGCCGGGTTTGAAATCGGGGCAGGGCGCGCAATGACGGTACGATACGGGGTTGGATCTGCCGTTGGAGCAGCGCTGCTGTTGACGATCGTTTTCGCCGCCCAGGCCGGCGATGCCGCCGCGCGGCGCATCATCGGCTTTTCCCCCGACGGCAAATATTTCGCCTTCGAGCAATATGGCGAGCTCGACGCTGCCGTTTCCGGCTGGTCGCAGATCGACATCATCGACACAAGCACAGACGAGTTCGTCGGCGGCAAGCCGATCCTTGTCCTCGATGAATCGGAAGAGGCGACCACGACGGTGGAGCAGGCACGGGCGCAGGCCGCAAAGCAGGCCGCGCCAATCCTGGCCAAATATGCCATCGCCGAGCGCGGCACGCGCACGGCCTCCGACAGGTTCACCTTCCCGGACGACACGGTCGACTACAACGACATCCGTCGCCTCGATCAGGCCGCGCAGAAATGGCTGTCGCCGTTCTATGGCGAAACACAGATTTCGACCATCCAGCTCGACGAGATTTTGGCCGACAGCAAGACGGACTGCTCGGCAAGCTTTGATGACGCCAAGCCAAGCGACCAGGCTCTTCCGAGCGACAAGACACTTCAGGGCGAAAAGAAACTTCAAGGCGCCAAGACGGGCAAGGCGCGCGGCTTCCGCCTGTCGCTGCAGGGGCAGGACGGCAAGCCGCTCAAGGTGCTGCACGAGGACAAGGCCGTGCCGGGCTCGCGCAACTGCCCGACTTCCTACAGCCTGTCGGAATCCTACGAATACACCCCGCCCGGCAGGCCGGCGGTAGTGGCGGTGCTGGTGCAGCGCTTCAGCCAGGGCTTCGAAGGACGCGACCGCCGCTTCATCGCCGTAACCGGCCATGCACGCTAAGCCGCGGCCCGTCTTGTGGCAGGCAGAAAAAGCTCATGCGCCCGGAGAAAGCAGGGCGTTCGTGTCGGATATCAGGTCTTAAAGCGGCAAGGCCGCCAGCATCAGCCCGACGCCACCCGCGATCAATATGGCGGCTGCCAATGCTTTTCGATGACGTTCGAACGCGGTCGGAGCCCGCTCCCAGTTGTAACGCATACCCAATGCTCTCCCAAAACCCCGCGACTCCATAGCTTACTTTAGGTAAGAAAAGCAAGACCTTGACCCTGCGAGATAGCTGGCTTGACCGTTTGCGGCGGTGATTCCCAGCTGCAATCACCGACTATTTCTGGGGTGCTTCCCTGTTCTCAGGCTCTGAATCATGTGGAAGTTACCACAATCTGAGATTGGATGTCTCCATTAGGCTTCGGTTGCCTGTGTCGTGAGGATGGTGGCGTTGCCGGATTGCCACAGAACGGTCAGGCCGGCCTGTTCTCCCTCTCGTCCGCGCAATGGACAGACCCGCATCGCCGCGCTATCTGCTCTCCAGGAAAATGGTGGAGGGGCTCCATGGCCCAAATCGGTTCTGAAATGGTTCTGCGGCTGGCGGACGACGCCTCGGTCCAGCATGTCGGCGATGGCGCCGTCGTGCTCTTGGCGCGCAGCGGCCAGCTTTACACCTGCAACGGCACCACCGAAGCCTTTCTCGACAAGGTGGACGGCGCCCGCAGCCTTGACCAGATCGTCGTCCTGTTGTCTGACGAGTTCGAGGTCGACAAGGGCACGCTCGACCAGGACATGGCGGCGCTGGCCGCCGAACTGGTGAGCGAAGGCATTCTCGCCGACCCGGCTCCCTGATGGTGGACGGCGTTCTCCTGCGCGCTTTGTTTCGTGTCCATTTATGGGCAAGTGCGCGGCTGATGCCGACCCTGATCGGCCGCCGCAGCTTCGAATCGGTGCTGAAATGGGCGCCGCTCAGCGCACACACCCCTTATCGCGGCCTGTCGTCAGCCTACATCGTCGCTGCCGTCAACCGGACCGTCCGGCACCCCTGGCTGATGCGCGACCGCAGATGCCTGCGCGAGGGCCTGCTCGCCCACCGCTTCCTGCGCTTTGCCGGCTTCGATCCGGATCTGCGCTTCGGCGTCGATCCGAAGTCGATGCAGGCGCCGCGTATGTCTGCCCATTGCTGGGTCTGTCTCGATGGCCGCCCGGTGGTCTCGGACAGCCTCCCCGGCATGGTGCAGATCTATCGCCATCACGCCGATGCCGGAAAGGCGCACGCTGCTTGACCGGTCCGGCGACCACCTTCTGCTATGATCTCCAGGGCCAGGTCATCAGCATATCGGCCTCGCGGGCCGATCTCTGGCCGAGCTTCGACCTCTTGCTCGGCACGTTGCGCGTGAGCGGGCCGGTCGAGCCCGATTTCCGCGTCGACATCGTCGAGACGCGGGAGTTACCGGAATCGCCTGCCGGAAAACTCGCTTTCGACGGCGAGGTGCCGGAGGACGGCCATTGCCGGCTGATCGACGGTGGCGGCACCGTTCATCTGGTCTTTCCCGGCCTGCAGACCGTCTCGATCAATGCCGATGGAGGCTGGGCCGAGATACGAGTCCATCCCGATGCCAAGGTCAAATGGACGGTGCTGATGATGGTGCTGGATGCAGCACTTGATGCCGGCGACCAGCACATGCTGCACACCGCCGGCCTGACATTGCCCGGCCGCGAGGCGCTCGTGCTGATCCATGCGCCGAGCGGCACCGGCAAGTCGACGACGTCGCTGGCGCTGGCGTCGCAAGGTTTCGGCCTGTGCTCGGATGACGCCATGATCCTCAAGGTTTTGGCCGGTGGCGGCATCACGGCCTGGGGCTTGCCGCGCAAGGTGAAGGTCCACCGCCACACCGCGGCAATGCTGCCCTTCGTGGCGCCTTGCCTTGGCGACAAATGGGACGCCAATGGCGAGCAGGCCGTCTCGCTGGAACGTCTCGCCGAGATCATCCGCATCGAGGAAACTGTCGGCAGACCGGTTGCGGCACTGTTTCATCTCGCCCGCTCGGCGGACGCGCAAACCCGGCTCGTGCCCATGACCAGGACAGACGCCATGGTGGCGCTTGCCACCGACAATGTCAGGACCGGCATGACCGGCCTTTTGCCGGCGCAGAAGCGCCGCATGGCAACCATCGCAACGCTGGTCAAAGCCGTCCCGACATTTACCCTGGAAGTCGGCGCGAACCCGGCCGAGGCGGCCCCGCTGATCCGCTCGGCGCTGGCGGCGCGAGACTAAAGCACACTTCAGGCAGAATGCGGCTTTGGCCTGGCGAGGCGCTGGATCCAGCGGAAGGCGTCGCGGCGCAGGCGCGAATGCATCTTGTCCCTGGAATTGACGCCGAGCAGCGTATCGCCGGTGATCAGCCATTTGGCCAAAAATATCGAGAGGCCGGGCTTGATGCGGTCGGCCAGTTCGATCGCGCGCGGTGCATCAAACAGCCGCCCCGTCACATTGAGAACCGTCGCCAGTTCGAGCTCGATGCCGCTGATGCGCGCCGCCTCGAAAAGCCGGTCTTCATCCGCGGGCGACCGCAGCGCGCGCACGCCCTGCAGCACATCGACGCAAAGCTGCAGCCGGTGGAACTTGTGCCCGCCGGCGGCGTGGACAATGGCGATGGTCAGCAGCGCGGCCGGCGTGTCGGCCTCGCCGCCGTCGATGATCTGCAATTCGCGAAAGCCCAGCGACAGCCGCCGCCGCATGCCGGAATCATGCACCAGGTTGCCGTGCAGTTCGATCAGCAGGCTGGTATTCTCCTTCTCCAGCCACTTGAACTCCTGCAGATCCTGCGACTGCGCCTCGCCGCTCCAGAGCTCGAAGCCGCATCCGGCAATCACCGTGTTGGCTTCAATGATGCTGGCCGGCTCGACCAGAATGTCGATGTCGGTGAACGGCCGGTCAGCGGCGTGGCGGTAAAGTTTGCGTGCGAAGACCGGACCCTTGACGATGCGGGCCGGAACATTTTTCGCCGCCAATGCCTTCATGATGCGGTCGCCATGATATTGCAGCAGCATCGATTGGCCGGTCGCCAGCGTCGAGCGATCACGCAGTTCCGACAGCTTTTGCCGCAAGGCTGCGTCCGCAGGCAGTTGGGCGTCGCCAATCTCGCTGAGCTTGCGCAGCATGATCGGCAGCACGCCGTGGAACTCGGCATTGGCGAGCAGTGCCAGCAAGCTTTCGGCAGCAACGTCACGGCCAATGGCAACCGTCGCCTCCGGGTCGGCGAAGGTCAGCAGCAGTTTTTCATCGGCAGGCGCAAGAGATGGCAGCATCAAACCCGGATTGCGTTCGCCCACATCAGCAATTCCCGTCCGGAATTGCGTCAAACAACCAACTCAGAGGAGCGTATGTTGCAGAAAAGCATGCATGAAGCCAGCGTGTGGTGGCAGAACCAGCTCATGAATTGACTTTCCACGGTTTCGGTCCATTCTTTTGCACTGGACTGAAAAGGGTGTTTGGAATGGCCAAGAAAAAGTATGAAGCGCCCGTGCTGCGCAAGGCAGGAAAGTTGTCCAGCGTGGTGGCCGGGCCGTCGCTGCCGATACCGCGATAAGACTTCTACGGCTTCGGTTCGGATGAAGCCGGAGCGGTCGGCCGCAAGGCAAGCCGCGCTGCAGGCGGGCAATCTGTCGGCGTGACTGCGGGTAACGGTCCGTCCGGTCCCGCAGGCTAAGGCAAGTTCATAAGCCGCCTGTTCGGGATATGGGCAAGGCCCCTCCGTTACAGTCCCCAGCGCAGCGCGGCTGTGTGCACCGGCGCGTCCCACATTGACGTTGCCTCGTCATCCAGCATGGTCAGCGTGATCGAGCAGCCGGCCATGTCGAGCGATGTCACGTAGGACCCGACCAGCGAGCGGGTCACCGTCACGCCCTGTTTTTCGAAGATGTTTCGGGCGCTGTTGTACATCAGATAGAGCTCCATCAGCGGCGTGCCGCCAAAGCCGTTGATGAACAACAGTGCCGGGCCTTTCGCCCTGTCGCCGAGATCGCCCAGGATCGCGGCGCAAATCTCTTCGGCGATCGCATCGGCGCTTTTCAACGTGTCGCGACGCCGGCCGGGCTCGCCATGAATGCCGACGCCGAATTCCATCTCGCCATCGCCAATCTCGAAGGTCGGCCTGCCGGCCGCCGGCACCGTGCAACTGGTCAGCGCCACGCCCATCGAACGCGTCGCGCTGTTGATGCGACCGCCGAGCGCCTTGAGATCCGCCAGCGCCATGCCTTGCTCGGCGGCGGCGCCGACGATCTTCTCCACCACCAGCGTGCCGGCGACGCCGCGCCGGCCGGTCGTAAAGGACGAATTCTCGACGGCGACGTCATCATTGATCACCACCTGCAGGACGCCGTCGGCCATTTCGCCGGCCATGTCGAAATTCATCACGTCGCCTTCATAGTTCTTGACGATGAACAGGCAGCCGGCGCCGGTATCGACGGCGGCGGCCGCCGCCAGTATCTGGTCCGGCGTTGGCGAGGTGAAGACCTGGCCGGGGCAGGCGGCGTCCAGCATGCCGTGACCGACAAAGCCGGCATGCAACGGCTCGTGGCCGGAACCGCCGCCCGAGATCAGCGCCACCTTCCCCGGCTTCATCACCTTGCGGCGAATAAATTTGTGCTCCTCGCCCAGCACCAGGATGTCGGCATGAGCTGCAACGAAGCCGTTGAGGCTTTCGGTCAGCACCGTGTCGACGGAATTCATAAACTTCTTCATGTGTCCTCCCGACACAACACGATCAGCCGCCACTCCTGCCGGTGATGCTGGTGATCTTCTGGATGAATTCATTGATCGCCTTGTCGAGCGCTGCATTCTGCTTGTCGTCGCCGAAATCGGGCACGATCAGCGAGACATGCCGGGTCTTGCGCATGCCTGCCGCAACCGACATCTTGCCGGGATGCGCCAGATGATAGGCAGCCAGAAACTGATCGCGCTCGGCCGGACTGAAATGGCAGACCGAAAAAATAGCCGGCAGATGTTTTGACGGGATCGGGGTCGAATAGGCCGCGCTGGAAATCTGGGTGACGAAGCTGCGGTGCTTGCCAAGCGCGTCGGCAAGGCGTTGTCGCATACCCGACGGTCGCTGGTCGATGACCTGCGACAGGATCGTCTTGTAGGCGCGGATCGCCTCTTCGGAGCCGGCTTCTGGTGTCTTGTCGGCCATCTCAGTCATCCTAGACCGATGCATCCGAGATGGCCGCCTTGGCCATGGCGAGTTGGGCGGGAGCCACCGAGAGATCCCGCAGGCCGGCCTCGAGCAGTGCCGGGATCGATGCCGGATCGCCGCCGGCATCGCCGCACAGGCTGACTGGGATTTTCGCGCGCAGGCCAAAAGCGGCAACCGAGCCGATCAGCCGCAACACGGCGGGATGGCGGACAGAATTAAGATGCGCCACGGCTGCGTTATCGCGGGCAGCCGCCATTACATATTGGGTCAGATCGTTCGAACCGATCGAGAAGAAGGCGACATCGGCGAACGCCTCCGGCGCGATCGCCACCGAAGGCACCTCGACCATGATGCCGAGCGGCGGCATTTTTTGCGCGATGCCGCGCGCGGCAAGCCCGGCCTGCTCCTCCACGAACAGAGCGGCGGCGCGTTGGTATTCCTCCGCGACGGCGATCATCGGAAACATCACCTTCAGATTGCCGTGCACCGCCGCGCGCAGCAGCGCCCGGATCTGTACGCGAAACACCTCCGGCCTTGCCAGCGACAGCCTGATGCCACGCAGCCCGAGGAACGGGTTGCTCTCCTCGACGGTGAAGCCCGGCACCGGCTTGTCGCCGCCGGCATCGACGGTACGGATGGTCACCGGCTTGTCGCCTGCCCATTCCAGCACCTTGCGATAGGCCTGGTATTGCGTCTCCTCGTCCGGCGGCGCCTTGCCGAACAGGAATTCGGTGCGCGTCAGCCCGACCCCGTCGCAGGTCGAAATGTCGATGCCGTCGACCTCGGACGGATCGGCGATGTTGACCTGCACGCGCACTGTCGTCCCGGCCCGGGTTACCGCCGGTTTCGCGAGATAGACTCCGGCCTTGTCTCGATGTGCCACAAACGAGGACGAGGACCGGTGGAACGCTTCGATCTCGGTCGTGGTCGGCGAAAGCACGATACCGCCATGCTCCGCATCGAGCAGAGCCAGACCGACGGGATTAGCCGGCGACGCGCCAAGCCCCACAACCATCGGCACGCCGCGCGAGCGCGCCAGCATGGCGACGTGGCTGGCGGCGCTGCCGGCCCTCAGCGCGATGCCGCCGCCGGTGCTCCAGTCGGTCTCGAGAAAGCGCGTCGGCGCGATGTCCTCGCCATAGAGAATGGCGCCCGCTGGTGGAGCGCTCTCCTGCTCCTCGGTAAGGGCGCGCAGCACGCGGTCGCGGATATCGCTGATATCGGCGGCGCGAGCCCGGAAATAGTCCTGGTCTGACGTTTCGTAGCCGGAGATCTCGGCGTCCAGCGCCTGTCGCCAGGCCATGTCAGCCGGCATGCCGGACGCGATCGCGGCAAAAGCCGGGCCGGTCAGTGCCTCGTCCCCAAGCATGGCGAGCTGGAATTCGAGAATGCCGGCGGCCTCCTCATCGGCGGTTTCGATCAGGGTCGCGAGCCGGTCCGTCGCGCTGGCGATAGCTGCTTCCAATGCGGCCTTCTCCTCGCCGGCTGTCGCCTTCCCTGAGTAGCGCGCAGGGCCGCCATCAAGGTTGAACAACGGCCCCTCGGCATAGCCGGCCGAGGCCGAAATGCCTTGCAGCCTAAGCGGTTCGGGCATGGCCCGCATCCTCGTCGAAACCGCGTCGCACCAGCTCGGCCAGCGCTCTCACGGCATCATCGGCGCCGTCGCCTGTGGCCCGGATGTGCAGCATGGTGCCTTTCGGCGCCCTGGCCGCCATCACCTTGACGATGCTCTTGGCGTCGAACCATGGGCCGTTGGCGGCAAGCGCAATCTCCACCTCGGCGGCAAAGCTCTTGGCAAGCTTGGTGAACTTCACCGAAGGGCGCGCGTGCAGACCTACCTCGTGGGTGATCAGGACGGTGGCCTCGGCAAATGCGGACATCAGGTCAAAATTCCCGTTCGCTCACGACGGCGACAATTCATGCGCCGTCGCCACCACTTCCTTCAGCGAGGCCCCGCCGGACGCCTCCGTCGCAGCCATCACCGCGCCTTCGACGATCGGCGCGTTGCAGACGACGATCTTCTGCGCCCGCGGCTCGCCGATCATTTCCACCGCCATTTCCGAATTGGTCTCGGCGCCGCCGAGATCGACCAGTATGGCGACGCCCGCCTCCGACCACGCCTTGTCGATGGCGCCCATGATCGCTTCGACGCTGGTGCCGAGCCCGCCATGGCCGTTTCCGCCGCACCATGCAAGCGGCACTTCGTCGCCCACCATCTGCCGCACCATGTCGGCCGTGCCTTCGGCAACCAGCGGGGAATGCGAGACGATGACGATGCCGACATTGCTCATGCTTGGCCCTCGACGGTTTCGGCGACGGTCCGCACCAGCAGCGCCACAGAGCGTCCGCCGGCATCCATATGACCGATTGAGCGGTCGCCGAGGAATGAGGCGCGACCGCGTGTTGCCTTCATCGGCACGGTCGCCTCGGCAGCCATGTCGGCGATATCTGCAATTTCCATGGCCGTCTTTCCTTCGACCAACGCGTCCTGCACAGGTTGCAGCACATCGAGCATGGTCTTTTGACCGACCTGGGATTTGCCTCTGGCGGCCACAGCTTCGATTGCCTTGCCGAAAGCAGCCGCCAGATTGGCACGATCCGGCTCTCCCGAAATCTCCTTGCCCAGCGCCAGGAACAATGTACCGAAGAGCGGCCCGGATGCACCGCCAACCGTCATCACCAGCTTGGTGCCGATCGCCTTCAGCGCCTCGGGCAGCGGCTTGGCCGAAAACGCCTCGGCATCGGCACGCAAGGCCTCAAACCCGCGCTTCATGTTCAGCCCATGGTCACCGTCGCCGATCGCCTGGTCGAGCGCGGTCAACTCTTCCGAGTGAGCGGCGATCGTGTCCGCGGCGGCGGTGATCAGCCTGGCAAGGTCGAACGCTGCCATGTCCAGATTCCCGGTTTCGATCCTGCCGGCAGTATCGCAAGAGTTTTCATTCGACAATCTAAGCATGCCGTCAGGCCGTTGCATGCAGCGCGGCGGCCGCGAACACTTCGGCCACGGCATGGGCGCCAGGGTCGACTACGCCCTGCAATTTGGTGCCGACATAGGCGGAGCGCCCGGCCTTCGCCTTCTCCATGGCCGCGGTCGCCTCGGCGCCGTGCCGTGCCGCTGTAGCCGCGGCATCCAGCCCCTTGGCATCGAGCGCCTTCAGCCCCGGCTCCAAGGCATCGACCATGGTGCGGTCGCCGACCCTGGCGCCGCCATAGAAGGTCATCCGGTCAAGCCCGGCAAGCAGCGCCTTGGACAGGGTTGCTCCGCCGTTCGAAGCCTGAGCCGCCGCCGTGAAGAAGATCGACAGCAAGACGCCTGAGGAGCCGCCCATTGCGACGCCCAGACTATCGCCTATAGCCGCAAGCGTGGCGGCAGGGTCGGCCAGCGGCAGCGCATCGAGCCGTTCCAGCACGCTGCGCGCGCCGGTCGCAACCGTCGAACCGGTATCGCCATCGCCCGCCTTGGCGTCGAGCCCGTTCAGTGTCTCTTCGAGCGCGATCAGCCGTTCGCAGACCGTGATGATCAAACGCCTGGTGCCGGAATCCTGGCTGGCCCTTTGGGCTGCGCTGTTTCCAGCCGCTTTCGCCATAGGCACGATAGCCGGCGCGACGACGGTTTTGGCCGGCATCCAGGCATGTGGGCCGACAGGCGCCAGCAAGGCTGCCTCGCGCGCCGCATCGAGCTTGATCAGCGACAGCGAAAAACCGTTCATGTTGAGCGCCGTCATCAGCGGTCCGGGGCCGATCGCAAGCTTCACGGTCTTGGCCAGCGGCGAGGCCAGCACGGCATTGGCGACCAGCGACATTTCGAGCGGCGGCACCGAGCCGAGATTGTTGATGAGCAACGCGTGGCTGGCGTTCGGGTCGAGCCGCGCGGCCAGCCGCTCCGCCATGATCGCCACAAGTCTGTCGGCGCTCTGCACGGCGATGCGCTCGACGCCCGGCTCGCCATGGATGCCGAGGCCGAGTTCGCCGTCATTTTCGCCGAACCGCTCTTCATGTGGCTGGCCGGGGATCGAGCAGGACGACAGCGACATGCCGAGCGAGATGATGTCCTTCGCCGCCGCGCGAGCCGCTGTCGCGATCGCTGTCAGACCGCTTCCCGTCTCCGACAAATGGCCTGATATCTTGTGCACGAACAAGGTGCCGGCGACGCCGCGCGGCTGGTTGATATCGGGCAAGGCAATGTCGTCGGCGACGATCGCCATCTCGACGCGAAACCCCTCGGCGCGCGCCTTCTCGGCCGCGAGGCCGAAATTGAGGCGGTCGCCGGTGTAGTTCTTGACGATCAGCAGGCAGCCAGCCGGGCCGGTCACCGCGCGAATGGCCGCCAGGACCGCCTCGACGCTGGGCGAGGCAAAGATCTCGCCCGAGACCGCCGCCGTCAGCATGCCCTTGCCGACAAACCCGGCATGCGACGGCTCGTGCCCGGCACCGCCGCCGGAGACGACCGCAACCTTTGCCTTGTCCCAGTCGGCGCGCAGCACGACCTTGATCTCGGGATAGCCGTCGAGGCGGGCGAGATCGCCGGAACCGATAGTCCGCAACAGCCCGTCCAGCGCCTCGGTGACGATCGTTTCCCTGCGGTTGAAAAAGTGCTTCATCGAATTCGTCCTGTATTCGTCAATCAGAAGCCGGTGCCGTGCCCTTGGCGAGACACCGAAAACCTCACATCAGTCTTTGTCCGTCGGCGCCGAAATAAAGTGGCGAGCGGTAGCGGATCACCACTTTGTCGCCCTCGGCCAGATCCGTATCGGGGTCGGTGAGCGTCACCAGTTTCTTCGGGCCGACCGTAACATGCAGATGGTTCTGGTCCCCGAGATGTTCGACCCAGTCGACGACGCCGTCGGCATGGCCGCTTGCGGTCTTCTCGATCGACAGATGCTCGGTGCGCGCGCCGATGGTCTTGGTTCCGGTCGGCGCCCCACCATCAGGCAGCAGCCCGGCCGGCAGCAGGTTGATCGCCGGCTGGCCGAGGCGGGCCGCGACATGAAGGTTGGCCGGCTCCGAATAGATTGTGCGCGGCGTGCCGATCTGCACCAGCACGCCGTCATTGAGGATGCCGATGCGATCGGCCATGGTCATCGCCTCGATCTGGTCGTGCGTGACATAGAGCATGGTGGCGCCGAGTTCGGCCTGGATGCGCTTGAGTTCGAGCCTGAGATCGGCGCGCAATTTGGCATCCAGCGACGACAGCGGTTCGTCCATCAGATAGATCGACGGTTTGCGCACCAACGCTCGGCCGATGGCGACGCGCTGCATCTCGCCGCCCGACAGCTTGGTCGAGCGGTTGGCGAGCTTGTGGTGGATGCGCACCATCTTTGCCACCTCTTCGACGCGGCGGCGAATCTGGTCCTCCGGTACTTTCCGCGCCGGCGAGCGCAGCGGGAAGGCGAGGTTGTCGTAGACTGACAGATGCGGGTAGAGCGAATATTGCTGGAAGACGAAAGCGGTGTCGCGCTCGGCCGGCGACAGCGTCGTCGCATCGTGGTCGCCAATATGGATCGTGCCGCCATCCGGCCGCTCCAGTCCGGCGATCAATCTCAGCGTCGTCGTCTTGCCGGCGCCGGTCGGGCCGAGCAGCACGACGAATTCGCCATCGGCGATGTTAAGGTCGAGGCCATCGACGGCGACATGGTCGCCGAAGCTTTTGGTCACGCCCTTGATGTGCACGTCAGCCATGCTGCGCTCTCCCTTGAGAGGCGGTATCGTGGATCGCGGTGCGCACCGCCCGACCCGAGCCCTTGTCGAACAGCGACAGCCGCGCGCTGTTCAACGTTAGCCCGACATGATCGCCGGCAGCGAGCCGGATTTCGGCCGGCACCCGCGCCTTGATGATGCCGTCCGCCGTCTCCACCGCCACGATCTGCGTCGTGCCGAGATATTCGGTGCCGTAGATGGTGCCGCGCAGTTTCGACGCATCGTCGAAACGGATGTGCTCGGGACGGATGCCGAGCGCCATGTCGGCGGGCGCAATTTCCTCGCGCACTTCCGGCACCGCCACCTTGGCGCCCTGGACGACGATTTCCTTCGCCCCCTTCGCCAGCCCGCCACCGAAGCCCAGGAAATTCATCGGCGGCGAGCCGATGAAGTCGGCGACGAACATGGTTGCCGGGCGGTCGTAGATTTCGCGCGGGCTGCCGAACTGTTCGATGACGCCATGGTTCATGACGGCGATCTTGTCGGCCATCGACATCGCTTCCATCTGGTCGTGCGTGACATAGACGGTGGTGGCGTGGATGCGGTTGTGCAGCTCGCGCAGCTCATGCACCATCAGATCGCGGAATTCGGTGTCGAGCGTGCCGAGCGGCTCGTCCATCAGGAAGCATTTTGGCCGTCGCACGATGGCGCGACCGAGCGCCACGCGCTGGCGGTCACCGCCGGCAAGGCCCGAGACCGATTTGTTGAGCAGATGGTCGATGCGCAGCAGCTTCGCCGTTTCCTCGACACGGCTTCGAATCTCGGCCGAGGGCATGCCTTGCGCGAGAAGCGGGAAGCCGATGTTCTTGCGCACGTTCATATGCGGATAGAGCGCGAACAGCTGGAAGACGAAGGCGATGTCGCGTTCGCGCGCCCGGCGCATGGTGACGTCCTCGCCGCCGAGCAGGATCTGGCCGCCGGTCGGCAATTCGAGGCCGGCGACCATGCGCAGCGTCGTCGTCTTGCCGCAGCCCGAGGGACCAAGCATGACGAAGAACTCACCATCTTCGACGACGAAGCTGGAATCCTGCACCGCGACGAAATCGCCGAAGGCCTTTCTCAAATGTTGGACGCGGATTTCGGCCATGATTATTCCGGGAACTTCGAGACGATGATGAACATCACCGTGCCGGCGAGCATGGTGATGAAGGAGTAGGTGTAGAGCGCCAGCGCGAAGGGCTGGAACAGCATCAGGAATCCAATGGCGATCAGCGTCGTGGCGATGTTTTCCATCAGGCCGCGCCGGGCCCAGCGAGGCCAGGATGACTTTTTGGAGATGGCTGGGCGCGTCATGCGCAGCTTCCTTCCTTCTGCCCGGCAACGGGGCGAGACGGTTGCCAGGTGGTTCCCCCACTCCGTCGCTGCTTCGCAGCGCCACCTCTCCCCCCTCCGGAGGGAGAGGAAGGGAGTCTGGTTGAATGAAGTTCGCGCCCTTCCTCTCCCCCGTCGATCGGGGGGGAGGTGAGCGAAGCTCGACGGAGTGGGGGTCGACCTGGCACACCACTCATTTGCGAACCGCGCCGAAAGTGATGCCGCGCAGCAACTGCTTGCGTAGCAGGATGGTGAAGACCAGGATCGGCACCAGGAAGATCGTCGTGCCCGCCGCCACCGCCGGCCAGTCCTGGCCGCCTTCACCGATAATGGTCGGGATGAAGGGCGGTGCGGTCTGCGCCGTGCCGGAGGTCAGCAGGGCCGCGAATGCATATTCGTTCCAGGCAAAGATCAGGCAGAAGATGGCGGTCGCGGCGATGCCGGTGGTCGCTTGCGGCAGCACGGTGCGCCAGAAGGCCTGCAGCCTGGTATAGCCGTCGATCATCGCCGCTTCTTCATACTCGCGCGGGATCTCGTCGATGAAGCCTTTCAGCAGCCACACCGCGAGCGACACGTTGACCGCGGTGTAGAGCAGGATCATGCCGAGCGCGGTGTCGGACAGGCCGAGCTCGCGGTACATCAGGTAGATGGGAATGGCGACCGCGATCGGTGGCATGAAGCGCGTCGACAGGATGAAGAACAAGAGGTCATCGGCCAGCGGCACCTTGAAGCGCGAGAAACCGTAGGCCGAGAGCGTGCCGAGGAATACGGCGCAGAAGGTGGAACCGAAGGCGATGATCAGTGAGTTGACGAAGCGCGGCAGGAAGTTGGACGGGCCGGCAATCACCATGTTGCGCTTGCGCGAGGTCTCGTCGCAGAAACCGGTCGCGGGTCCGAGCGAGTTGATGTAGTCGGGCGTTTGCCTGGTGCGCGTCGTGAACAGGTTGCAATAGCCCTCGATGCTCGGCTGGAACAGAATCTTGGGCGGATAGGCGATCGAATCCGGCGGCGTCTTGAAGCTGGTGGCGAAGATCCACAGCAACGGCACGATCGAGATCAGCGCGTAGAGCACGATGATCGTGCCGGCGATCCGCTTCGAATTGGCCGAGGGGGCGACGACGGAGTGGGCGGTGGTCAGGCTCATCTCTGCTTCACCTTGTTCAGCGCCTTGACGTAGATGTTGGCCAGCCCAAACACCGCGACGAACAGGATGATGGCGAAGGCCGAGGAATATCCGGTGCGCCAGCTCTCGAACGCCTGCCGCTTCAGCGTGATCGAGGCGACCTCGGTGGTCGAGCCCGGCCCGCCACCGGTCAGCAGGTTGACCATGTCGAACATCTTGAAGTTCTCGATGCCGCGAAACAGCACCGCCAGCATGATGAAGGGCAGCGCCATCGGCAGCGTGATCGACCAGAACTGCCGCCAGTTGGACGCGCGGTCGACCTCGGCGGCTTCATAGATGTATTCGGGGATGGAGCGCAGGCCGGCGAGACAGATCAGCATGACATAGGGCGTCCACATCCAGGTGTCGACGATGATGATCGACCACGGCGCCAGCGACACGTTGGACAGCATCTGGATGTCGGTCGGTGGTATCCGGGTGACGAACGAGATGGCGTAGGCGAACAGGCCGATCTGCGGCTCGTAGAGGAAGCGCCAGAAATTGCCGACCACCGCCGGCGACAGCATCATCGGCACCAGGATGATTGTCGTCCAGAAGGCGTGGCCGCGGAATTTGCGGTCGATCAGCCAGGCCAGCGTGAAGCCGATCAGCGTCTGCAGCAGGATCGTCCAGAACACGAAATGCGCCGTCGTCTGCATGGCGATCCAGATGTCCTGGTCGCCGAGGATGCGCTGGTAATTGGCGAAGCCGAGGTTCTTCACCACCTCGTTCGGGCGGTTCGCCCGGAAGTTGGTGAAGGACAGGTAGATCGCCCAGAACAGCGGGAAGATGTTGATGGCCAAGAGCAACAGGATCGTCGGCGAGATGAACAGCCAGGCGAGGCCCTTGTCGCTGATCCCCCGGACCTTGCGGGCCAACGGCTCCGGGGTCGCCCGGGCAACGTTCTCCGCAGTCCGATTGAGCATGGTGAGTCCTGCTTCGGTCACGTCAAGTCTCGACACTGGAATTTATCTGAACTGCGTCCCGTGCCAAGGGCAGCACGGGACCAAGAGCATGATGCCGAAAAGTGTGAAGCGGTTTTCGGACGACATCATGCTCTCTCTCTTTTTAGCCCTGAGGCGGATGATTTCTGGTCGATTCGGCCTGAAAATCATCCGCCTCTGGGGTCAGGCTCGGGAGGAGCCGTTGGTCCGGTTACATCTTGCCGTCGTCCTGGAACACTTGCGTCCAGTCCTTGACCAGGCCGTCAAGCGCGTCCTTGGCCGAACCCTGGCCGGCAACGACATAGTCGTGGAAGCGCTTCTGCGACGCCTGCAGCAGCGGTGCGTAGCTCGGCTCGGCCCAGAAGTCCTTCACGATCGCCATCGAGTCGAGGAAGGTCTGCGCATAAGGCTGGCTGGACGGGAAGGCCGGGTCCTTGACAACCGCGTTCAGGCAGGAATAGCCGCCGAGCGACCACCATTTGGCCTGCACATCCTTGTTGGCGAACCACTTGATGAATTTCAGCGCCGATTCCTGCTTGTCTGAATAGGACACCACCGAAATGCCCTGGCCGCCAAGCTGCGCAAACTGGGCGCCACCGGGACCCTTCGGATTGACGAAGTAGCCGATCTTGTCGCCGCCGACATTCTCGTCCTTCTGCAGGCCGGGCCAGGTGAAGGCGAAGTTCATGTGCATGGCCACCTGACCGGATTTGAAGGCGTCGACGCCTTCGCCCATATAGCTGTTCGAGGCACCCGGAGGCGTGCAGCAATCGTAGAGCGACTTGTAGAACTCCAGGCCTTTGACCGCGTCTGGCGAATTGACGAAGCCTTCCATCTCGTAGGGCTTCTTGGGGTTTTCATACTGGAAGCCGTAGCTGTAGAGCACGTCCATGGCGCCCATGGTGATGCCTTCCGAGCCACGCTCGGTGTAGATCGAAGCGCCATAGACGGTCTTGCCGTCGATCTCGCGCTTCTGGAAGAACTCGGCGACCTGCTTCAGTTGGTCGAAGGTGGTCGGCGGGCCGAGATCCCAGCCATATTTTTCCTTGAATTCCTTTTGCAGCTCCGGCTTGGAGAACCAATCCTTGCGGTAGGTCCAGCCGACGACGTCGCCCATGGCCGGCAGCGCCCAGTAATTCGGCGTGTTCTTCGGCCATTCGGAATAGCCGACGACTGTTGCCGGCACAAAGTCGTCCATGCTGATCTTCTCCTTGTCGAAGAAGTCGTTCAGCTTGACGTAGTGGCCGTTCTCGGCCGAGCCGCCGATCCACTGGCTGTCGCCGATGATCAGGTCGCACAGTTTGCCGTGCGAGTTGAGCTCGTTGAGGAAGCGGTCGGCATAGTTGGTCCACGGCACGAATTCGAATTTCATGCCGATGCCGGTTTCCTTGGTAAAATCCTTGGACAGTTCGACCAGCGCGTTTGCCGGATCCCAGGCGGCCCAGCAAAGCGTCAGGTCTTCAGCGTGCGCAACGTTCGAGACGGCTGTCGACGCGGTAATCGCCGAGGTCAGTCCCAACGCCAGTTTCAAGCTCGATTTCATGCCTTCCTCCCATTTGCGAAACGCGCCCGGATGGCCGTTTCAAGAACCCCTCAACCCTCGCTCCTCCGAGGGCCTAAACACGGCGCGCTATGCGTCGCCAGGGCGGCGCGGTCCACCGCAGATGTTTAGTAATTTGTTTAGTGATGCAATTTTTACTAAACAAGGCAAGCGAATTCGTCGCTGCGCCGCAACATGGCCAAACGGCGATTGAAATCGTTGGGAAATGATTTGCCGGACGGCTCGCCCGGAAGTTGCTTAGCAGGGGTCGCCTATAATTTTCGTCTGCGGCGTCACCGGCCGGACAGGGGGCGCGGGCGGCAGCAGCGCGCGGATGTCGGCGAAGGGAAATGTCAGCTCGAATCGGAAGGCCTCGGCCAGGGAGCCGGGAACGCTGTTGCATTGCCCGGCGCGAAACTCATTCTGAACGCGCGCTCTGTCGACATATTGCTCCGGCCACTGCGATTGGTGCGCTCGGATCGCCTGCGTCTTGATATCGCCGTAGGCGGAAATGTCGACGTAATGCGTCGGCGCAAAGCCGGTGCCGCCCATCGTGTCGGCATGCAGCACGGGGACGCCGAACGAGGCCGCGATGCGCACGCCGTCCGACAAAGCACGATGGTCGGCGTGATAGTCGTTGGGGGCATGCGTGATAACCAGATCCGCCGCGGTCTCGCGTATCAGCGCTTTCAGCGAAGCGATCAGTTCCGCATCAGCCACCAGTTCGCCGTCGGGAAAGTCGAGAAAGCGAAGGGTTGCGCCGAGCAGCGCCGCAGCGGCCGCCGCCTCGTCGCGGCGGACACGAGCCAAAACGCTCGGGTCGCCCATGCCGCCCCTGGCGCCATCCGTGGCCACGGCAAAAGTCAGTTCTGCGCCTTGCATGGCATAGGCAGCCAGCGTACCGAACATGAATATCTCGATGTCGTCGGGATGCGCGCCGAGCGCCAATACCTTCACTGCACTCTCCCCGGAAATGGAAAAACGTGACGAACGGAATCCTGCTCGCCCTCATCGCCTATGCAAGCTATTCGTGCAGTGATGCCGTTATCAAGAGCCTTGGCGGACAGTTCACCGTCTTCGAGATCGGCTTCTTCATCACGCTGTTTGCCGGCTGCTTCCTGTTTTTACGCCGCCCAGTCGATGAGCGCTGGCGCGACTTCTGGCGCACCGGGCGGCCATGGGCGGTGCAGGCCCGCGCCTGGGCCGGCATCGCCTCGGGCGTGCTCAGCGTCTACGCCTTCACCACCATTCCGCTGGCCGAGACCTATGCACTGATCTTCCTGGCGCCGCTTTGCGTTACCATTCTCTCGACCGTCATCCTGAAGGAAAAGGTCGGTCCATGGCGCTGGCTGGCGGTGGTTGCCGGCTTTGCAGGTGTCATGCTGGTGGTGCGGCCAGGTTTTCGCGAGTTGCATCTCGGACACCTTGCCGCCTTCACGGTGGCCTTCCTTGCCGCGGCCAGCGTCATCCTGATGCGGTCGCTCGCCCAGCAGGAAAAGCGCACCACCATGCTCGGCGTGCTCATCGGTTACGGGCTGCTGTTCAACGGGGCCGGCACCATCGCCACATCGTTCACCCTCCCCAACGCCATGCAGCTGCTGTGGCTGGTGCTGGGCGGCGCCTTTACCGCCGGCGGCCAATTGCTGCAGCTGCTGGCCGCCAAATACGCACCGGCCAACCGCATCGCGCCGACGCATTATTCGCAGATCGTCTGGGCGGTGATCCTCGGTGCGTTGTTCTTCCAGGAGTATCCGGACTGGATATCGCTGGTCGGCTTGGCCGTCGTTGGCGCGTCCGGCCTGCTCACCATGGTGCGCGAGGAGGTGCGGCTGGGCACGGTGCGCTGGAACCCGTTTGCGCGCACGAGGCTTTGATCCGGTTGCATGGCCATAGTGACCGCTGATATGCGGACGCAATGACGACGAGATCCTTGCCGGAGCTTCCGGTATCCGCCGTGCTGCCGGCCCTGAGCGAGGCGCTCGGCTCCGGCAACAGCGCCGTCCTGGTGGCGCCGCCTGGCGCCGGCAAGACGACGCTGGTCCCGCTGGCGCTGCTCGATGCGCCCTGGCTGGTCGCCGGCAAGATCGTCCTGCTCGAACCGCGCCGGCTGGCCGCCCGCGCCGCCGCCCGCCGCATGGCCGAATTGCTTGATGAAGAGCCCGGCGCCACCGTCGGCTATGCCATGCGCATGGAAAACCGCACATCGGCCCGGACAAAAATCCTGGTCGTCACCGAAGGCGTCCTGGCGCGCATAATCCTCGACGATCCCGAGCTGCCCGGCGTCTCGGCGGTGATTTTCGACGAATTCCACGAGCGCTCGCTCGACGGCGATTTTGGCCTCGCTTTGGCGCTCGATGTGCAGGGCGCGCTGCGGCCCGATTTGCGCTTGCTGGTGATGTCGGCAACGCTCGATGGCGCGCGCGTCGCGAAACTCCTGTCCGGCGCCCCGGTGATCGAAAGCCAAGGCCGTGCGTTCCCCGTCGATGTCAGATACGACGAGCGGCCAGCCGGCGTTCCCATCGAAGACGCCATGGCCAAGGCGATCCGCTCCGCTCTTGCCGGCGAGAGCGGCAGCGTGCTCGCCTTCCTGCCGGGACAGCGCGAGATCGAGCGCACGGCCGAGCGGCTGCAGGGCCGGCTCGGCGCCGACACCGACATCGTGCCGCTCTACGGCCAGCTCGACAACAGGGCGCAGGATGCCGCCATCAAACCGGCGCCGCCCGGCCGCCGCAAGGTGGTGCTGGCGACGTCGATCGCCGAGACCTCGATCACCATCGACGGCGTGCGCGTCGTCATCGATTCCGGCCTGTCGCGGCTGCCGCGCTACGAACCGGCGAGCGGCCTGACCCGGCTGGAGACGGTGCGCGTTTCCAGGGCGTCCGCCGACCAGCGCGCCGGTCGCGCCGGACGCACGCAGCCAGGCGTCGCCATCCGCCTTTGGCGGGCCGAGCAGACGGCGGCCCTTCCCGCCTTCACTCCACCCGAGATTCTCGAAGCCGACCTGTCCGGCCTACTGCTCGATTGCGCCGCCTTCGGCGTCGCCGATCCCGCAAGCCTGTCCTTCCTCGATCCGCCGCCCATTCCCGCGCTCAACGAGGCGCGGGCGCTGCTCCTGGCGCTGCACGCCATCGATGCGGCCGGCCGGCTGACGGAGGCGGGCGGCGCGATGCGCAAGCTGGCGCTGCCCGTGCGGCTCGCACACATGGTCGCTGAAGCCGCTGGCGGCGGCCACGCGCTCGAGGCTGCGATGCTAGCCGTCCTGCTCACCGAGCGTGGTCTCGGCGGTGACGGCGCCGACCTCGAACGGCGGCTGATGCGCTTTCGCACTGAGAAATCGCCACGCGCCGTTGCGGCAAGGCAGCTTGCCGAGCGATTGGCGAAGCAGGCGGGCGGCCCCAAGAGCAGCGAAGCCGCTTCTGCCGGTCTTCTCCTCATCCACGCCTGGCCGGACCGCGTCGCCAGGGCGCGCGGCGAGCGTGGCCGTTTCGTGCTCGCCAACGGCTCCGGCGCCATGGTGGATGCCGCCGATCCGCTGGCCGGCGAGACCTGGCTGGTCGTCGCCGATCTGCAGGGCAAGGCGCAAAATGCCCGCATCACGGCGGCGGCCGCGGTCCACGAGACCGACATCCGTGCCGCTATGGCCGACAGGATCGAGATCCGCCGCGAGACAAGCTTCGACCGCGAGCGGCGCGCGGTGCGCGTGCGCGAGACCGCCAGGCTCGGCGCCATCACTTTGTCGGAGCGCATGCTGCCCGCACCAACTGGAACAGACGCCGACCGCGCCATAACAGATGCCTTGCGCGAGCACGGCCTGTCGCTGCTGGAATGGGGCAAGGACGGCGAGACGCTGCGCCAGCGCCTAGGCTGGCTGCATCGCGGCCTCGGTGCGCCTTGGCCCGATGTTTCGGAAGCCGCCCTGCTCGAACGCCTCGACGACTGGCTGCTGCCGTTCCTTTCGGGCAAGGCGTCCTTCGCCGCCATCGACCCCGGCACGCTGTCGTCGGGCCTGATGGCGCTGGTGCCGCATGATTTGCAGCGCAAGATCGGCACACTGGCGCCGACCCATTTCGACGCGCCGTCCGGCAGCCATGCGCCGATCCGCTATGACGGCGAATGGCCGGTGCTGGCCATCCGCGTGCAGGAACTGTTCGGCCTTGACCGCCATCCGGCAATCGCCAACGGCACCGTGCCGCTGACGCTCGAGCTGTTGTCGCCGGCGCACCGGCCAATCCAGACGACGCGCGACCTGCCCGGCTTCTGGCGCGGCTCCTGGGCCGATGTGCGCACCGACATGCGCGGCCGCTATCCCCGCCATGTCTGGCCGGAAAATCCGCTGCTCGCTGGGGCCACCGCCCGCGCCAAACCGCGAGGGACCTAGCGCTCGTCCTTTCCCGGCTATAATCCTTGGCCATGATCAACATCGTGCACGCGCCAGACTTCCAGCAAAGCCAGCGGCTGCGCCTCAACACGCTGATCCGGCTGCGCTGGCTGGCCATCGTGGGCCAGAGCCTGGCGGTGCTGGTCGTCGCCTATGGGCTCAAATTCCCGCTGCCGGTCAGCCTCTGCTTCGCGCTGGTCGCCTGCTCGGCCTGGCTTAACCTGGTGCTGACCTTCCGCTATCCGGCAGCGCACCGGCTGACCCCGTTCTCAGCCTTTTTCATCCTGACCTTCGACAGCCTGCAGCTTGCCGGCCTGCTCTATTTGACCGGCGGCCTCACCAACCCGTTCTCGGTGCTGATGACCGTGCCCGTCGTCATCTCGGCGGCGTCGCTGCCGCTCCGGCTGACTGCGGTGCTCGGCGCGCTGGTCATGGCGGCGGCCACGTTGCTGGTCTTCTTCCACCAGCCGCTGCCATGGTATGAGGGCGCGCCGCTGCCCATGCCGTTCATCTATGTCGCCGGCATATGGATGGCGGTGTTTTCCTCGATCGCCTTCACCGCCATCTATGCCTTCCGCGTCGCCGAGGAAGCCCGCCTGCTCGCCAATGCGCTTGCCGCCACCGAACTGGTGTTGCAGCGCGAGCAGCATCTGTCGGCTCTGGATGGGCTTGCCGCCGCCGCCGCGCACGAACTCGGCACGCCGCTCGCCACCATCGCCCTTGTCTCCAAGGAAATGGAGAAGGCGCTGGGCAACGATCTTAAATATGGTGAGGATGTGAAGCTGTTGCGGTCGCAGAGCGAGCGCTGCCGCGAGATCCTGAAGCGGCTGACCAGCCTGTCCTCCGAGGGCGAGGCGCATCTGTCGCGTCTGCCGCTGACCTCGCTGGTCGAGGAGGTGACGGCGCCGCACCGCGATTTCGGCATCTCGATCAAGCTTCGGCCGGGCGAGCGCGTCGGCCCCGAACCGGTGGGACGACGCAACCCCGGGGTCATCTACGGCCTCGGCAATCTGGTCGAGAACGCCGTCGACTTCGCCCGCAACAGTGTGACGGTGCGATGGAGCTGGGACGAACTCGACGTCACCTTCTCGATCATCGATGACGGGCCGGGCTTTCCCCCCGAAATCATCGATCGCATCGGCGAGCCCTATATGTCGACACGCCAGGGCAACGAGGCCGGCGGTGGCCTTGGACTCGGGCTCTTCATTGCCAAGACCTTGCTCGAACGCTCCGGCGCCACGCTCGATTTCCGCAATTCGAGCGGGCTGGGCGAGGGCGCCATCGTGCAGATATCGTGGCCCCGCACCGTCTTCCTCAACCCGGAATCGGTGGGGATCTCGATGTTCGACACCGCGTAAAAGCCTTGGCGGAGGCGGCAAAATTGGACAATGGCGTTCAGGAACTGTATCTGCGTAAAATTAAGGCAGCAGGATTTTTTAAGATAATGACTGGCGAAGAAGCAATTGGCGCAATGGTTGAAGGCGAGGACACCTCGCTGCTCATCGTCGACGACGACAAGCCGTTCCTGACGCGGCTGGCCCGCGCCATGGAAACCAGGGGTTTCGTGGTCGAGACGGCCGAGAGCGTCGAGGAGGCAGTGGCCAAGGCGCGCGCCCACCCGCCGGCCTATGCGGTGGTCGACATGCGGCTCGGCGACGGCAACGGCCTCGACGTCGTCGCCGCCATCCGCGAGAAGCGCGACGATGCCCGCACCGTCATCCTCACCGGCTACGGCAACATCGCCACCGCGGTGACCGCGGTGAAGCTCGGCGCCATCGACTATCTGTCGAAGCCGGCTGACGCCGACGACGTGTTTGCAGCGCTCACCCGCACCGCCGGCGAACGCGCCGCACCGCCGGAAAACCCGATGTCGGCCGACCGGGTGCGCTGGGAACACATCCAGCGCGTCTACGAAATGTGCGACCGCAACGTGTCGGAAACCGCGCGCCGGCTCAACATGCATCGCCGCACGCTGCAGCGGATACTCGCCAAGCGCGCACCACGCTGAGGTTCACGCGCCGGCGGCGCCGGCCGCCAATTGCCGAACCTCAGCGCTGCCCCTCACCTGCCTGCCGGCATCCTCTCCCCGTATAGAGACGGGGGAGAGGGGCGCTCTCATCGCCGGTTTCGCCAATCGCCGGCTTTGCAGGAGACGACGGCGAGGCTGAAGCTGCTGTCCAGCCGATAGATGGGTAACACTTTGAACCGGATACATAGGTGACACTTCTCTCCCCCTATGCGTCCGCCGCAGCGCCAAGCGGATTGGTTGGGGCGGCGCCAACGCTGGAAACAGTTGCGCTTGCCGTGCCATCGACCTTTGCCCATCATCGGCAATAACGCCGCCGGAAAACCCGGCAACGGAGCACACATGCGCGACAAGCAGCCGAAATCCATCCTTCGCGAATTCCTCGACGGCGAGGCGGCGGGCGGCATCATCCTGATGGTTGCGGCAGCCCTTGCGCTGATCGTCGCCAATTCACCGCTGGCCGAAACCTATTTCGCCGCTCTCCACACCTATCTCGGCCCGCTCAGCCTCTCGCACTGGATCAATGACGGGCTGATGGCGGTGTTCTTCCTGCTGGTCGGCCTCGAGATCAAGCGCGAGATGCTCGACGGTCAGCTCTCGACCTGGCCGCGCCGCGTGCTGCCGGGCGTCGCTGCCGCCGGCGGCATGCTGGTTCCCGCGCTGGTCTATGTCGCCATCAACCGCAACAACGCCGCCGCGCTCTCCGGCTGGGCGATCCCGACCGCCACCGACATCGCCTTTGCGCTCGGCGTACTGTCGCTGCTCGGCAACCGCGTGCCGGCGTCGCTCAAGATCTTTCTCACCGCGCTCGCCATCATCGACGATCTCGGCGCCGTCATCATCATCGCCATCTTCTACACAAGCGGCCTGTCGCTGGCCTATCTCGGTGCGGCCTTCGCCGTCATCGCGGTGCTCATCGTGCTCAACCGCATGCGGGTGACGAGGCTGACGCCCTACCTCGTGCTCGGCGTCATGCTGTGGGTGCTGGTTCTGAAATCGGGCGTGCATGCCACGCTGGCCGGCGTCGCGCTGGCGCTGACCATCCCGCACCAGGTGTCTCCCGGCAGCGGCCACGATCTCGACCATTCGCCGCTGCACCGGCTTGAACACGGCCTGCACAAGATCGTGCCCTTCGTCATCATCCCGATCTTCGGCTTTGCCAATGCCGGCGTGTCGCTGGCTGGCCTGAGCGCCGCCGCTTTGGTCGAACCGCTGACGCTCGGAGTCGCCGCAGGCCTGGTGCTGGGCAAACTGGTCGGCGTCTTCGGCTCGTCGGCGCTTGCCATCCGTCTCGGCTTCGCCGACCTTCCGGTCAATGCCGGCTGGCTGCACATGATCGGCATTTCGCTGCTCTGCGGCATCGGCTTCACCATGAGCCTGTTCATCGGCCTGCTCGCCTTCGCCAACGACATGGCGCTGCAGGACGCCGTCAAGGTCGGCATCCTGGCGGGGTCCTTCGTTGCAGCGCTGCTGGGTGCCGCCGTGCTGCTGATGGCGCCGGCGGCAGGGGTGGAGGAGGTGGTGGAGTAGGTGTTCTTGGGTTCCTCGCCCCCGCAAAGCGGGGCGAGGAACTTGAGCTTCGTTACTCGCTCTCTCCCGCCAGCGCCGGCACCGCCACACCCGCCAGTTCCGCCGCCAGCAGCCGCGCCGCACCCGCCCGTGCGATGCGCAGCATCAGCGCCTTGCGCGTTGCCGCCGCCATCCGGTGCTCGGGCGCATCGCGCAGAATCTCGGCGCCGTAGCCGTCGGAGAGGATGAAGCCGCATTCCTCCGGAAAAATATCCGAGGGCACGCCCGGATGGGTGGCGAAGAAGAAGCGGTCGGAGTGCAGCCGGTAATCAGGCCATTTGCGGTCGACGCGAAAATCCTCGATCGAGGATTTGATCTCGATGATCCAGATGTCGCCCTGCCTGGTCAGCGCCACAAGGTCGGCGCGCCGCCCGGTGGCCAGCGACAGTTCGGGCAGCACATGCGTGCCCATTTGCATAAGCAGCCGCTGCACGCCACGCCGCACCAGCATGGCGCGTTCCGACTGGCGGCGATCGATCAGGGGATTGAGGAGAATCGAGGAGATGATCGGCATGGCAGCCACCATGCCAGATTTTGTTCACGGTTTGAACCCTGTGCGACCAGGCGATTATCCACTTGACAAACCCAAAGTGAAATAGGATTATATGCCTGACAGGCCGGCGCAGGGGAGAATTCAGGCCCTGCTATCAATCTTTAATATATAACTCAAAAAAGGATACAATTATTCCAATAATTACGGCGAGATGAAGTGCTATATAGACGTATAGCAGGGCTTTTCTATCGGTCTTTTTCCACCTATTTGCTCTGATATCTAAAAGACTGAAATATATAAATATCATGACTGGCGTTGCAGCAAAAAGAAACATCGGAAGTGGCACGGAGCGCCTCAAAGAATCTATGGAACGCGAAACATACCGTGCGCAATTTCCGAAAGCTACCCAGCCGTAGGGGAATGGCTCCCCTTCCAAGATCACGAAATAATCACTGTGGGATCATCGCAAGCCGTATTCGCGCACTGGTATCAGTGCATGCTAATTGTATGAATCAGCGAATCGGAGCGGCTAATGGCCATTAAGCGCGAAGACGGATTTGAACGAGAACTAGAGCGGCTAGCACAATTGAGCGGCAGCGAAACCACTGAAGACAGGTTGCTTGTCTATGGGACCGACAAGGGCATCAAGATCGATATTCGATATGCGGGCGAAACACTTTGGATGACACAGGCCCAAATAGGTCAGTTATTCGGGAAGACGGTCTCGACCATATCGCGCCATATCACGAACGTTTTTGAAGAGGGTGAATTGGTTGAAGAGGGCAATTTGCAGAAAACGCAAATTGCTGGTGCCACCAAACCGGTCGCTCTCTACAGCCTCGATGTCATCATCTCGGTTGGCTACCGCGTTAATTCGAAACAGGCCACTCAATTCAGGATATGGGCGACCGAGCGTTTAAAGGAAATCCTCTTGAAAGGATGGTCCATTGACGTCGCTAGGATGAAGAACCCAGAGAGCCGCGACCATCTAAAAGAGCTAAAGGAGACCATACGAGACATCCGATCTTCGGAGGCAAACCTATATCGGGAAGTTCGTAGCATCTGCGCAATGTGCCAAGACTATGACCCGCAATCCGAGGAGTGGCGAAACTTCTATGCGGGGATGCAGAACAAGCTCTTGTGGGCGGTCGCGTCTAAGACCGGCCCGGAGTTGATTTTGGAGCGGGCCAATGCCGATGCGGAAAACATGGGCCTTACAACCTGGGCAAATGAAAACATCCGGAAAAATGATGTTTGGATCGCTAACAATTTTCTAGCTGGCGCGGAGATCAGGGAGAAAAACCGGCTGACAACAATGCTTCTCGACTATTTCGAGGATCAGGTAGACATCGGACGGCTTGTCATGATGGCTGAAGCAGAAGAGAGAATGAACGGGTTTATTAAGTTCAACAATCGTCCGCTTCTAACGCACCTTGGAAGCGTCAAACGTGAGAAGGCACAGGCTCACGCCGAACGCCAGTTTGAGAAATTTAAGGAAAAGCGTCGAACTTTGCGACAAGGAGGCTAGGCGCCAATCTTTTTCGGCTTTTCACGGTGTCTCCGAACCAGTGCCTTTATTTGCTCCGCTGAGAGCTTCGGAGCGCGGGCTACCTTTCCCACGGCAGCTTCAAAAGTGGCGTCGGATGGATCGCCCTTTAGCTTCCGAGCGGCATCTCGGAATTTGTCGATTTGCTGCTTAGGCTCTTCCGGCTTGTCCGTATGGGGCATCTCGAAAATCCGCATAGTGGATGATGATTAGATTGGGGTGGATCTCATAAATCACTTCGATTGAAGGCATATCGATTGAGCGGGCTCCGTCGAACACATAGCCTCGAATGGAGCCGGTATCGTTCAATGGACTGCCGCAATTCTCGTCACGCACAATGGTCCAAGTCACGTCTTCCCAAGCGTCGAAAGCCCTTGACCATTTTTCTTCGGCCAAATCTCTCGCGAGGCGCACGCGGTCTTCCTCGCGGCAATCCTTCATTTACATCAAACCCAGTTCCCTAGCGCGTGCGCGCAACCGAGTTGTCTCAGCGTCGTTAGGCTCACGGCCACGTCCAGCCAAGATAGAGTGGAACGGCAATGGCTCTTTCATCTTCGCGATTTCCCACCCGTAATCGTGAGAATATTCGCTCACTGATTTTGCCGTGTGCTTTCCGTCAATCTCTTTAATCCAGTAATCAATTTCCTTGGTTTCGTCGGGGTGGAAGACATTGCGCGGGGGCGGCACAAGGCCCTTGAAGACCCACTCATCATCAGTGCCTCGCCACTGCTCTACCAAGCGCAACGCCACCAGTTCATTGCGCACGTACATTCCATCGCGCGGGATAGGACCGTGCTTTTCGCGGATATAGGGTGCGCCTGTAATTGATTGGCCGGTCAACACGAAACTGCGGGCATCTGAGAACCACGCGACCTTGTACAGCTTGGTGGCGCCAAATCCAGCGCGAGCACCAGCGCCCCATATCACATAGTGAAATAGGTGCTTTAGGCGCTCTCTGTCATAAGGCCTGTCTGCCATTGCTCGCGTACGCCTTCGTACTAACCATGAGGCGAACCTACTGTTAGATAGGTTATCTCATGCCTCCTGACGATACATTAAACGCTTACCTTTTGCACCTACGAGCGCGATAAAAGCGCGGGTTCCGTCATCAACTCCCAAGGCAATGCGGTTGCTATAACGGAAGTCGAACTCTGCCCAGATAGCGGTGCAAGTGCTGCTCACCGCAATGCTGATAGACGCCTTTCATGCCGCGCTTGAAAATCGAATAGAAGCCTTCCACGGTGTTCGTGTGGATGGTCTTCTCGCCTTCGTAGCGCACGTACTCGTCCTTGGAATGCGTGACGACATCGTGCGAGGCGAAATCCTGGCTGGCACGGCGATAGATGCCGCTTTCGTCGCTCATCAATGCGCTCTCGCGAGCGATGTTGGCGCGAACGATTGGCATGACGTTGCCCATGCGGGCCGTATCGACGTGGAAGGAACGGGCGCGGCCACCACGCTCTACCAGCGTAACGACCGTGTTCTTGTGAGCGCCACCGCCACGTTTGACGGGAGCGTTAGCGAGACGGCCAATGTAGGTCTCGTCAACTTCTACGGTCTTGCCGTTGCCGCCAAGCGGGGAGAAGTCGCCAGATGCCATTGCAAGGCGAATGCGGTGGCACAGGAACCAAGCGGTCTCATACTTGCATTCGAGTATGCGGTGCATCTGGTGAGCGCTGATGCCCTTCTTAGAGGCACACATAAGGTGGATAGCCTGAAGCCACTTGGTGAGCGGCATATGGCTTTCCTCAAAGATCGAACCCATACGGACGGTGAACTGCGAGCGGCAAGCGCTGCACTTGTACAGGCCGTGACGCTCGACACCATTGGGGTTCTTCTTGGACGGCTTGGTGCGAACGCCCTTCAATGCGTAGTGGCGATCAACAGAGCCGCACTTGGGGCAAACCGGACCATTCGGCCACAAGATGCCTTCCACATGCTCGAAAGCCTTGGCTTCGTCGTGGAACTCGGGGCGGGACAGAACGGACATGGAAATCTCCTATGCCCTTACCCCACGTAATCACTTTGGGTTTGTCAACCGGATAATCGCCTGTGACCATGGCGATCGTATGGTTGACAAACCCATAGGCGAATTTTCTCTCGCAATGATAAGAAGCACGGTCCTTGGCACGAGGGGAGACACCATGGGGTTTTTGGGATTCACCAACCGGCTTTTCCCCGCGACCGAAGAGTTGCGCCGGTACTCAGCGATCGCGGGTCCCTATTCATTCATGTTTCTGGTGAAGCGCATCCCAGCCGAAAACCGGAAATTCGTACGCTTCCGCCTCAGCCATATGGGAGCGGTCCAGGATAGTTGCACATTCAGCGTCGAGGAGTTCGGTTCCCTCGTTGATGCCGTCCTGAAGACAAAGGCAGAGCTAGATGACCCACTGCTCACGAGCGCTACCCAGCCGTAGGGGAATGGCGGCGATTATACGGTTGACAGAACTGAGGCTACAACTTGATCCGAGCGCCTTCCGCGATCGCACCATATCTGTATCGGCGCGGTCTGGTATTGCTCCGGAACGCCCCTGCGTCCGCCGATCAACTTCCGTTCTTAGCTATAAGGCGCCCGGACTAAAGTCTTGCGCCGTGAACGCAAAGGTCTGATGTAACCGCTTTGGTTCCGTTCTTGTCCCTTGGACGTTCCCGTATTTTAGTCAGTCGAGATACTACCTATATGGCCGAAGCCGGCCTGTTCTCGAGTAGCGCAGCCCCCGCAATGTCATCCAAAATCGGGCAATCCGGCCGGTCGTCACCATGGCAGGCCTGGATCAGCGTCTGCAAGGTCGTGCGCATCGACTGCAGCTCGCGCACCTTTTCCTCGATGGCGCTGACATGGGCGGCGGCAATCTCGCGCACATCGTGGCTGGCGCGGCTGCGGTCCCGGTAGAGCGCCATCAGCTGGCGGCAATCGTCGATTGAAAAGCCGAGGTTGCGGGCGCGGCGCAGGAAGGCTAGCCGATGGATGTCGTCGCTGGAATAATCGCGATAGCCATTGCCGGCGCGCGCCGGGGCGATCAGGCCGATCTCTTCATAGTAGCGGATGGTCTTGGCCGGCAGGCCGGACCGCGCCGCGGCGTCGCCTACATTCATTGTGATTCCTCGATGTGGTTCCCTGATTCTAGGCTATCCGACAGGACCGACCATTGTTTTTCCTTCACAATCCCGTGAGTCCTGTTGCCGAAATGCCATAGTTGACGGCTTACCGGCACGTAAGCTCCTGCATATAGGCATCGCGCGCTTGGCAAGCAAAGCAAATGCCAGCATGAATGGTTTCAGGAAAAGCGGCCGTAACGTGTCGCGACATCTTGGCGGGGCATCGGACCATTTCATGCGCATGAAGTCATTTGCAATCGTCGCCGCACTTGCGTTGTCGGCCGCGATCTCGGGTTGCAGCACGATCGGCTCGCAACTGTTCACCAACAACTACGGTTCGGTGAACGATGCAGGCTACCAACTGCCGCGCATCCCGATCGAGAGGGTGCCGCTGAAGTACCACCGGCAAGAGGTGAACTACGACACCTCGGAAAAGCCGGGCACCATCGTCGTCGATACCCAGAACAAGTTTCTCTACTTCGTCGAAGGCGACGGCCGGGCGATCCGCTACGGCATCGGCGTCGGCCGCGAAGGCTTTGAATGGCACGGCACCGCCCATATCGCGCTGAAGCGCGAATGGCCGACCTGGACGCCGCCGCGGCAGATGATCCAGCGCCAGCCGGAGCTAGCGAAGTTCGCGAGCGGCATGGAGCCGGGCTTGAAGAACCCGCTCGGCGCGCGCGCCATGTATCTGTTCAACAAGGGCGGCGACATGGGCTACCGCCTGCACGGCAGTCCGGAATGGAATTCGATCGGCAAGGCGATGTCGTCAGGCTGCATCCGGCTGATGAACCAGGACATCATCGACCTCTACGACCGCACGTCGGTCGGCGCCAAGGTCATCGTGATGTAGGGACCATGATCCGGAACCGAGGTCCACGAAAGCGAAAAGTGGAACCGGTTTTCGGGAAGACCATGGTCAAAATAGGCGTTACCCTTCGTACGCGGACCGTCTAGGCAACAACGGACGTCCAAAACAGAAAACCGGGCAATCTGGCCCGGTTTTTTGTTGCTCGCTCGAATGCGTGAAGGGGTCTTAGGAGACCTGCTCGACCTGCTGTACTTCCGGCACGAAGTGGCGGAGCAGGTTCTGGATGCCGTGCTTCAGCGTCGCCGTCGAGGACGGGCAGCCGGCGCAGGCGCCCTTCATGTGCAGGAACACGGTGCCGTTCTCGAAGCCGCGGAAGGTGATGTCGCCGCCATCTTGGGCAACCGCCGGGCGCACCCTGGTGTCGAGCAGTTCCTTGATGGTGATGACCAGTTGCTCATCGGCCTTGTCGTAGAATTCGCCGGTCTGGCTGGTCTCGGCGGCGGGGCCGGCGTTGACCATGACGGGCGCGCCCGACATGAAATGCTCCATGATGGCGCCCAGGATCGCCGGCTTCAGGTGCTGCCAGTCCGGGCCGTCCTTGGTCACGGTGATGAAGTCATAGCCGAAGAAGACGCCGGTCACGCCGGGGATCTCGAACAGCCGGCCGGCCAGCGGCGAGGCGCTGGCTGCACTGTCGGCGTCGCGGAAATCGGCGGTGCCTTCAACAAGGACTTCCTTGCCGGGCAAGAACTTCAGCGTTGCCGGGTTCGGCGTCGATTCGGTCTGGATGAACATGGCCGTCTCCGTGCCCAGTCGGGCAGCTAGTTTGGAATGGTTCTAAATAGGCTCAATCGGCTGGACATTCAAGCGAAACGCGTCGCTCAAAATGGCTGGCTGGCGGAATGTTTTGCTGGCTGGGAATGAATCCCGCGCGGGCTATAAAATCCATCCGAAACCGCTTCACACTTTCCGGCATCACTCTTTATGCGAGGCTGTCGATCTCCTCGTCGGAAAGGTTCTGCGGCACCACTGTGACGGGAATAGGGAAGGCGGCGCCCTTGCCGGCAACAGCCCCGACCAGCGGCCCGGGTCCTTCCTTGCCGGCACCTGCCGCCAACACCAGGATGGCGATGTCCTGATCTTCCTCGATCAGCTTGTGGATCTCTTCGGTAGGCTTGCCTTCGCGCACTACCATCTCGGGCTCGATGCCGAGCTTCTGGCGCACCTTGTTGGCGTAGCCGTCGAGTGCCGCGCGTGCCGTGGCATTGGCCTCCTCGCGCATGATCTTCTCGACGCCCAGCCAGTGCTGAAAGTCGTCAGGTGTGATGATGTAGAGCAGCACCAGCGTGCCGCTGGTGCTCTGCGCCCGCTTGGAGGCGTAGGCGACGGCGCGCTCGCACTCCGGCGTGTCGTCGATGATCGTCAGGAATTTCCTGCGATGGCCGGCTTCGCGACTGAGGCGTTTGGAGACCATGTCTATCTACTCGATGTTTTCGGCCGCAATCTGCCACCGCGACAGACCGGCGGCAAGCCGCCGGCCTTGGGCCAGAATGGTGCGGTGCACTGACGGTAGGATCAGCCCTGCAACAGGCCGATAATGTCGCGTACCGTCTTCATGGTGGTCTCAGCCAGCGCGCCGGCGCGTTCGCCGCCGTCTCTCAGCACCGCGTCGACATAGGCGCGGTCGCCCTCGATACGGCGCATCTCGCCGGCGATCGGCGCCAGTTTTTCCACGGCAAGGTCGGCGAGCGCCGGCTTGAACACGGAAAACTGCTGGCCGCCGAATTCCTTCAGCACGTCCGCCTTCGACATCTCGGCCAGCCCTGCATAGATGCCGACCAGGTTTTCCGCTTCCGGGCGGCTTTCCAGGCCGTCGACTTCGCTTGGCAACGCTTCCGGGTCGGTCTTGGCCTTGCGGATCTTCTTCGAGATGGTGTCGGCATCGTCGGTCAAATTGATGCGGGACAGATCCGACGGGTCCGACTTCGACATCTTCTTGGAGCCGTCGCGCAGGCTCATGATGCGCGCCGCCGGCCCGCCGATCACCGGTTCGGTTATCGGGAAGAACCCGTTTACCGTCTCTTCGCCAACCTGCATCTCGACGCCGACGCCAAGACTGGCGATGCGGCTCGAAAAATCATTATTGAACTTTTGCGCGATGTCGCGGGTCAGCTCCAGATGCTGCTTTTGGTCCTCGCCCACCGGCACATGGGTGGCGCGGTAGAGCAGGATGTCGGCCGCCATCAGCGAGGGATAGGCAAGCAGGCCCAGCGAGGCGTTCTCGCGGTCCTTGCCGGCCTTGTCCTTGAACTGCGTCATCTTGTTCATCCAGCCGATGCGCGCCACGCAGTTGAAGATCCAGGCAAGCTCGGCATGCTGCATCACCCGCGACTGGTTGAAGACGATGTGCTTCTTCGGGTCGATGCCGGAGGCAAGGAAGGCCGCGGTAATCGAGCGGGTCTGGTCGGCGAGGTCGTCATGGACGAGTTGTGCCGTCAGCGAATGCAGGTCGACGACGCAATAGATGCAGTCTGACGTGTCCTGCAGGGCGACGAATTTCTTGATGGCGCCGAGATAGTTGCCGAGATGCAGATTGCCGGTCGGCTGTACCCCGGAAAAGACGAGCTGTTTGAAGGCGGTCATGGGTTCCTCATGGCTTGTGGAGGGCCGTATAAGCGTGATTCCGAAAAGTTGCAGACTTTTCGGAGCCAATCACGCGGCTGGAAACCACGCGCGGCGAAAGTCTTGCGACGGCGCGCTTATGGACGAAGGGGCGGAGAGGATCAAGACCGGTGTTGCTGTTAGCTCGCCCGGACTATTCGTCCAGATCGGCGTTTGGCGCTGGCGCCGCTGCCTTGCCCGAGCCGCGTTTCACATTGCGCCGGATCATTCCGAAATCGGCGCCGCCGGTGGCGAAAGCCGTGACGAAGTAGAGCAGCGCCCCGCCGGCCACCAATGAGAGAAGCGTCACGGCCTTGATCACCAGTGGCGAGCCGGGGCCGAGCCTGACGGCCAGCCAGTGCTCGGCGAAATAGAGCGCCACCGCCATCACCGCAGCCGACAGCACCAGGCGCGGAATGCGCTTCAGCAGCGGCGCGTCGCGGCCCCAATGGCCGCGTCGGATCAGCACGGCAAGCAGCATCACAGCGTTGACCCAGCCGGCCACGGCCGAGGCCACCGCAATGCCGGGCGCGCCCATGCTCGGGAACAGCGTCAGTGCCGTGATCACGTTCACGCCGACCGAAATGGCGGCGAACATCATCGGCGTGCGCGTATCCTCGCGGGCGAAATAGCCGGGAATGAAGGCCTTGATCAGCACGAAGGCCGGCAGGCCGAGGCCGAAAATCGCCAGGATCGCGGCCACGGTCGGCGTCGAGCCGTTGGCGGCGAAGGCGCCGCGCTCATAGACCAGCCGCACGATCGGCTCCGCCATTACCCAAAGGGCCGCCGCCGCCGGCAAGGTCATGAACAGGGTGAACTCGACCGAGCGGTTCTGCAGATTGGCTGCCTCGACCAGATTGCCCGATTTCAGCGCCCGCGACAGCTCCGGCAACAGCACGATGGCCACCGCGACGCCGACGACGCCGAGCGGCAGCTGGTAGATGCGGTCGGCGTAAGCAAGCGACGACACGGCGCTGTCCTGCGCCGACGCGATCGCCGTGCCGATCAGCTGGTTGATCTGGGTGATGCCGCCGGTGATCGCCGCCGGCAGCGCCAGGATCAGCAGGCGCTTGACGTTGGGCGTCATCTTCGGCCGGCGAAAACCGATGGCGATGCCGGCATTGCGCACAGCCACCCAGACAATGGCGAGCTGTACCAGCCCCGCCGCCAGCACGCCCCAGGACAGGCTGAAACCAACCTCACGGGCATCCATGCCGTGGTACCAGGCGTAGCCGAGCACGCTAATCAGGATGATGTTGAGGAATGCGGGCGCCACGGCAGCCGCGAAATAGCGGCGCAGCGAATTCAGCATGCCGGCCATCATGGCTGCGAGCGACATGCAGATGAGATACGGGAACATGATCGTCGCCAGCAGGACGGTCGTCTCGAATTTGCCCGGCGTGTCGGCAAAGCCCGGCGCCACGAGATAGCGCACGATCAGCGGCATCGCCAATTCCATGACGATGGTCAGCGCCAGAAGTGCGGTGAACAGGACGCCGAACACTTCCTCCGAAAAGCGCTTGGCGCCGTCGGTGCCGTGAGTCTCGATCTCCTTGGCAAACAGCGGCACGAAAGCGGCGTTGAAGGCGCCTTCGGCAAACAGCCGGCGAAACGTGTTGGGAAACTGAAAGGCGGCGTTGAAGGCGTCCGCCACCGGCCCGGTGCCGAGTGCGGCCGCCATCAGCATTTCGCGGCCAAAGCCAAGGGCGCGGCTCATCAGCGTGCCGGACGCAACCGTGGCGAATTTCTTGACGAGGCTCATGCGCGGGGAGATTGCCTGGATGATTGGGACAAAGGGGGTGATTGGGACAAAGTGATGGTCACTCGGCCGCCGCCTTGGCCTTGCCGCCGCGCTCTGGGACAACGCCTTCAAGCGCCGCGATCAGCCTGGCGTGGATGGTGGCGGTGCGTGCCGGGTTGTCGATCTTCTGCCCCGTAAGGTCGGTGACATAGAAAGTGTCGATCACCTTCTCGCCGAAGGTGGTGATGTGAGCCGAGGCGATGTCGAGCGAGAGATCGGACAACGCACTGGTGATTTCCGACAACAGCCCAGGCCGGTCCAGTCCCTCGACCTCGATCACCGAAAACCGGTTCGACAGCGTGTTGCGGATTTCGGCGCGCGGCGGAATCTTGAACACCTTGGCGCCGCGCCGCGGCCGGGTGCGCTTCTCGATCATCTCCGGCAGCCAGCTCTTGCCCGACAGCACGTCCTCGATCAGCCGGCCGACGCGCTCGGCGCGACGGCGCTCATCCTCATCGCGGTCGAATTCCCGTGAGATCAGGATGATGTCCAGCGCGCGGCCGTCGGACGTGGTGAAGATCTGCGCGTCGACGATGTTGCCGCCGGCGCCGGCACAGGCGCCGGCAATAACCGAAAGCAGGCGCGGATGGTCCTGCGCCAGCACGGTGATCTCGGTCACCGCCTCGAATAGGTGAGTCCTGACCACGGTGGCGAGCTTCTTGCCTGCCGCGTCGGCTTCGCGAATGAATTCGGCATGGCGCAGCTGATCGGGGAGGTCGACCGTCAGCAGATAGTTCTCGTAATGCAGGCCGACATAGCGCTTGCGGGCCTTGTCCGGCCAATCGGCCAGCGCCTCGGCCAGCCGCTCGCGCGCCGCCGCCGTCCGCTTGGCGCGCGACACTTCCGAGAAGCCGCCGGTCAAAAGCAGTTCGGTCTCGTAGTAGAGCGTGCGCAGGAGCTGGCCCTTCCAGCCGTTCCACACGCCCGGCCCGACACCCCTGATGTCGCAGACGGTCAGGATCAACAGCATTTTTAGCCGCTCAACCGATTGCACGATCGAGGCGAAATCCTCGATCGTCTTGCGGTCGTTGAGGTCGCGCGTCTGCGCCGTCATCGACATCACCAGATGGTTCTCGACCAGCCAGGCGACTGTCTCGGTGTCGGCCGCCGACAGCCCCATATGCGGGCAGATGCGGCGCGCGATCCGGGCGCCGGCCTCTGAGTGATCCTCCGGCCGGCCCTTGGCGATGTCGTGCAGCAGCACCGCGACATAGAGCGCCTCGCGGCTCTTCTCTAGCCCCGGCATCAGCGTGTGCGAGAGCGGATGCACCTTTTCGCCGTCGCCGCGCTCGATCTCGGCCAAGACGCCGATGCAGCGGATCAGGTGCTCGTCCACCGTATAGTGGTGGTACATCGAGAACTGCATCATGGCGACTATTCTGCCGAAATCGGGGATCAGCCTGCCGAGCAGGCCGGCCTCGTTCATGCGCCGCAAATTAAGCTCGGCATTGCGGTCCGAGGTCAGGATGTCGAGGAACAGCCGGTTGGCCTCCTCGTCGCGCCGCAGCGACTTGTTGACCAGACCGAGCGAGCGGGTGAGCAGCTTCAGCGCATCGGGATGGAACTCCAGCCCGTGCTTGTCGGCGAACCAGAACAGCCTGAGCAGATTGACCGGGTCGCGCTCGAACACGCTGTCGTCGGCGACGTTGATGCGGTGATTGTCGACAATGAAGTCCGACGTGCCTGCCAGCTTGCGCTTGCGGCGCTGGAAGGTGAGGAAGATGCGGTTGAAGCCGGGCACATGCTTGGCCTGCTCTTCCTCGAGCGCGGCGCAGAAGATGCGGGTGAGGTCGCCGACATCCTTGGCGACGAGGAAGTAATGCTTCATGAAGCGCTCGACCGCCGACAGACCGGGATGGGTGGTGTAGCCCAGCCGTTCGGCGATCTCGCGCTGGATATCGAAATGCAGCCGTTCCTCTGGCTTGCCGGTGAGGAAATGCATGTGGCAGCGCACCGCCCACAGGAAGTCTTCGGCCTTCTGGAATTCGCGGTACTCGGCCTCGGTGAAGACACCTTTCTCGACCAATTCCTCGCCGGTGCGCACGCGATAGAAGTATTTGGCGATCCAGAACAGCGTCTGCAAATCGCGCAGGCCGCCCTTGCCGTCCTTGACGTTGGGCTCGACCAGATAGCGGCTTTCGCCGGCCTTGGCATGGCGATCGTCGCGTTCGGCGAGCTTGGCCTGCACATATTCCGGTCCGGTGGTGCGCACCACTTCATGGTCGAAGCGAGCGAGCAATTCGTCGAAGAGCTTCTGTTCGCCCCACAGGAACCGCGCTTCCAGGATCGTGGTGCGGATGGTGATATCGCTGCGCGACAGCCTGAGACACTCGTCGATGTTGCGGGTGGCGTGGCCAACCTTCAACCCGAGGTCCCACAGCATATAGAGCATATATTCGACGATCTGTTCGCCCCACGGCGTCTGCTTGTAGGGCAGCAGGAACAACAGGTCGATGTCGGAGCCCGGCGCCAGCGTGCCGCGGCCATAGCCGCCGACGGCGACGACCGCCATGCGCTCTGCGGTCGAGGGGCTTTTCACCCGGTAGACGTGGGTCGCGGCGAACTCGTAGAGGGCGCGGATGATCTCGTCCATCAGATGCGACAGCCGGGCGGCGCAGGCCGTGCCGCTGCCATCGTCCATCAGCATGCGCTCGGCAACCTTGCGGCCCTCGGTCAGCCGATCCTTCAGCAGCCGGAGCGCACCGACGCGCGCGCCGGGCTCGATGCCGCTGGCCGCCGAGATCAGCGCCGTCATGTCGCGGCGCAAAGCCTCGCTGTCGATCAGCGCGTCGAGCTTGAGGGAGATTTTTGCCATGGATTGCCGGTGGGCCTCGCCTTTGCGCGGCGTCTATAGCGCGTTTTCACGGCGCTGTGTATGGGGCGGACGGACGCGTCGGCCGCGATACCAGAAAGGGATGATCATCTCGCGCCGGAGCCGGAAGAGATCGGCGATCTGCCGCGTCAACCGCCTGGTCTCGATCCTTACCTTGGCGGTGATTGGCCTGGGGCGCCGTTTACCTATCCCGCTTGCCACCCATTCCTCTGTTCGCTCCTGCTTGAGCAGGCTTGGCAATCTCACCGGACTGTCGCCGAGGAATTGTGCCTGCAGGCACAATGCTGGGACGAGTTGGTAAATGACCTTGTCGGACGAGGTAGCAAAACGCGGATTGAAGATGAGGTGATCGACGGGAATGCTGATCTCATTCGTTGCCGCAAGAAGGTCCCGCGCGGCCTGTCTGGACAGGATGTATCCCGCCGTACCGATATGGAGCCCGTGCAGTCTGCTCGCAGAAAAACCGTGGCCGCAGGCAACTTGCTTGCGTGAAATTACGGTCCGGTTGAAGAACGTTTCCAACTTGACGATGTCCGCATCGGCGGGAATCCAGCCCGCATCGGCAAGCAAAGCGCCGGCTTTGTCCGGGAAAACGACATCGTCCTCGAAAATCGCCGCGTAAGCATCCTCACCTGCAGCGATCGTCGACCAACACTGTTGGTGGCTGAGCAGGCAGGCAATCTCGGCGTCGGCCAGGCGCAAATGCTTCTTGCCCTGCGGCATTTCGGCCAGATCCGGCCGATCTCGCGCATCGATGGCGGCGACCCGCTCGAAGGCGATGCCGATGCGCGCGAACTCCGCCGTTACATGGGCGAGGCGATCGCGGGACCGATCGAGATTGATAATCAGGCATTTCATTTGGGTGGGATCGATGCAGTGGGACGCGCGTCCATAGCATGGGAACAAAGTTGCGTAAGCGATTTTCCCTCGATGTGCGCGATGACGGCCACGATCGAAAAGTGGAAATCGCCCCTTGACCTTCCAGTTACTGGAAGCACTACCTCCTCACCCAGACAGATATAAGGCACTTTTCGATGGCGCATTCCGAGCATCACCACCACGCGCACGCGGCCGATGGCAGCTGTTGTGCGGCAAAGGCTGCTGAGCCGGCCGCCGAAGCCGTGGTGCGCGATCCGGTCTGCGGCATGAGCGTCGATCCGGCCGCGGGCAAGCCGACGGCCGAGCATGGCGGCCGTCTCTTTCACTTCTGCAGCGAGGGTTGCCGTACGAAATTCGTCGCCGGGCCCGAAAAATACCTGACCGCCACCGACCCCGTCTGTGGCATGAGTGTCGACCGCGCTACCGCCAGGCATTTTTTCCGCCACGAAGGCCAGGGTTTCTATTTCTGCTCGGCCGGCTGCCGGGCGAAGTTCGAGGCCGAGCCGCAAAACTATCTCGGCGATAGGCCGACGCCGTCGCCAGTGCCGAAAGGCACTCAATACACCTGCCCGATGCACCCCGAAGTGATAAGAGACAAGCCCGGCTCCTGCCCGATCTGCGGCATGGCGCTTGAGCCGATGGGCGTTCCCACTGGCGATGAGGGCCCGAACCCCGAACTGGTAGACTTCACCAGACGGTTCTGGGTCAGTGCGATGCTGTCCGTGCCGCTGCTGATCGTTGCCATGGCGCCGATGCTCGGCCTGACGTTCCAGGCGTTTGTCGACGAGCGCACGATGGTCTGGCTGGAATTGGCGCTGGCCAGCCCGGTGGTGCTGTGGGCGGCCTTCCCCTTCTTCCACCGCGGCTGGGAGTCGCTGGTCAACCGCAGCCCCAACATGTGGACGCTGATTTCGCTGGGTGTGGGTGCGGCCTACCTCTACAGCGTCGTCGCCGCACTGTTTCCGGACATCTTTCCGCATCAGTTCCGTGGCCATGGCGGCACCGTCCCGGTCTATTTCGAGGCAGCTTCCGTCATCGTCGCGCTGGTATTCCTCGGTCAGGTGCTCGAATTGCGGGCGCGCGAAAAGACCGGCTCGGCCATCCGTGCGCTGCTCGACCTGGCGCCGAAGACGGCACGGCTGATCGGGGAGGACGGCTCCGACACCGACGTGCCGCTCGTTGCGGTCAAGACCGGCGACCACCTACGCCTCCGTCCGGGCGACGCCGTGCCGGTCGACGGCACTGTAACGGAAGGCCGTTCCTCCATCGACGAATCGATGATCTCGGGCGAGCCGCTGCCGGTCGAAAAAACGAAAGGCGATGCCTTGACCGGCGGCACGCTCAACAAGAACGGTTCGCTGATCATGCGCGCCGAAAAGGTCGGCTCCGAAACGACGCTTTCGCGCATCGTCGAGCTGGTCGCAAAGGCGCAGCGTTCGCGCGCGCCGATTCAAGGTTTAGCCGATCGCGTCTCCTTCTACTTCGTGCCGGCCGTCGTGCTGGTCGCGCTCATGGCCTTTGCCGCCTGGGCGATCTTCGGTCCCGAACCCAGCTTGATCTTTGCCATCGTCTCGGCGGTCTCGGTGCTGATCATCGCCTGCCCCTGCGCGCTCGGCCTGGCGACGCCGATGTCGATTATGACTGCCACCGGGCGCGGGGCGCACGCGGGCGTGCTGATCAAGGACGCGGCCGCGCTCGAGCGCTTCGCTTCGGTCGACACGTTGATCGTCGACAAGACCGGCACCTTGACCGAAGGCAAGCCTCGCTTGACCGATGTCGTCGCTGCCGAAGGCCTGTCTGAGAATGAATTGCTGGCGCTCGCCGCCGGCCTGGAAAAAGGCTCGGAGCATCCGCTGGCCGAGGCCATTGTCGGCGGCGCCGGCGAACGCGGCCTGACGCTCGTTGAGGCCGGCGGCTTCGACGCCGTCACCGGCAAGGGCGTATCCGGCACGGTGTCTGGCAGGAAGGTTTCGCTCGGCAACGCCGCCATGATGGCCGATGTCGGCATCGACACCGCTTCCCTGTCGGCCAGGGCCGAGGCGCTGCAGGCAGAAGGCAAGACGGCGATGTTCGTTGCGGTGGACAAAAAACTGGCCGGCATTGTCGCGGTCGCCGATCCGGTCAAGGCAACGACAGCCGAGGCGATCAGGGCGCTGCACGACAGAGGCTTGCGGATCATCATGGCGACCGGCGACAATGAATGCACGGCGCGCGCCATCGCCAAAAGCCTTGGCATTGACGAGGTGCGCGCCGGCCTGCTGCCGGAACAAAAGGCAGCCCTTGTCGAGGAGTTGCGTGCGAAAGGTGCCGGCGTAGCCATGGCCGGCGACGGCGTCAACGATGCGCCGGCCCTGGCCAGCGCCGATGTCGGCATCGCCATGGGCACCGGCGCCGATGTCGCTGTCGAGAGCGCCGGCATTACGCTGGTCAAGGGCGATCTCAACGGCATCGTCAGGGCCCGAACGCTCGCCCAGGGGACGATCCGCAACATCCGCCAGAATCTGTTTTTCGCCTTCCTCTACAATGTGCTTGGCGTGCCGGTTGCCGCCGGCGTGCTCTATCCGCTCACCGGCACGCTTTTGTCGCCGATGCTGGCGGCGGCGGCCATGAGCCTGTCTTCGGTTTCGGTCATCGCCAACGCATTGCGGCTGCGGACGTTGAAACTCTGAGCAAAGCCCCCAGATACGAATATCAATCAACAGGAGATCATGGATGACCTTGGCTAAGAAGATCGTGCTTTTGATGATGGCGGCGGGAATGCTGCTTGCCGTTTTCCTCGAAAGCGTCCCGGCGCAATCCGAAGAGATGAAACACGACATGGGCGCGATGGGCGCGCAAGGTCCTTCGACCGACGGCTACAAGGCGGCGATGGACAAGATGCACACCGACATGATGATCGAATATTCCGGCAATGCCGATGTCGATTTCGTGCGCGGCATGATCCCGCATCATCGGGGCGCGATCGACATGGCCAAGGTGGAACTCGCCAATGGCAAGGATCCCGAAATCCGCAAGCTGGCCGAAGATGTCATCGCCGCGCAGGAAGCCGAGATCGCCAAGATGCAGGCCTGGCTCGCCGCCCATCCGGCGAAGTAAGGCAGCAACGGCCATGCCGGAGAGATTCATTCTGGATTTCTCTCCGTGCTTGTGATGCCATTCGCATCGATTACACGGCGCCAGGAGCCCACATGCCATCGACGATAAGAGCCACCACACTGCCTTCGGGCGAGGCCGTCCAGGTGCTGGGACAGGGCACATGGAAGATGGGCGAGGATTCCCGCCGCCGCGCCGGCGAGGTCAATGCCCTGAAGCTCGGGCTGGACCTCGGCATCACGTTGATCGACACCGCTGAAATGTATGCCAGCGGCGGCGCCGAGGAGGTGGTAGCGGAAGCCATTGCCGGGCGCCGCGACGAACTCTTTCTTGTCTCCAAGGTATTGCCGTCCAATGCCTCGCGCGCCGGCGTGGCGCGGGCCTGCGAAAACAGCTTGAAGCGCCTGCGCACCGACCGCATCGATCTCTATCTCCTGCACTGGCCGGGCAGTGTGCCTCTATCTGAAACCGTCGAGGCTTTCGAGGCGCTGAAGGAGGCCGGCAAGATACGCCACTGGGGTGTCAGCAATTTCGACACCGACGAAATGGAGGAGCTGACCGGCCTGTCGTCTGGCAATCATGTCCAGACCAACCAGGTGCTCTACAATCTGTCGCGGCGCGGCCCCGAATTCGATCTCGCACCGTGGAGCCGGCAGCGCGGCATCCCGCTGATGGCCTATTCGCCGGTCGAGCAGGGCGCGCTGGCGCGCAATTCCAGGCTGGAAACCATCGCCGCCCGCCACAACGCCACGGCAGCACAGATCGCGCTTGCCTGGGTGATGGCGCAGCCCGGTGTCATCGCCATCCCGAAGGCGAGCAGCCAGGAGCATGTCCGCCAGAATGTTGCCGCGCTCGACATCGAGCTGACGGCCGAAGACCTCGCCGAACTCGACCGCGCCTTTCCACCGCCGACGCGCAAGCGCGGGCTGGAGATGATCTAGATTGGAACGGGTTTCGACCGGGTATCATCATACGGCGTATAGAGTCGGAGCCATGACGGTCACGTCGCTGCGCGACGGTTACGTCGACATGCCAATCAGGCGGCTGCGCCAGCCCGGAGACCGGACATTCGGTGACAACCTGCCCTCGCATGTACCGCTCGTCGACGGTGCGCTCAGGCTGTCGGTCAACGCCTTCGCCATCGATGACGGCGACGACATCACGCTGATCGACACAGGGGCTTCGAACGCCTGGCACCCGACAATGGGGCACCTGCCCGAGGCGCTGCGCGAGGCGAAGATCGCCACCGACCGGATTCGGACTGTTGCTTTCACCCACACCCATCTCGACCATATACACGGGCTCATCCTTGCCGATGGTGACGACGGCTTCCCGCAGCTCTCTCGCCTGCTTGTCCCGCGCGCTGAGCTCGGCATGTTTCGCGACGTGGCGAGGCTGGAACGCTTCCACGATCGCGCCCAGCCTCTCGATGCTGGACAGCGCGTCAGCGCTGACATCGATACGATCGGCTCCGCTGGCCATGAAGCCGGCCACACTTGCTTTCGCGTTGTGAGCGCAGGCGAAACACTGTTGATCTGGGGCGACATCGTACATGTGCCGTCGCTTCAATTCGATCGACCCGAGATCACGTGGGAATTCGACGCAGACCAGCAGCAGGCGAGGGCAAGCCGGTTGCAAATGCTGGCGCTTGCGGCCAACAACGACTGCTACGTTGCCGGCGCGCATCTTGATTCGCCCGGCGTCGGCCGGGTTTTTCGAACCGAGACGGCTTTCCGCTTCGAGCCCTTGTAGCACTCTAGCCGAGCGCCGCCCGCGCCCGTCGCAACGCGCGGGAAAACACTGCCGTGTCGTCGAAGGCGCGTGCCAGCGTGAGCGCGCCCTGGATGGCGCCGACCGCTTCTTCGGCGAGTTCGTCCGCCCTGTCAGCGCTGTGCCCGCTTCGGGTCAGCGCTTCGGCAAGATGCGCCACCCAGCGGCCGAAGTAGCTTCTGATCGCGATGGCGAAGAGGTCGCGGGATTCGTCCAGCGCGAAGGCGCCGATCAGGCACACCTGGCGGCCCGACCGGAAATAGCTCTCGGTCGCTTCGAACATCCGGTCGATGCCCGTACGAGGGTCGGCCCTGTCCTGCAACGGCACGAAGACATTCTCCTCGAACCAGCCATCTATATGGGCAATGACAGCCGCCGCCATCTCTTCCTTGCCGCCGGGGAAGAAGTGGTAAAGGCTGCCTTTGCCTAGGCCGGTCGCCGCACCGATCCGCGCCAGGCTCGCCCCTTCATAGCCGTGTTCGCGGAAAACCTCGCCGATGATGGAGAGCAAATCGGCGCGATCGGGCGCGATCCTGCGCATGCGCTAGTTTTTCCGCTTGAGCATGATCTTTGCCGAAAACCGCGACACAGCTCTAGGGATCATATTCTAAAGTCCGAGTTCGGACAGGCCGGGATGGTCGTCCGGCCGGCGGCCGAGCGGCCAGTGATATTTGCGCTCACCCTCGGCGATCGGCAGGTCGTTGATGCTGGCGACGCGCCTACGCATCAGTCCATCCGCGTCGAATTCCCAATTCTCGTTGCCGTAGGAGCGGAACCAGTGGCCGCTGTCGTCGCGCCATTCATAGGCAAAGCGCACCGCGATGCGGTTGTCGTTCCAGGTCCAGACCTCCTTGATCAGCCGGTAGTCCAGCTCGCGCGCCCATTTGCGCGTGAGGAAGGAGACGATCTCATTTCTGCCCGAGACGAACTCGGCGCGGTTGCGCCAGGTGCTGTCTTGCGTATAGGCGAGCGAAACCCGTTCGGGATCGCGGCTGTTCCAGGCGTCTTCGGCCATGCGCGCCTTCTGCGCGGCGGTCTCGGCGGTGAAGGGCGGCAGCGGCGGACGGCTCATGTCATTCTCCCATCGGCAAAGGCGATGGCGAGCATTGTACCAATCGGTACAATTGGTCAAGGCCGAAATCGGGCTAGGTTTTCCCCGCCAGCCCCTTCAGCCGGTAGAGCGCTTCCAGCGCCTCGCGCGGCGTCATCTCGTCTGGATTGATCTCACCCAGCGCTGCGCCCAATGCGTCGCTCTTCGCAGGCTTTGCCGCTTCCCGCTTCATTGCCACCGAAAACAGCGGCAGATCGTCGACCAGTCGGTTGGCCTTGCCGGAGACATCGCCTTCCTCGAGCTGATGCAGCACCTCTTTGGCGCGGCCGACCACCGCTTCCGGCAGACCGGCAAGTCGAGCGACCTGAACGCCATAGGAGCGATCGGCGGCACCCTTGCCGACCTCGTGCAGGAAGACGACGTCGCCTTCCCATTCCTTGACCCGCATGGTGACGTTGGAAAGGCGCGGCAGTTTGCCGGACAGCGCCGTCATCTCGTGGAAATGGGTGGCAAAGATCGCCCGGCAGCGGTTCTTCTCGTGCAGGTACTCGACCGCCGCCCAGGCGATCGACAGGCCATCGAAAGTGGCGGTGCCGCGGCCGATTTCGTCGAGGATCACCAGCGCCCGCTCACCGGCCTGGTTGAGGATCGCCGCCGTCTCGACCATCTCGACCATAAAGGTGGAGCGGCCACGCGCCAGATCGTCCGAGGCGCCGACGCGCGAGAACAACCGGTCGACGACGCCGATATGGGCCGATGTCGCCGGCACGAAGGAACCGGTTTGGGCGAGGATGGCGATCAGTGCGTTTTGCCGCAGGAAGGTCGACTTACCGCCCATATTCGGACCGGTGAGCAGCCAGATCGCGCCGGCCTTGGCCCCGTCTTGCGGCGACAGATCGCAATCATTGGCGACGAACGGCCCTTCGCCCGAACGCCGCAGCGCCTGTTCCACCACAGGATGGCGCCCGCCCGAAATGTCGAAGGCAAGGCTGGAATCGACCAGCGGCCGGCACCAGGCTTCGCTCTCCGACAACAGCGCGAGCGCCGCCGACACGTCGAGCACGGCGAGCGCATCGGCGCCGGCGCGGATCTTCTGCGCCTCGCCGACCGCCTCAGCCGTCAGCGTATCGAAAGCGGCAAGCTCGATGCTCAGCGCCCGGTCGGCGGCATTGGCGATCTTGGTCTCGAGTTCGGCAAGTTCGGTCGTGGTGAAACGCATGGCATTGGCCATGGTCTGGCGGTGGATGAAGCGCGCCTTGGCGCCGTCGCTTCCGGTCATGATTGAATGGTGGTTGGCCGTCACCTCGATGTAATAGCCCAGCACATTGTTGTGCCGGATTTTCAGCGAGCGGATGCCGGTCTCCTCGATCAGCGAGCGCTCCAGTCCGGCGATCACCTTGCGCGATTCGTCGCGCAGCGCCCGCATTTCGTCGAGTTCGGCATGGTAGCCGCCGCGCACGAAGCCGCCGTCGCGCCTCAGCAGCGGCAGTTCCTCGCCAAGAGCCTGGGTCAGATGCTCGGCCAGCGCGCGCGGCAGCGCCTTTATCGCGGCAAGTGCCGCGGTCAGCTCAGCGGGCAGGACGGTCGTTCCGAACAGTTCGGCAATGGTGGCCGCCGCTTCGAAGCCGGCACGCAGCGCGCCGAGGTCGCGCGGGCCGCCGCGGTTGAGCGCCAACCGCGACAGCGCTCGCGGCATGTCGGCGACGCTCTTCAGGCTTGACCGCACCGCCTGGCAGAGCCGCGTCTCGGCGCGGAAGAACGATACCGAATCAAGCCGGGCGGCAATCGCCGCCGGATCGGTCAGCGGCGCCATCAGCCGGTCGGCGAGCAGCCTGGCGCCGCCGCCGGTGACCGTGCGGTCTATAGCCTTGAACAGCGAGCCGTCGCGGCTGCCCGACAGCGTGCGCAACAGTTCCAGATTGCCGCGTGTCGCAGGATCGATGAACAGCGTCGAGCCCTGCTCCTCGCGTTCGGGACGCGACAAAGGCGGCCGCTCGGCCTTCTGCGTCTTTTCGACGTAGGCGATGGCGCCCGAGATCGCCGACAATTCGGCGCGCGAGAAGGCACCGAAACTGTCAGGCGTCGCCACTTCGAAGAAGCGCGCGATCCGCCCCGCTGCCGAAGCCGAATCGAAAAGCGACGGCGGCTGCGGGCTGGCGACGCGGCCGATGACGTCGAACACCGGCTTCAGCTCGGGATCGTAAAACACCGGCTCGGCGACGATCAGCTCGCGCGGGTCGACGCGGAAGACATCGGCCAGCAGGCGGTCGGCCGTGGTTTCGGCGACGCGGAAGACGCCGGTCGAGATCTCGATCCAGGCCATGGCGAAGGCGTCACCGCTGTTGCCGCCCTTCACCCGCCCTAGCGCCATCAGGAAGCTCGATTCCGACGGCGCCAGCAATTTATCCTCGGTGATGGTGCCGGGCGTCACCAGCCGCACGACGTCGCGGCGCACCACCGATTTGCCGCCGCGCTTCCTGGCTTCCGCCGGGTCCTCGATCTGCTCGCAGACGGCAACGCGAAAACCTTGGCCGATCAGCTTTTGCAGATATTCGTCGGCCGCATGCACCGGCACGCCGCACATCGGAATGTCGTTACCCTGGTGCTTGCCGCGCTTGGTCAGGACGATGCCCAGCGCCTTGCTCGCCTTTTCGGCGTCGTCGAAGAACAGCTCGTAGAAATCGCCCATGCGGTAGAACAGCAGAGAATCCGGGTTCGCCGCCTTGATCTCGATATATTGCTCCATCATCGGCGTGACGCTGCCGACGGGCGCAGGCGGTGTCACCTCGGGGGCGTCGGTTTCTGCTGAAGTGTGCATGTTCATGCCCGCACGCTAGCAGATGTGGGTGCGGGGTTTAATGCCGGCGGCCCGAAAAGCAGGGGACGACCGGCCTCGACGGCGGCTTGTGCTCCCTCTACGCCGGGTGAAGCCGTTGGTTGCTTCGGGCGCCAACCAGACCCTATGATCGCCATGGCGGGGATAAGCGGCATGGATCAGGACAAACAGGAGGCGTTCGAAGAGCTGGTCGGTCCGGCTGGATCGGCGCTTGAGCGCCTGCTGCTGTTGGCGGCGCGGCGCGTCCACCGCACCAAAAGCAAGCTTAGGGGGACAGTGCGCAAGCGCGTCCCCTTCCTCCTGCCGACACGGGGACCGCTGTCCGATCTCGATAGCGGCATCGAGATGTCGCTGCATGTGCTCAGCCGCGACCCGCTGGTGCTCTATGTCCCGATTGGCGGAGCCCGTCCGCTCTATCCGCTGGCGGCCCTTGGCCGGCGCCTGGCGGGACGGCGCGTCACCTTCCTGACGATGCAGACCTGGACCATGGAGCGGCCGGCTGTCATCGCCCGGATGGGCCGCGATCTCGCCTGGTATGCCGGCCGGTTTCCGCTGCACGAAATCATCTTCCTGTGCAACACCGAGGAAGAGCGCCGTCTCGTCGCGGCTGCGGGCGGCAATGCCATCTTCTCCAACCACAATCTGATGGTGTCGGAGGATATATTCCGGCCGCTGCCGGACGTGCCGGTCGAATTCGACGCGGTCTACAATGGCCGCATCTCGCCGATCAAACGCCATCACCTGGCCTTCGACATAGAGCGGCTGGCCCACATCACCTATTCGATCGGCGAATTGCCGCCGGTTGCCGCCCGCGCCTTTGTTCGGCGACTGCAGGCGCGTTCGCCGCTCCACCAGATCGCCAATCCGCTCGTCGACGGCTGGCCGGGCAAGCTGACGGCGCAACAGGTCAACCACGTCTACAACCAGGCCGCCGTCGGGCTGTGCCTGTCGGCCGTGGAAGGAGCGATGTACTCCTCGATGGAATATCTGATGGCCGGCCTGCCGATCGTCAGTACGCCGAGCCTTGGCGGTCGCGACGTCTATTTCGATCCGGATTATTGCATCGTCGCCGATCCGGAACCGGCTGCCATTCGCCGCGCCGTCGAGACGCTGCGAGATCGTGCCATACCGCGTCAGCACATCCGCCGCCGCACGCTGGAGAAGGTTCACGCCCAGCGCATCGAACTCATGGCGTTCCTGACTGCATTGCTGCGGCGCAAGGGAAGCCGTGCGCCACCCATCGAGACGTGGCCTTTCCCCGGCACAGACGGCATGATGCGACGGGGAACGGTGCGCGAAATCGCTGCCTTCGTCAGCGAGCCAGAGCCGACGTGACGCCATCCGACCCTCGGGAGATTTCGCTGCGGGCGTGAAGATTGCTTGGCGATTTACAGCGGTGGCGTGTAGCCTTGATTCAGAGGTTTCAAAAACACGCACCCGTCTCAAGGGGGCGACACCGGCGAGGAAATCAAAAGCATCATGGCCAAGAAAACCGAAAACAGCGGCCCCTCCGTCAGCGCCGAGGAGGCGCTGGAATTCCACGCCATGGGCCGCCCCGGCAAGCTGGAGATCGTCGCCACCAAGCCGATGGCGACGCAGCGCGATCTGAGCCTCGCCTATTCGCCGGGTGTCGCGGTTCCTGTGCTGGCCATCGCCGAAGACCCCAGCCGCGCCTTCGACTACACGACGCGCGGCAACATGGTCGCCGTCATCTCCAACGGCACCGCCATTCTCGGCCTCGGCAATCTCGGCGCGTTGGCCTCCAAGCCGGTGATGGAAGGCAAGGCGGTGCTGTTCAAGCGCTTCGCCGATGTCGATTCCATCGATCTCGAGGTCGACACCGAGGATGCCGACGAATTCATCAATTGCGTGCGCTTTCTCGGCCCGTCCTTCGGCGGCATCAACCTGGAAGACATCAAGGCGCCGGAATGCTTCATCATCGAGCAGCGCCTGCGTGAATTGATGGACATCCCGGTCTTCCATGACGACCAGCACGGCACCGCCATCATCTCGGCCGCCGGGCTGATCAACGCGCTGGAGATCACCGGCCGCGACATGAAGACCACGAAAATGGTCTGCAACGGCGCCGGCGCCGCCGGCATCGCCTGCATCGAACTGATGAAGGCGATGGGCTTTGCCCCCGAGAACATAATCCTGTGCGACACCAAGGGCGTCGTCTACCAGGGCCGCACCGAAGGCATGAACCAGTGGAAGTCGGCGCATGCGGTCAAGACCGACACGCGCAGCCTGGCCGAGGCGCTGGACGGCGCCGACGTCTTCCTCGGCCTGTCGGCCAAGGGCGCATTGACCACCAAGATGGTGCAGTCGATGGCCAAGAACCCGATCATCTTCGCCATGGCCAATCCCGACCCGGAGATCACGCCGGAGGAAGTGGCCGAAATCCGCACCGACGCCATCATGGCCACCGGGCGTTCCGACTACCCCAACCAGGTCAACAATGTGCTGGGCTTCCCCTACATCTTCCGCGGTGCGCTGGATGTCAGGGCCACCACCATCAATGACGACATGAAGATCGCCGCAGCGAGAGCGCTGGCCGACCTGGCGCGCAAGGACGTGCCCGACGATGTCGCCGCCGCCTATCAGGGCAACCGGCCGAAATTCGGCCCGAACTACATCATCCCGGTGCCGTTCGATCCGCGCCTGATCTCGGCCATCCCGCTCGCTGTGGCCAAGGCGGCGATGGAGTCAGGCGTCGCCCGCAAGCCGATCCTCGACCTCGACCGCTACGCGCAGGAACTGTCGGCCCGCCGCGACCCGATCGCCTCGACCTTGCAGCGCATCTACGACCGCGTCCGCCGCCAGCCCAAGCGCATCGTCTTTGCCGAGGGCGAGGAAGAACAGGTGATGCGCGCCGCCGTCTCCTATGTGAACCAGAAGCTCGGCACCGCGATCCTGCTCGGCCGCGACGATGTCATCAAGGAAAACGCCAGGCACGCCGGCATCGACCTCAACAAGCAAGGCATCGAGATCATCAATGCCAGGCTGTCGCGCCGCAACGGCATCTATACCGATTATCTCTACGAGCGCATGCAGCGCAAAGGCTTCCTGTTCCGCGACTGCCAGCGGCTGATCAACAACGACCGCAACCATTTCGCCGCCTGCATGGTGGCGCTGGGCGATGCCGACGGCATCGTCACCGGCGTCACCCGCAACTATTCCACGGCGCTCGACGATATCCGCCGCGTCATCGACGCCAAGCCCGGACACCGCGTCATCGGCGTCTCCATCGTGCTCGCGCGGGGCAAAACAGTCCTCGTCGCCGATACCGCCGTGCACGACATGCCCAATGCCGAGCAGATCGCCGATATCGCCGAGGAGGCCGCGGGCTTCGCCCGCCGCATGGGCTACGAGCCGCGGCTCGCCATGCTTGCCTATTCGACCTTCGGCCACCCGCAGGGCGAACGTTCCGAGCGGGTGCAGGAAGCGGTGCGTATCCTGGACAAACGCCGGGTCGATTTCGAATATGACGGCGAAATGGCCGCCGACGTCGCGCTCAATGCCCGCGCCATGGCGCAATATCCGTTCATCCGGCTGACCGGCCCTGCCAATGTGCTGATCATGCCGGCGTTCCACTCGGCCTCGATCTCGACCAAGATGCTGCAGGAACTCGGCGGCTCCACCGTCATCGGCCCGCTGCTGGTCGGCTTGAACAAACCGGTCCAGATCGTCTCGCTCAACGCCAAGGATTCGGACATCGTCAACATGGCTGCGATCGCGGCCTATAGCGCGGGAGCCTGATTGGCGGCAAAATAGCCAACCCATAAGAGATTGATAATATTCGGCTGCTATAGGGAACGTTCTCGCCCCCTATGGCCTTATGGCATTGGCGGCGCGCTCAGACCGCCAAAACGGGGGTGCGGCCATGAAGCATGACGGGGTTTCTGCATCTGTGGTCGGCCAGGGGGTCTATCACGACGAGCGGCTGGATGCGCTGCTCAGCATCACCGGCCGCATGGACGGTTATCTCTACCGTTGCCGCAACGATGCGTCCTACACCATGCTCTACATCAGCGACGGCATTTTCACCGTCAGCGGTTATCGGCCGAGCGACTTCATTCAAAATGCCGTGCGCGACTATGTCTCGGCCATCCACCCGGATGATCTCGCTGCCGTCTATGCCGCCGTCGATACCGCGCTCGAGGCGCGCTGCAACTGGAACGTCGACTACCGCATCGTGCCGCAGGTCGGCGAGCCGCTCTGGGTCCGCGAGATCGGCGGCGGCGTCTGGGACGAGGCCGGCGAACTGGAATTCCTGGAAGGTTTCGTCGTCGACATCAGCGACCGCAAGGTCGTCGAGGATCTCAACGCCGAGCTGCTGCTCGAACTCAAGGCCGCCAATGAGGAACTCTCCGTACAAAAGCGCGAGATCGAGCTGGCCAAGCAGCACAGCGACCACTCGGCCAACCACGATGCATTGACCGGCCTGCCCAACCGGCGCGCCTTTCACAATGAGCTGAGGTCGGTGATCGACCGCTGCGACAGCACTGGCCAGGCGGCCGGCCTGCTGTTCATCGACCTCGATAGGTTCAAGAAGGTCAACGACACGCTCGGCCATGAGGCCGGCGACGCGCTGCTGCAGGAGGTGGCGGGTCAGCTTCGCACCATCCTGCGCAGCGCTGATTTCGTGGCGCGGCTCGGTGGAGACGAGTTCGCATTCCTGTTTTCAGGAGAGGCTAGCCGGGCCCGACAGAAGGCCGTGGGCGTCGCCGAACGTATCCTGGAAAAGCTGCGGATCAAGGTGCCGACGCCGAATGGTGCCATCCATGTTGGTTGCACCGTTGGCGTCGCCATCTACCCGGCGGAAGCGTCCGATTCGGAGGCGCTGATAACGCTCGCCGACCGACTGATGTACATCGGCAAAAAGAGCGGCCGCAACCGGCTGGTCACCGCCGGGGCTTTGGAACCCGGGCCTACGTCCGACGACCTTCGCCGCACCGCCTGAGCGGAGCGCCGGACAGCCTGAACCGGCGGGCACCCCTCATCTGGCTCGGCGCTGCGCGCCGAAAGACGGCCCTACAGCAGCCCGGCCAGTTGGGCCGCGCTGCGCAGGTTTTGCCGCGGCCGCGGCCCAAGCTGCTGGATCACCAGCCCGGCGGCTAGCGAGCCGAGATCGCCGCAATCCTTCAGGCTGCGCCCGCTCGTATAGCCATAGAGGAAACCGGCAGCGTAGAGGTCGCCGGCGCCGGTGGTGTCGACCAGTTCGCGGATCGTCGTCGCCTGGATGGTGACGGTCTCCTCGCCACGCACGATCACCGAGCCTTTTTCGGAGCGGGTGACAGCGGCAATCTTGCAGTCCTTGCGGATAGCCGCCAGCGCCTCGTCGAAGGATTTTGTCTGGTAGAGCGACTTGATCTCGTGGCTGTTGGCAAAGACGATGTCGACAGTGCCCGAGCGCATCAGCTCGAGGAACTCGTCCCGGTAGCGGTCGACGCAGAACGAATCCGACAAAGTCATCGACACTTCGCGTCCGGCCTCGTGTGCGAGCTTCGCCGTCTGCCGGATCGCCTCCTTGGCGCGCGGCGGATCCCACAGATAGCCCTCGAAATAGGTCACCTTGGCGCCTGACGCCTTGTCGGCCTCGACGTCTTCCGGCCCGAGTTCGATGCAGGCGCCGAGATAGGTGTTCATCGAACGCTCGCCATCGGGGGTGACGAAGATCATCGATCTCGCTGTCGGCGGCTGGCCCTCAAGCGGCCTGGTGTCGAAGGCAACGCCCTGGGCATGGATGTCATGCGCGTAGATTTCGCCGAGCGGATCGTTCGACACCTTGCCGAAGAACGCGGCGCGGCCGCCGAAGCTGGCGATGCCGGCGGCGGTATTGCCGGCGCTGCCGCCGGAGGCCTCGATCGCCGGCCCCATGCGGCTGTAGAGCAGCTCGGCGCGCTTGGTGTCGATGAGGTTCATCGCACCCTTGATGATGCCGTTGGTCTCAAGAAAAGCGTCGTCGCACTGGGCGATGATGTCGACAATGGCATTGCCGATGCAAAGCACGTCAAAATCCGGCATCAATGTCTCCGCCTTGGAACCTGCCGGCTTTCTGCCGCGCCCGGGCGGGTCTACAGCATCACCCCGAAAAATGGCAACCGATTTCCACCCTTTGCCGGCCCAGGCCGGCGCGCGCGCCTGGGACGAGGCTCCATCACAGTTCGACCGTGGCCGAAGCATCTGACCGCCGGGTCGCCTACAAGCTTGGCCTCAGATCAAGCGCTGGAAGCACCCTGCATGCAAGCAAAGACCGACATGGCCACCGAACTGGCGCTGCTTGGCGTGCTGGCCGCCCTGTGGGGCGCGTCCTATACCTTCATCAAGATCGGTGTCGAGACGATCCCGCCGATAACCTTCATCGCTGCTCGCACCCTGATCGCCGGCGCCATCCTGCTCGCGCTGATCCGCTGGCGCGGCCTTTCCATGCCCAAGGACGGCGCGACCTTGTGGCGGTTCATGGTCCAGGCCTGCCTCAACAGCGTCGTGCCGTTCACGCTGATCGCCGCCGCCGAGCGCTCCATCGACGCCGGTCTGGCCACCATTCTGAACGCGACCTCGCCGATCTTCACCTTCCTGCTGACCGCGCTTATCACCCGCCACGAATCCGTGACCGCACGCAAGCTGTTCGGTGTCGGTGCCGGCATTGCCGGCATTTGCCTGATCGTCGGCACCCAGGCGCTTGGCGGGCTCGGCCATCAATTGTGGGCGCAACTTGCCGTCATTGCCGCCACGGTCTGCTATGCCGGCGCCGCCATCTTTGGCCGCGGCTTTAGGGGACTCGACCCGATGCTGCCGGCCGCCGGCTCGATGCTGTGCGGCGCAGTCATCCTCGTCCCCTTGAGCCTGGCCTTCGACCGCCCGTGGACCCTGTCGCCTTCAATGGCGTCGATACTGGCCTTGTTGGCATTGTCGGTGTTCTCCACGGCGCTGGCCTTCTGCATCTTTTTCCGCCTCATCCACACGCTTGGTTCGGTCGGCACGACGTCGCAGGCCTATCTGCGCGTGCCGATCGGCGTCGGAATCGGCGTCGTGTTCCTCGGCGAGAGCCTTGGGCCGACAGCTTTCTGGGGCATGGGCTGCGTCGTCGCCGGCGTTGCGGCGATGACCATCCCCGCCCGCTCCCGGGCGCTGGCGCGCTAGATCATGATGAGATTTGGTTGAAATCTCATCATGATCTAACCCTTTGTTGGAGCATGATCTTGTCCAAAAACCGGTACCCACTTTTTGGGATCATCCTCTAGTTCCCGTCCGGAATTGCGCCCGCTCCGGCAGGCTTGCGGCTGACAGGGTCTCCGCCTATGTCGGAGATTTCCGTTTGTTCCTGGGGGTGAAACGCCGTGATCTCCAACGCTGCCCGCGCCGCCTTCAGCCGGCTGTTTTCTCCCGAATTCCGCGCGGTTTTCCTGAAGACGCTGGGCTTGACCGTCCTGGCGCTGGTCGCCTTGTGGTTCGTCTTGACCGGGCTTGTCGATTGGCTGGCCCTGCCATGGGTTCACTCCTTGCTGCCCGGCCTGCCGTCCTGGGCCGGATGGCTGAGCGGCATCATCGCTGCCATCGCGCTTGCCTTCGGGATGGCGCTGCTGATCGCGCCGGTGACGGCAATCGTGGCCGGCCTGTTTCTCGACGACATCGCCGAAGTGGTCGAGCGCACCGACTATCCGGCCGATCCCGTCGGACGCGCCATGCCGGCGCTGCGCTCGCTCGTGTTGTCGGTGAAATTCTTCGGCGTCGTCATCCTGGGCAACATCGTCGCCTTGCTCCTTCTGTTGGTTCCAGGCGTCAACATCGCCGCCTTCTTCATCGTCAACGGCTATCTGCTCGGACGTGAATTCTTCGAATTCGCCGCCATGCGCTTCCGCCCGGAAGATGAGGCGAGGGCGTTGCGCCGGAAATATGCCGGCACCGTCTTTCTGGCCGGGCTGCTCATCGCTGCCTTCCTCGCCGTGCCCCTGCTCAACCTGCTGACGCCGCTCTTTGCCGCCGCCATGATGGTGCATCTGCACAAGGCGGTCGGCGCGCGGGAGAGCGCCGGGCGATAGGCCTATCAACGCAGAAGAAAACCGCGTCCCAATTCGTCATCCGGCTCGACGGTGAATTCCGCCCGGCCCGAATAGTAGGCGCGGCCGCCGACGCGGGCGATGATCGCATCATGCGGGCCGGCCATGGTCGTGCGCGCCACCGCTCCGGAAAAGCGCGAGCCGGCGATGCTTTCGAAGGACCGCTCCTGACCAGGGTTGATTTCACCCTTGGCATGCATTGCCGCCAGCCGCGCGGTGACGCCGGAGCCGGTCGGCGAGCGGTCGACCTCGGCATCGGCAAAGACGCAGATGTTTTTCGTTGCCTCGCTGGAGAACGCATCTCGTCCATCGGTGAGGATGGTGCCGTAGAGGAAAGCGAGATCGGCATGGTCGGGATGCGATAGAGGGAACTCCGCCTTCAGCCGCTCGGTCAGCGCGGTTGCCGCGTCGACGAAATCGCGCACCCGGCTGCGGCCGAACTCCAGGCCGAATTGATGGCAGTCGGCCAGCGCGTAGAAGGCGCCGCCATAGGCGATGTCGAACGCAATCTTGCCGTATCCCGCCAATTCGATTTGTTGGTCATGGGCAAACAGAAAGGCCGGCACGCTTTCGAACGACACGGATCCCGCTTTGCCGTCCTTGACCTCCACCGAAGCGACGACCAAGCCGCACGGCGCCTCGATGTTGACCATGGTGATTGGCTCCTGTTTCGCCACCAGTCCTTCGTCGACGGCGTAGCGGCCAAGCGCGATGATGGCGTGGCCGCACATGGTGGAATAACCCTCATTGTGCATGAACAGCACGGCCAGGTCGGCGCCGGGCAGGTCGGGCTCCACCAGCAGCGCGCCATACATGTCGTAGTGGCCGCGCGGCTCGAAGATCAGCAGCTTGCGCAAATGGTCGAGGTGGTCGCGCACATAGGCGCGCTTTTCCAGGATCGTGCCTTTGGGAATGTCTGGATAGCCGCCGGTGACGATCCTGAGCGGCTCGCCGCCGGTGTGCATGTCGACGACGGTGAGCGTCATGCGCCGGGACCCCTAGCCTGAGGATTTGGAAAACAGCGCCTGCAATTTGCCGAACGGCATGGCGGCGCGGGTGAAGCCGAACGTGCCGTCCTGCTGGATCTCTCGCGCCGCGGTTTCCAGCATGCCGAAGGCGAAATTGGTCAGCCACGGCCCAAGCGAGATGCGCTTGACCCCGGCCATGGCGAGGTCGGCGATGGTGAAGGCCGGGAGTGCCATGACATTGACCGGCCTGCTCACTGCCGAGCAGACGTTCCGGATGGTCTCGACATCTTTGAGGCCCGGCGCATAGAGCACGTCGGCGCCGGCCTTTTCGAAGGCCTGCAGCCGCTTGATCGTGTCGTCGAGATCCGGTTTGCCCCAAAGGAAATTCTCGGCCCGCGCGGTGAAGACGAAATCATGCTTGAGCGCCCGTGCGGCTTCAGCAGCAGCTGCAACGCGCTCGACGGCGTGTGAAAACTCATAGATGGGCTTGTCGGGATCGCCGGTATGGTCCTCGATCGAGCAGCCGGCGAGACCTGCCGCTTCGGCCGCAAAAACCGTCTCGGCGGCACTCGTCGCGCTGTCGCCCTTGCCTTTCTCGAGATCGGCCGACACCGGCAGGCTGGTTGCCGCCGTCAGCTCGCGGCAATGGTGGATCATCGCCTCGAAGGTCACTGCGCCATCGGGCAGGCCGCGCGAGAAGGCAAAACCGGCGCTGGTCGTCGCCAGCGCCTTGAAGCCGAAGGAGGCCAGGAGCTTGGTCGTGCCGACATCCCAGGGGTTGGGCATGACGAAGGTCGAGGCGTGCAGGTCGCGAAAGATCTTGCCCTTGTCCATGAGTGCTCCCTTCAGATGCGGAATATCGGCAGATTCTATCGTGCAGAAATGCACCGGGCAAACGAATGCGGTTGGCTCAGAAGCGTTTGGCGTTCTCTCCTGCCAATCTGTCCAGCGCGTCGGAATCCTTGACGTAGTGCAACGTCTTCTTGTCCCAATGATAGGCAACGGAAATTGCGTGGGCTTCAGGCTTGGGCGGCTGGCCGTCGCAGCTCTCGCCGTTGAGCACCGTGGCGTCGGTCACCGTCACTTTGACTGCGGCATAAGGCTGCCCGTCAGCGATCGTTTGGAAAGCAACGTCCTGCTTGCGGCTGTAGGCGCACAGGTTCTCATCGAAGGTGAAGATCATGTCGATCAATTGGAATTTGTCGTCGCGCACCATGATCAGCGGCGTGATCGCGTAGTTTTGGCTTGAATTGAAATGCGCGCTCATGGTGATCACGATGTCGTCGTTCGGCCCAACGGAAAGCTTGCCCGGTTCACGGAAATAGGTGCCGCGGTCGAGCGCGACATTGACGGCGTCGAGCAGCTTCGGCTTGTCTGTGATGTCGTAGAGCGCCAGCACGGCATAGCCTTCGGCGCTGTCGGGAGAGTCGCCGAGGTCGTAGAGCATCGCCAGCCGGTCCTTGCCCCCGGCCTTGATGGCGAGCACGCCGGCGTTGGAGAGGCCCGATGTCTCAGGCGGCGAACCGCCGCCATCCGGTCCCTCGATGTGGCGCATCTCGATCGGCAATCCACCCCGGTAGAAACCGTTGCTGTCACCTGCGAGGCCGGGAATGACCATCCTTGCGAGGTCCAGATAGGTCACATCCATGTGGCCGGGGATGGCGCTGCCGAATTCCGGGAAGCTGACGGCTTGCGCGCCGGCTGCGGTCCAAAGCCACGGCAGCAGCACAAGCGCTAGAGCAATTTCAGGAAAAGTGTGTGCGGTTTTCCGGCCGGAAATTGCAACAAAACAATAAGGTAGAGCGGTTCGCCGTTTCCATGAAACGGTGAAACGCTTTAGGATGGAGCGAAGCAGGTTCGTTGGCATGGGCGCCTCAGGCTGGCCGCGCGGAACCTAACACAGCTTCAGTGGATCGGCACCAGCCCGGCAAGTTCGCGCATGTCGTCGAACAGGACGCCGCCGGCGCTGGCCAGGCCATCGCGGTCGGAATAGGGATCGCCATGATAGGAATAGACACGCATGCCGGCGGCAATGCCGGCCTGCGTGCCGGCAACGCTGTCCTCGATGACGATGCAGTCGGCCGGCGCAAAACCCATGGTCTTTGCCGCATGCAGGAACAGGTCCGGGAACGGCTTGCCGCGGCTGACCATGGTCGAAGAGAACATGGCATGCTCGAACAGCGGCAGCAGCCCGGTCTGGCCGAGCGTGATGTGCATCTTCGAGATACGCGCAGAAGTGGCGACGCAATAGGGAATGCCGGCCGCGCGAACCGCCTCGATGAAGTCGCGCACATAGGGGATCGGCTCGACGCCATGCGCAAACAGATCGGGCAGGCCGGCATTCCAGCGATCGACGAAATCGGCGCCGAGCCGCACCGTGGTCGTCTCTTCGATTTCCTTCTGCACCGAAGCCATGCTGCGGCCGGAAAAATATTTGCGGCAATATTCGAATGTGGTGGGATAACCGGCGGCAACAAACCACTCGGCAAGCCGCCGGTTGGCAAGGTTCTCGGTGTCGACCAGGATTCCGTCGCAGTCGAAGATGACCAGTTTCGGTATGCTCATTCAGGCGGTGCCGGTCGATCCGAACCCGCCCGCGCCGCGCGTCGTGGCGCCGGCCAGCGAGCGCTCCTCAACCGTCACCTGCGTCACCGCGGCAAAGACGATCTGGGCAATGCGCATGCCGCGCGTCACCGCGAAATCCTCGTCGCCGAGGTTGACCAGCAGCACCTTAACCTCGCCGCGATAGTCGCTGTCGACCGTGCCTGGTGAATTGAGGACGGTCAGCCCATGCTTGAAGGCAAGGCCGGAGCGCGGCCGCACCTGGCCTTCCATTCCTTCGGGAATTTCCAGGATCAGACCGGTCGGCACCAAGGCGCGCTTGCCAGGCAGGATCAGCAGCGGCCGGTCTTCCGGCACCGCGGCGCGCAGATCCATGCCGGCGGCGCCGGTGCTTTCGTAAGCGGGAAGGGGAAGTCCATCGCCATGCGGCAACCTGACGAAGCCGACGGTTGGACCGATGACGGAGGAATTGTGGAGGGCTGCGCGCATAAAATCGATCCTATCGGCGCGAACGGGGATTCGGTCAACTCGTCCGCAGGCCTATCAACGGCTTTCTTTCGGGCGCCAGTGTGACCTAGCGCAATTCCACCGGAACGACCGTCGTCTCCTTGATCTCCTCCATGACGAAGGAGGCCGAAACGTCCGACAGCGCCACCTTGGCGATCAGCCGCTGATAGAGCCGGTCATAGGCCTTCATGTCAGCGACGCGGGCGCGCAGCACGTAGTCGAGATCGCCGGACATGCGATAGACTCCGGTGATCTCGGGAAAACCGGTCACCGCCGCCCGAAACTTCTGCAGCCAGTCCGGGTCATGATTGGACGTGCGGATCAGGATGAACACCGAAAGCCCGAGCCCGAGCTTGTCGGCATCGACCAGCGCCACCCGGCCGGTGATGACGCCGTCCTCTTCCAGCCGCTTGACCCGGCGCCAGCAGGCGTTGCGCGACAGCGACACTTTTTCGGAGAGCTGATCGACCGACAGTGTGCCGTCGCGTTGCAGCTCGGCCAGCAATCTTCGGTCGATTTCATCAAATTCAAGCGCCATGTTGGGATGAATGTCCCGAACCACGGCGTTAGACAAGGACAAATTGAGACCGATGAACCTTTACCCCGTGGCAGGATACCCACATCGGGGCTTATCCCGGCAGGAGGGATCACCATGACGACGCTGTTTTCGAAGCTGTTCACCTCTCACCCGGCCAAGGTGGGCGAGACCTATTTCAGCCATATGGCCTTTGCCGCCTGGTTCTGCTCGCGCCTCCTGATGGCCGCTGGTGCGGCACTCGTTCACGCTTTCTTGCCGTTTCTCTTCGAAACTACGGCAAGCCGAATCGTTCGCGAACTCTATGAACGGACGCACAACAGAGGCTCGCACGCGGTCAAGGAGCCCCAGGCTCTCTTGGATCGCGCCTAGGATTGGTTAGAAGCGATGTGCCGATGGGCGGCCTATCTGGGTGAAGCGGTCTTCCTCGAAGACGTCGTCACCGCGCCTTGCCACTCGCTGATTGCCCAGAGCCATTGCGCCCAGGAAGCCAAGTCGCCGACCAATGGAGACGGTTTCGGCCTTGCCTGGTATGGCGACCGGCCCGAGCCCGGCCTCTACCGCGACATCCTGCCGGCCTGGTCGGATCCCAATCTGAAAAGCCTGTGCCGGCAGATCAAATCCGGCCTGTTCCTCGCCCATGTCAGGGCGTCGACCGGCGGCGCCACCAGCCGCATGAACTGCCATCCCTTCATCTCCGGCAGCTGGTCGTTCATGCACAATGGCCAGATCGGCGGCTTCGAAAAGATCCGCCGCGCGCTGGAGAACTCGCTCTGCGACGCCGTCTTCGACCAGCGTGAAGGCACCACCGATTCCGAGCTGCTTTTCCTGCTGATGATCGACGAGGGTCTTGCTGGCGACCCGCAAGGGGCAGTATCGCGCGCCACCGCTCGGGTTCTGGAGGCGTCACGCCACGCCGGTCTCGAACCGGCCTTGAAACTCACTGCAGCCCTTTCCGATGGGCGCGCGCTCTATGCCGTGCGCTACGCAAGCGATGCCCACGCACCGACGCTGTACACGTCGCTCCGCAACGGCGGTCGTTGCATCGTGTCCGAACCCTTCGACCGCGAAGGCGGCGACTGGCAGGCGATCCCGCCGGCGAGTTTTGTCACGATCACTGGCGATGGGATGAGCATTCGGCCGTTCGTGCCGGCTGTGGCAAGGCTGGCACTGGTCGTCTAGGCCCTAGTCTAAGCCGCATTCCTTCGCGCCCCCCTCTGTCCTGCCGGACATCTCCCCCACGAGGGGGGAGATTGGAGGTCATGGCGGCCTTCGCCAATTTTCAACGCAGGAAAAGGGGCGCCGAAGCCAAAGCTGCCAATCTCCCCCCAAAGTGGGGGAGATGTCCGGCAGGACAGAGGGGGGCGCCGTAGAGCGCCAACCTCAACCGACCGGCAAGCGCAATTTTGATCAAGCGCCGATGATCTCCGAATGCTGAACTTGGTTTTAAACCGCGATACGTTTGGCAGCAGCCGGAGCAATCATGGACCTCGCCTTTTCCTCTACCATCGATCTCGCCGCCGCAATCGCGGCGCGAAAGATCTCCGCCGTCGAAGCTCTGGACGCCCATCTGGTCCAAATCGACCGACACAACGAGGCCGTCAACGCCATCGTCAATCTCGACCTCGAAGGCGCCCGTGAGCGCGCTGAAAACGCCGACGTGGCATTGGCGCATGGCGATGCGCTCGGCTCGCTGCATGGCGTGCCCTTCACCCTGAAGGATACGCACGAAACGGCCGACATGAAGACCACGGTTGGTTTCGCACCATTCGCCGACTATGTGGCAAAGGCAGACAGCCCGGTCGTCGCCCGATTGAAAGCCGCAGGCGGCATCCTGATTGGAAAGACCAATGTCGCGACGATGCTGGGCGACTGGCAATCGGACAATCCGCTGTTCGGTCGCACCAGCAATCCGTGGAACCGCTCGCGCACGTCAGGCGGGTCCAGCGGTGGCGCAGCGGCAGCGGTGGCGGCCGGCATGACGCCGTTCGATGTCGGCACCGACATGCAGGATTCGATCCGCCTGCCGTCGGCTTTTTGCGGCGTCTACGGGTTGAAACCGACCGAGCACCGCGTGTCCCTGGCCGGCGCCTTCCCCGATCCGAACGGCGCGGCGCGTAGCGTGCGGCTGATGTCCTGCCTCGGCCCGCTGGCGCGCAGCGTGGAGGATCTTGCGCTGATCTACAAAATCATCGCCGGCCCGGACGGAGCAGACACGGACCTCGCGCCGGTGCCCGTAGAGGCCATGCTCAGGCTAGACCTCAAGACATTGCGCATCGCCGTGGCGCCGTCCATCACCGGCTTTCCGGTGGCTGGCGAAATCGCTGTCGCCGCCGAAAGCCTGGCCAAGCGGTTGCAATCAGCAGGGGTGATTGTGGAAGAAGCGAACTTGCCTGAGATCGATCTGCATCACGATCTGGGGCAGGGCGGCGATCTGATCGGCATGATGCTGGAGGCAGCGCAGCCCGAACCGCCGGAGCAGCCAACGCCGATCACCAATTGGTTCGAGGCGCTCGCTCGCCGCGACCGCTCGATCCTGGCCTGGGACAGGTTCTTCGAAACCTGCGATGCCTTGCTGTGCCCGGTCGCCATGACCACGGCCTTCGCGCATTGTGAGCCCGGCACGCCGATCGAAGTCGACGGCAAGGAGCAAAGCTATTGGATGCTACCGGCCTATGGCGCGGTCTTCAATTATTCCGGCCATCCGGCACTCTCGCTGCCCTGCGGGCAAGACCGCGACGGCCTGCCTATCGGCCTGCAACTGGTCGGCAAGCGCTGGTCGGAATCGCGGCTGCTCGGCATCGCCAAGGCGATCGAAGCGCTGACCGGCGGCTTCAAGCGTCCGCCGGGCTACTGAGCAAACCGACCCAACCAATAAGGCGTCAGCAGCGGATCACGCTCGCCGTCGAGAATTTCGCGCGTGGCGAACAGCCCGACCGCCGGCGCCAGCGTTATGCCGGAATGCATGACGGCGACATAGAGACCTTCCGTGCCCTCGGCGCGGCCGATGATCGGAAAGCCGTCGATCGGCGTCGGCCGGTAGCCAACCGTGTGGAAATCAAATTCCAGTTCGTCGGCGCCGCGCAAAGCCGCCTTCATTGCTGCAAACAGCTCGCGCGCCGTGGCGTCGGGATTCTCACCGGGATCGCTCCCCGCGAAATCCGAGCCGGCGATGATGCGGCCCTCCGCCGTCTGGCGCATATGCAGCTTTTCGGCATGCACCAGCCCGTTGAGGAGCTTCTTGTAGGGCTGCGAGTGGACGATCAGACCGGGCGGCGTCTCGATCGGCAGCTTGATGCCGACGGTAGCGGCAATATCGGGCGCCCCGACACCGGCTGCGATCACCACCTCTTCGGCTGGCATCAGCCCATGCGATGTATCGACACCGGCAATCCTGCCATCGGTCTGGACAAGTGCGGTTACAGAACTGGAGAGAACGCGCGCACCTTGCCGTTCTGCGTCGGCCAGCAGCGCCTTGGCCGCTGCGACCGGTTCGGCCACGCCTTCTTCCGCGACATAGACAGCGAATTCCGGCGGCTCGACGAGATTGGGCTCGATTTGCGCTGCCCGCCCGGCGTCGACGCGTTCGATGCCGTAACCCCAGCAAGCGTGCTCAGCCGCGTAGGCTTCGAGCCTGTCGGCCGGCAGATCCCAGCACAGCCCGCCGCACCAGGCGAGCGGCAGGCCGGGCAGCTCGTTTGCCAGCCGCTTCCATTCGGCCATCGCACGGATGCGCAGCCGGAAATAGATTTCGGGATTGCCCCAGCTGGCGTTGATCCAGGCAAAGGAGTTTGGCGTGGCGACGCCGCCGGCACCACTATCGGAAATCACAGTCACCCGCGCCCCGGCCTTGGTCAGGTGCCAGGCGATGGACGCCCCGATAATGCCGGCGCCAATGACGATGACTTCTTTAGCGCTGCTCATACCGGACCTCTCAGAATGGGCTCCTCTGATGCCACCGTAACGATTCAAGCTCAAGTGTGGTCGGCCTGCCGGCCCGAAACTGTCGACAGGCCAGCAATGCGCTGCTAGAAGCCCGCGCCACAGACAGGATTCCAGAAATTGGCTGAAGACATCGAACAGGCGGTATCGCGCCGCCGCACTTTCGCGATCATCGCCCACCCAGACGCCGGCAAGACGACGCTCACCGAAAAGCTGCTGCTGTTCGGCGGCGCCATCCAGCTTGCGGGCGAGGTCAAGGCCAAGAAGGACCGCATCCAGACGCGGTCCGACTGGATGAAGATCGAGCGCGAGCGCGGCATTTCGGTCGTCACCTCGGTGATGACCTTCGAATACGAGGACAATGTCTTCAACCTGCTCGATACGCCCGGCCACGAGGATTTTGCCGACGACACCTACCGCACGCTGTCGGCGGTGGACTCGGCCGTCATGGTCATCGACGCCGCCAAGGGCATCGAGCCGCGCACGCTGAAACTGTTCGAGGTCTGCCGGCTGCGCGATATCCCCATCATCACCTTCATCAACAAGATGGACCGCGAAAGCCGCGACCCCTTCGAGATTTTGGACGAGATCGAGCAGAAGCTGGCGCTGGACACTGCCCCCATCACCTGGCCGATCGGCCGCGGCAAGACTTTTGCCGGCACCTACCACCTGGCGCTCAACGCTGTGCGCAGGGGCGATGCAGAGAAAGACCGCACGCCGGTCAACGGCCCCGACTCCAACCGCGTCGCCGGCCTGCTGCCGGAAAACGAGCGCGAGGCCTTCATAGAGGAGCTGGAGCTCGCGCGCGAGGCTTGCCGCCCGCTCGACATCGACGCCTTCCGCGAAGGCCATCTGACACCGGTCTATTTCGGCTCGGCGCTGCGCAATTACGGCGTGCGCGACCTGATCGAGGCGCTCGGCGCCTTCGGCCCGCCGCCGCGTGCGCAGGACGCAGACACCCGCAAGGTCGAGGCGACGGAGGAGAAGATGACGTCCTTCGTGTTCAAGATCCAGGCCAATATGGACCCCAACCATCGCGACCGCATCGCCTTCGTGCGCGTCTGTTCGGGCAAGCTCGAGCGCGGCATGAAGGCCAAGCTGGTGCGCACCGGCAAGCCGATGAGCCTGTCGGCGCCGCAGTTCTTCTTTGCCCGCACCCGCGTCACCGCCGACGAAGCGTTTGCCGGCGATGTCGTCGGCATTCCCAACCACGGCACGCTGCGTATCGGCGATACGCTGACCGAAGGCGAGGAGATACTGTTCCGCGGCGTACCCAACTTCGCGCCGGAAATCCTGCGCCGTGTGCGCCTCGGCGACGCGATGAAGGCGAAAAAACTCAAGGAAGCGCTGCACCAGATGGCCGAGGAAGGCGTCGTGCAGCTGTTTTCGCCGGAAGACGGCTCGCCGGCCATCGTCGGCGTTGTCGGCGCGCTGCAGCTCGACGTCTTGAAGGAAAGGCTGAATTTCGAATACACGCTGCCGGTCGAATTCGAAATGTCGCGCTTCTCGGTCTGCCGCTGGATCTCTGCCGACGACAAGGCCGAAACGCTTCGCTTCATTGAGGCGCATCGCGGCGACATCGCCCGCGATCTCGACAACGACCCGGTGTTTCTGGCCCAGAACGCCTTCTCGCTGAACTACGAAGCCGAACGCTGGAGGGCGATCCGCTTCGCCACCATCAAGGACTACCAGGTCCGCGACAAGGCGGCGTAAGGCGCCCCTTTTCCTTCTGCCCGCTTACGCGGAGAAGGTGCCCGAGGGCGGATGAGGGGCAGCGCCGACCTTGAAGGGTCAATTGGCTCCAAGGCGCGCCGGCCGTTCGCGTGGCTCAGGGCGTTCGAAGCTCGAAAAGCAAAGCAATTGGCTTTTCGTCCGCTACGCGGCCGCTTCTCACCCCTTCGCAGCTTCCTCGATCTTGGCAATATCGATCTTGCTCATCTGCATCATCGCCGACATCACCCGCCCGGCCTTGGCCCGGTCCGGATCCAGAAGCAGGCGCGGCAGTTGCTCCGGCACGACTTGCCAGGAGACGCCGAACTTGTCCTTCAGCCAGCTGCATTGCGACGGTTCGCCGCCGCCTTCGATGAGCTTGTCCCAGAAATAGTCGACCTCTTCCTGCGTCTTGCAGTCGATCGACTGTGACATCGCCTCGTTGAACTTGAATTGCGGTCCGCCGTTCAGCGCCTGGAACTGCACGCCGTCGAGTTCGAACGTGGTTACCAGCGCCTTGCCGGCATCGGTATGGCCTTCGGGCCAACGCAGCACGCTCAGTACCTTCGAGTTCTTGAAGATGGAAACGTAGAAATTCATCGCCTCTTCGGCCTGGCCATCGAACCACAGGCAGGTGGTGATCTTTTGCATGTCATGCTCCTCGGGTGTTTGGTTGCGGTTACAGGTGAAGCGGCTGACTTATAGAAATGGTGCCATTCCCTTGCCGTCGTCCCAAGGACGGATGCCGGGCTAGCGATCCGACACTGGCCGGCAATCTTTTTCGAAACCCTGATTTCAGCGAGACTCTGGCGCATTGCAAAAATGTGGCCAGACCATACTTGCCGGTCTATAAACCCCGCGGTCCAAATTAAGCGCCGCCACGCTCCGCGTTGAGCGCAGCCAACCAGCCAAGGAACATTCATGCCTGCCTATCGCTCCCGCACTACCACCCACGGCCGCAACATGGCCGGCGCCCGCGGCCTGTGGCGCGCCACCGGCATGAAGGACTCGGATTTCGGCAAGCCGATCATCGCGGTGGTCAATTCCTTCACCCAGTTCGTGCCGGGTCATGTCCATCTCAAGGACCTTGGCCAGCTGGTGGCGCGCGAGATCGAGAAGGCCGGCGGTGTCGCCAAGGAATTCAACACCATCGCCGTCGATGACGGCATCGCCATGGGCCATGACGGCATGCTCTATTCGCTGCCGTCGCGCGAGCTGATCGCGGACTCGGTCGAATATATGGTCAACGCGCATTGCGCCGATGCCATGGTCTGCATCTCCAATTGCGACAAGATCACGCCCGGCATGCTGATGGCCTCCTTGCGCCTCAATATCCCAAGCGTCTTCGTCTCCGGGGGGCCGATGGAAGCCGGCAAGGTGGTGCTCGCCGGCAAGACACAAGCGCTCGACCTGGTCGACGCCATGGTTGCCGCCGCCGACGACAAGATCTCCGACGAGGACGTCAAGGTCATCGAACGCTCGGCCTGCCCGACCTGCGGCTCGTGCTCCGGCATGTTCACCGCCAATTCGATGAATTGCCTGACCGAGGCGCTCGGCCTGTCGCTACCCGGCAATGGCTCGACCCTCGCAACCCACGCCGACCGCAAGCGGCTGTTCGTCGAGGCCGGCCATCTCATCGTCGATCTCGCCCAGCGCTACTACGAGCAGGATGATGAGTCGGCACTGCCGCGCAGCATCGCCTCCAAAGGCGCCTTCGAGAACGCCATGACGCTCGATATCGCCATGGGCGGCTCGACCAACACCGTGCTGCATATCCTGGCCGCCGCCCATGAGGGCGAGGTCGATTTCACCATGGAAGACATCGACCGGCTGTCACGCCGCGTTCCGGTGCTGTGCAAGGTCGCACCGGCCAAGTCCGACGTGCATATGGAAGACGTCCACCGCGCCGGCGGCATCATGGCGATCCTCGGCCAGCTCGACAATGCCGGGCTGCTCAACCGCAACCTGCCCACGGTGCATACGGCAAGCCTGGGCGAAGCGCTTGACCATTGGGACATCTCCCGCACCTCGAGCCAGAGCGTCCGCGACTTCTTTCTCGCCGCTCCGGGTGGCGTGCCGACACAGGTCGCCTTCAGCCAGGACCGCCGCTGGGACGAGCTCGACCTCGACCGCGAGAAGGGCGTCATCCGCTCAGCCGAGACGCCGTTCTCGAAAGACGGCGGCCTTGCCGTGCTGAAAGGCAATCTGGCGCTCGACGGCTGCATCGTGAAGACGGCCGGCGTTGACGAGTCGATCCTGAAGTTCACCGGCCCGGCCCGCGTGTTCGAAAGCCAGGACGCTTCCGTGAAGGCGATCCTGTCCAACGAAATCAAGGCCGGCGATGTCGTCGTCATCCGCTATGAAGGACCGCGCGGCGGTCCCGGCATGCAGGAAATGCTCTACCCCACGAGCTATCTAAAGTCGAAAGGCCTCGGCAAGGCCTGCGCGCTGGTCACCGACGGCCGCTTCTCCGGCGGCACATCAGGCCTGTCGATCGGCCATGCCTCGCCCGAAGCAGCGGAAGGCGGCACGATCGGACTGGTGCAGGAAGGCGATACGATCGAGATCGACATCCCCAACCGCACGATCCGGCTTGCTGTCAGCGACGCTGAACTCGACGCGCGCCGCGCGGCCATGGAGGCGAAGGGCGCCATGGCCTGGAAGCCCGAGGAAAAGCGCAAGCGCAAGGTGACGACCGCGCTGCGCGCTTACGCCGCCTTCGCCACCAGCGCCGACAAGGGCGCGGTGCGGCACGTACCGGAGTGAGGGGTGCGGCGCCGACCCCCACCCCGCTGCTGCGCAGCGACCCTCCCCACAAGGGGGAGGGTAAAGCTCACGGCATCAGCTGATATTCGTAAAGCTTCTGATACAGCCCGCCCTGGTTGAGCAGCGTGCGATGCGCGCCGCTTTCCACCACCTTGCCGGCCTCCAGCACCACGATCGTGTCGGCCTGGTGCACGGTCGACAGGCGGTGGGCAATGACGATGGTGGTGCGCCCGACCGTCAGCTGCTGCAGCGCGTCGCGGAAAAGCGCCTCGGATTCGGCGTCGAGCGCGCTGGTCGCCTCGTCGAGCAGCAGGATTTCGGCATTGCGCAGCATGGCGCGCGCGATCGAGATGCGCTGGCGCTGGCCGCCTGACAGCAGCGCGCCATTCTCGCCGACATCCGTGTCGTACCCTTTCGCCTGGGCGCTGATGAAGTCATGTGCATTGGCGGCCCTTGCGGCGGCCATTACTTCCTCGTCCGTGGCGCCCTCGCGCCCGAGCCTGATGTTGTGCATGATCGTGCCGGCAAACAGGAACGTGTCCTGGCTGACATAGGCGATCTTTTCCCTGACCGAGGTGAGCGTGGCACAAGAAATGTCCTGCCCGTCGAACATCACCCTGCCGACCTGCGGGTCGTACATGCGCATGATCAGGTTGAGGATGGTCGACTTGCCGCTGCCCGAGGGTCCGACCAGCGCCGTCATCTTGCCTGCGGCAAGCGTCAGGTCCAGTCCCTCGAACACCGGCGCGCTTTCGGGGTAGGCGAAGCTGACATTGTCGAAATGGATCTCGCCCGGCCCGGCCCGCAGCGGCTTTGCATCCGGCTTTTCGGCCAGCGTCAGCGGCCGGTCGGCGAGCTGGAACATCATGCGCACGCCGACAATGCCGGTTTCAAGCGAGATGCGTACGCGGGCCAGGCGCTTGGCCGGCTCATAGGCCAACAGCAGCGCCGCGATGAACGCCATGATGTTGCCCGGCATCTGACCGCCGCCGCCCAGAACCAGGAAGCCGCTGACAAAAACGGCGCCAGCGATGGCCAGCCCCGCAAGTGTTTCCATCACCGGGCTGGTGGCGGCCTCCAGCGTGGCGATGTTGTTGGCGCGGCTCTCCACGTCCGACACGGCCTTGTACATGCGCTTGCGCATGGCGCCTTCGAGGCCGAAGGATTTGACGACGCGCACGCCGATCGCCGTTTCCTGCATCACCTGCACGATCTGGCCGAGCGAACGGAATTCTTGCGAGGCAATTTTTCGGACGCGCTTCAGGATACGATTGACGCCGTAAATGGCGATCGGCCCGATCACCAGACAGATCAGGGACAGCGCCGGCTGCTGCCAGACCATCACACCCACCAGCGCAGCCAGCGTCACCAGGTCGCGAACATAGGACGTGACGATTTGGTCGAGCACGCTGCGCGCGGCCTGGGCATTGTTCGTCATGCGCGAAATCAGTTCGGACGAAGAGGTCGAATGATAGAATTCGATGCCTTGCGCAAGAATGCTGTCATAGATCTTGCGCTGCCGGTCGGCGATGATGGCATTGCCGACCCTGCTCATGAAGTAGGCCTGGATGAAGTTTGCGAAGCCCTTGAGAATGAAAATCGCTCCGGTCGCCGCCGCGATCAGATTGACCTGCCCAATCCGCTTGTAAACCACGAATTCATTGGTGATTTCGCGCAGCATATAGGCGCTGGCTGCTGTCGTTGCCGCCACCACCAGCATCGACAGAATGGCCGCAGCGTAGCCAAATCTATGCGCGTGAAAGGATTCCCGCAAAAGCCTTGCGATAAGGCGCTGGTTTTCCGTCGAACGGAAGAAGCGAAACAAATGGCCGATCCCATGCCTGACTGACGAATTTCGGATTCGCCACCAGGGCGAAAGGCGGCTTATAGAGCGAGTTGTGGCCGGATGGAACCTTTCGCTGTCGCGGAGACAATCGGCTGCGGCACGGTGTCTTTTGCGCCACGATTGCGGCGATTGATCTGCGGGGAGATGACGACAGATGGATTTCGACCTTGTTGTGCGCGGCGGAACGCTGCCCGACGGCACCGTCGCCGACCTCGGCATCATCGGCGAGACGATCGTCGCCATCGAGCCCGAACTGCATGTCAGCGCCGGCACGTCGATCGACGCCCGTGGCAATCTGATCTCGCCGCCCTTCGTCGATCCGCATTTCCATATGGATGCCACGCTGTCCTACGGCATTCCACGCATCAACGCTTCGGGTACGCTGCTGGAGGGCATTTCGCTATGGGGCGAGCTGAAGCCGCTCCTGACGCATGACGCGGTTCGCGAGCGGGCGCTCGCCTATTGCGACTGGGCGGTCTCGATGGGCCTGCTCGCCATCCGTACCCATGTCGATGTCTGCGATGACAGGTTGCTCGCGGTCGAGGCGCTGCTCGACGTCAAGAAGATTGTCGCGCCCTATATCGACCTGCAATTGGTCGCCTTCCCGCAGGACGGGTTTTATCGCTCGCCGACGGCGCGCCACAACACCATCCGCGCGCTCGACATGGGCGTCGACATCGTCGGCGGCATCCCGCATTTCGAACGCACCATGGCCGACGGCACGCGCTCGGTGACCGAATTGTGCGAAATCGCGTCGAAGCGCGGGCTGATGGTCGACCTGCATTGCGACGAGACCGACGATCCGCTGTCGCGCCACATCGAGCAGCTTGCCTATGAGACCCACCGCCTTGGCCTTCAGGGCAAGGTGGCCGGCTCGCACCTGACTTCCATGCACTCGATGGACAATTATTACGTCTCCAAGCTCCTGCCGCTGATTGCCGAGGCCGGTGTGTCGGCGATCCCCAATCCGTTGATCAACATCATGCTGCAGGGCCGCCATGACACGTTTCCCAAACGCCGCGGCATGACCCGGGTGAAGGAGATGCAGGCGCTCGGCATCCGCGTCGGCTGGGGCCAGGATTGCGTTCTCGACCCCTGGTATTCGCTCGGCACCGCCGACATGCTCGACGTCGCCTTCATGGGCCTCCACGTCGCTCAGATGTCGAGCCCTGCCGACATGGCGCGCTGCTTCGACATGGTCACCAATGTCAACGCCGCCATCATGGGCCTCGATCATCTCGGCCTTGCCGTGGGCAAGCGCGCCAGCTTCGTCATTCTCGATGCCGGCAACCCGATCGAGGCCTTGAGGTTACGTGCCGAACGGCTGTGCGTCGTCGCCAGGGGCAAGGTGGTGGCCGAGCGCACGAAGCAGGAGACACGGCTGTCGATCGCCGGCCGTCCCGGACAGGTAAACCGGCGGCACAAAACTGCGTAGAAACAGCCGATTTCCGCCGCTGGTCTTACCGATTTGCCTCGTCAAAGCGGCCGCTTGCAGCTAGGGAGCCGCATGGCCCAGTCGCTCGTCCGCACCTTTACCATCAGGAACGTGCTTTTGGCCGGCATCCTTTTGATGCTGGCCGGCGACTTCATGTTCGCGCTGAACGACGCTATGGGCAAATGGCTGGTCGCCAGCTTCTCGGTGGGGCAGGTGGTGCTGATCCGATCGATCGGGGCCTTCATCGTGCTCGGCCCGATGATCGCCAACCAGGGCGCCCGCAGACTGTTCCGGATGGAGCGGCCGGTCCTCCAGATTCTGCGCGTGCTGGCGACCACGGCGGACACGGCGCTGTTCTATGCCGCCGTCGTCTATCTTCCGCTTGCCGACGTGATGAGCTTCTACATGGCCGGGCCGATCTATGTGGCGGCGCTGTCGCATTTCCTGCTCGGCGAAAAGGTCGGCTGGCGCCGCTGGGCCGCCATCCTGGTCGGCTTCTGCGGCGTGCTGATCATCTTGAAACCCTCTTCGGCGGCGTTTTCGCAGTCCTCGCTGTTCGCGCTGGTCGGCAGCATCGCCTTCGCCTTTGCCATCATCCTCAGCCGCCGCCTGCGCGGCACCAGCGACACAACGCTGGTCACCTGGCAGACTATCGGCACGCTGCTGGTCGGCGGCGTGATGACCATAGGCGCCTGGCAGACGCCCTCGGCACTCGATTTCGGCGCCATGCTCCTGCTCGGCATCGTCTCCTGCAGCGCGCATCTGATGATTACCAGGGCGCTGAAACTGGCCCCTGCCTCGACGCTGGCGCCGCTGCACTACAGCCTGCTTCTATGGGCGGTGATCTTCGGCCTGGCCTTCTTCGGCGACGTGCCGGGACCGCGCATCCTGATCGGCTCGGCCATCGTCGTGCTCGCCGGCCTGTTCATCTTCCACCGCCAGAAGGTGGTCGAAACAGTCGTGCCGCCGGAGAACGTGCCGAAAGGCGTGAATTGACCTAACCTTGGCGCACCGCCGCCAGATGCCGTGAAAACTCAGGCGTTTCCATCAGCGCCTTGCAACGGGCGAAGCGGCCGTCGGCATAGGCGCGGAAATCCTCGACCGGGTTGTTGTTGGCAAGCTGGATAAGGCCCCAGAGCGTCCACAACAGGTCGCACATCGCCTTGTAGGTGACGACGCGGCCGCGCTCGGCCGGTTTTGCCTCGCCGCCGAAATAGGCGCGCATCATCTCTTCCTCCTGCGCGGTGTCGAACCGGCCTTCGACCGAGAGGTCGCCGAGGTCCCAGAGCGGGTCGTTCATCCCCGAATATTCCCAGTCGACGATCCACATCCGCTCGCCCGTATCGAGAAAATTCTCGCACAGTGGATCGCAATGGCAGGCGGCAATCGGCAGTCTATGCGCGGCAAGGGACGCACGCACGGTGTCGGATTCGCGCACCACGTCGTGGTAGCCCGGCGGCAAGGCGACTTCCTTGGTCGATAAGACCTTGAGATAGTCGTCGATCATCGCAAACAGCTCGAAGCGGAACGGAAATACCGCACCGGACGTGTGCAGCTTGCGGAAGGCTTCGCCGGCGCGGGCCGGGCTGCCGGCGCGCAGCTTGAACTTTTCCGGCGACATCGTCACGGCGCCGGCAACGAAGCGGCTCGCCAGCACGCCTGTCTCGGGGTCGACATGCAGCACTTCGGGGCTGACGCCGGCTTTGGCCGCCTCACGCGCCGCCACCGCTTCATTGGCGCGGTTGATATATTCCTCGGTGCCTTTGCCGGGGATACGCAGGCAGATAACGCCGGCCCGAAAGACGAGATTGGTCATCCCGCCCAGCCGCTCAAGCGGTCCGTCATAGCCCGCCAATGCCGGAATTGCCGCAAGTGTTGCGCGTGCCTCGTCGGTCCCCATGCCTGTTGCCCCTGGCGTGTTATTTCTTCCGACAACGGTTCCACAGTTTTCGCCGTTTGGCTATCATCCGATCGAGGGTGAGCAGCGAGCTGGCGGAGAAACAGCCATGGCGGGCAACAAGGATCATGGCGGGCTTGGCGCCGCCTATTCGGCGCAACGGCCCGAGGACGTCGCCGCGATCTATGACAGTTGGTCGGAAACCTACGATGCCGACATGTCGGCCGCCGGCTACCGCCATCCGACGATCTGCCTGGCCCTGCTGGCCCGCCATCTGCCGCGCGGCGCCGCACCGCTTCTCGACGCCGGCGCCGGCACCGGGCTGATCGGCGAGTGGCTGGCCATCACCGGCTATCCCCAGGTCGAAGCGCTCGATATTTCGCAAGGCATGCTGTCTAAAGCGGCGGCAAAGGGCGTCTATTCGGCGCTGCATTGCCTGGCGCTCGGCGGGCCACTGCCCTTTGCCGACAATGCCTATGCCGGCATCGTCTCGGCCGGCGTTTTCACCTCCGGCCATGTCGGCGCCGAGGGGCTGGACGAACTGATCCGCGTCTGCCGTCCCGGTGGCGTCATCGTGCTGACCATCAAGAACACGCTGTGGAACGCCGGCTTTGCCGATCGCATCGCTGCGCTCGAGGCTGAGGTCAGGGTCGTTCGTGCCGAGGAGACTGCGCCTTATGTTTCGATGCCGGGCGAGGCTGACACCGTGCCCAGCCGCGGCCTTGTACTCCGTGTGAGCTAATCCAGGTTTCGTCTACGCCTTGATCCTGCTCATCGAAGAATCGTACATCGGTTCGAGATGAATGTTGGCCGGCGTCCGTTCCATCGCGACCACCAGCTCATAGTCCCCTGAGCTGAGAAAATCGTCGCTGACGCCATCGGCGTTGCGGACATAGCCATAGCCGATGTTCTTAGCCAGCGTGTAGCCATAACCGCCGCTGGTGAGATAGCCGACCGGTTCGCCATTGCGCAAAATCGTCTCGCGCCCGACCAGCACGATATCGGGATCGTCGACCGTGAAGCCGGCAAAGCGTTTCTTCAGGTCGGCGCCGCTGATCTTTTCGAGCGCCCGCCGGCCGACGAAATCGGTGTTCTTCCTCAGCTTCACCGCCCAGCCGAGGCCGGCCTCCTGAGGCGTGTCGTTGGGGGTGATGTCGGAGCCCCAGGCGCGGTAGCCTTTCTCCAGCCGAAGTGATTCCAGCGCCCGGTAGCCGATCGGCCGGATGCCGTGCGGCTTGCCTGCCGCCATCAGCGTGTCGAAAATCTCGCCGGTGGCGGCGATCGGCACATGCAATTCCCAACCAAGCTCGCCGACATAGGTGACGCGCAACGCCCGAACCGTATGGCCGGCAGTCGTGATCTCGCGGATATGGCCGAACGGGAAGGCGGCGTTCGAGACATCGGCATCGGTCACGGCAGCCAGAACGTCGCGGGCCCGCGGTCCCATCAGTGACAGCGTGCCGAAATCCTCAGTGACATCTTTCAGCGTCACGTCGAGACCCTTGCCGACATGGTCGCCGATCCAGGGGAGATCATGCGTGCGGAAGCCGGTGCCGGTCACGATGTAGAATTTGTCTTCGGCGAGCCTGGCCACCGTCAAATCGGCCTCGATGCCGCCGCGCGTGTTGAGAAGCTGCGTGTAGGTCAGCCGTCCCACCGGCTTGGCGACATCGTTGGCGCAGATCCAGTCCAGCGCCTTAGCCGCATCCGAACCCGTCATTTCGTATTTGGCGAAGGACGACTGGTCGAAGATGCCGACTTTCTCGCGCACATGGCGATGCTCCTCGCCGACCGGGCCAAACCAGTTCTGCCGGCCCATGGAATAAATGTCTTCGGATGTGGCGCCCTGCGGCGCGAACCAGTTCGGCCGTTCCCAGCCGAGCTTGGAGCCGAACACCGCGCGGTGCGCTTTCAGCCGCTCGTAGAGCGGCGAGACGATGCGCGGCCGGCCCGAGACGTACTCCTCATGCGGAAAGCCGATCGTGTAATGCTTGCCATAGGCTTCCAGCGTGCGATCGCTGACCCATTGCCGGTCGCGGTGCAAATTGGAAAAGCGCCTGATGTCGACCACCCAAAGGTCGAGCGGCGCTTCACCATCGACAACCCATTGCGCCAGCACCCAGCCGGCGCCGCCGCCGGAAGCGATGCCGAAGGCGTTGAAGCCGGCGCCGACGAACATGTTGGCGCATTCGGGCGCGACACCGAGGATGAAATTGCCGTCCGGCGTAAAACTCTCCGGCCCGTTGATCATCTGCTTGACGCCGACCGTCTCCAGCGCCGGCACGCGCGCGATCGCCTGGCTCATATGCTGTTCGAAATGATCGTAGTCGTCGTCGAACAGGCGGAACTCCCAGTCATCGGGGACATCGCCGCCGGGCAGGCCGGTCGCCCAGGCCTGCGGGTTCGGCTCATAGCCGCCCATCACCAGCCCGCCGACCTCTTCCTTGAAATAGGTGCGGCGGTCGGGATCGCGGATTGTCGGCGCGTCGGTCGCCAGCCCGTCGATCTTCTCGGTGATGATGTACTGGTGCTTGACCGGTTGCAGCGGCACGCAAATGCCGGCCATCGCGCCGACCTGGCGTGACCATTGCCCGGCGCAGTTCACCACCTTGTCGCAAGCAATGTCGCCCTTGTTGGTCTTCACCGCGGTGATGTGCCCGTCCGTCATGTCAAAGCCGGTAACGCGGACGTCCTCGAACAGCTTGGCGCCATGCATGCGCGCGCCCTTGGCCAGCGACTGCGTGATGTCGGAGGGGCTGGCCTGCCCATCGGTCGGCAGCCAGGAGGCGCCGACGAGGTCGCCGGTCTCCAGCAGCGGCCACATCTTTTTGACCTCCCCCGGCGACAGCAACTGCATGTCCATGCCGAAGCTCCTGGCCGTCGTCGCCAGCCGTTTATATTCGGTCCAGCGGTCGGCATTGGTCGCAAGCCTGAGGCACCCGGTCATCTTCCAGCCGGTAGCGAGCCCGGTTTCGGCTTCCAGTCCCTTGTAGAGCTCGACCGAATATTTGAGCACGCGGGTGATCGAGGCCGACGAGCGCAACTGGCCGACCAGCCCGGCCGCATGCCAGGTCGAACCCGAGGTCAGCTTGCCCTGTTCCAGCAGCACGACATCGGCCTTGTGGTCGCGCGCCAGGTGATAGGCCGTCGAACAGCCGATAATGCCGCCGCCGATGACGACGATGCCGGCATGTATAGGCAATGTCATGACTGTGTCCCGTACTTCGTGCGGTAATTGTCCAGCGCCGCGTCGAGCCGCGTCAGGTTCTCCGCGGTGTAGGCGACGTAGTCGATGCCGGGCGCGTCGAGGTAAAGTTCGGAAACCATGCTCCACATCGCCTCGCGCAGCAGCGAGGCGCATTGCATGGCCGCGTGCGAGCGGCGGATCGCCTCATCCGGCTCGCGCATGAAATACGCCGTGAGGAAAGTGAAGGACTCCGCGTCGCTCATCTCGGCGTTGGAGGCAACGCCGGCAAGATCGAACATCGCGGTGTTGAAACCGGCATATTCGAAATCGATGAGCCACAACCTGTCGCCATCGTCGAGAATATTTGCCGGCAAAAGATCATTGTGGCCGAAGACGATCGGCAGCAGTTTCTGGGCCCGCTCCAACTCGTCGGCCAGAGCCAGCAGCCTGGGCAGCTCGTCGCGCTTGCGGCTGCCGCCTTCGCTCAGCGTTCGCGCATAGTCGCGGATGACATGGAAGACCCAGAACATGAAGCCGGCGCCGGAGATGTGATTGGGCATCTCGCGATGGAACCCGCGCATAAGCGCTGCGACGCGGCCGATATTGGCGCGCACATCCTCGGCGACATAGGTCTTCGCGCCGAGGAATTCCGTGACCATGATGCCGGGTTCGGAATGGCGGACCGCCGGCGCGAAGCCTGCGGCGTGCGCCGCGCGGGCCGTCATCACCTCGCGGTCGCGAAAGACGTGGTGAAATGGATAGTCCTGGCCGAAGCGCACGACATGCCGCCCGGCCGCGTCCTTGACCAGATAGTTGGCGTTGCTGAGGCCGCCCGGCAGCGGCGCAATGTCGATGCTGCCATTCCAGCAAGGCAAGGCCCGGATGCGGTCTTCAGCAGTCACGGGGCCATCCCTGACTTTTGCGGAGCTTTCCTGGGCGCCATGCGCCGCGCAACGAGCGTTGGGAAACGCAAAAAATCTCGTCGGTGCGGGACGCAGGAACTCCTATCCCGCGCCGCACCGACGAGCCCCTCTGGCCAGGTTTTGATACCCGGTCTCCGCCCCCGCGGATTTGAGAAACTTTTGTGCCAGTTCAAACCCAGACGGTCTGGCCAGACGGTCCGGTCCGTGAATTGCGGCTCTGCCATCACCCTCCCGTGGCAGTTCCGAAGCTGTCACGCCGTCAATGTCACGCCAGTGCTACCTAACTGTCAATGAAATGTTGTGACTTTTTTTGGGTGTTTTGCCCGAAACCACGAGCAATTCCTTTAAAAACGGCGGCATTGCCCTAAAACCGGGCAGGCCGCAAATTCAGGAAGCCAGATGATCCATTCGAAACGGCATGGCGAAATCCTCCGCCTCCTCAAGGAAGAGGGCACCGTCACCATTGCCAGCCTCGCCGACCGGCTGGGGGTTTCGCTTGAAACGGTGCGCCGGGATGTCAAGCCTTTGACCGGCAATGGCTCGGTGCTCAAGATGCATGGCGCCATCGGCCTGCCGTCGATGGCCGGCGAAGCGCCGTTCGAGCGGCGCATGCGCGACAATGCGGAGGCCAAGCGGCTGATCGCCCGCATGGTCGCTGCCACCATTCGCGACGGTGAATCGGTCATGCTGGACACCGGCACCACGACCTCGTTCCTGGCCCGCGAACTGCTCGGCCACCGGCGGCTGACGGTGGTCACCAATTCATCCGACATCGCCCGCACGCTGGCCACCGTCAACGGCAACAAGGTCTATATGGCCGGCGGCGAATTGCGCAGCGATTCCGGAGCCGCCTTCGGCGCCTCGGCGATCGATTTCGTCAGCCGCTTCTCGGTCAGCCATGCGGTGATTTCGATCGGCGCCGTCGATGCCGCCGCAGGCCTTGCCGACTACGATCTGGAAGAGGCGGAGTTCGCCCGCATGGTGCTGTCGCGCGGCCAGCGCTCGCTGGTCATCACCGACCACACCAAGTTCGGTCGCCAGGGTCTAGTCCAGGTCTGCGGCTTCGACGGTTTTTCCGAACTCGCCACCGACCAGCCGCCGCCGCGCGACATTGCCTCGGCACTTGCCGAGGCTGGAGCGCGCCTCAGCATCGCTGCGGCCTAGCCAAACACCAGCGACTGGCGCGCCGCGATCCCGGCCCATGCCGCTACCCGATACCACGAAGGCGATGTTGTGCATCATGCGAGCCGCGTCGCCGGCCGCATAAGATGTCGTTCTGGTGAAAAATTGTTTTTCAATCATCCCGCTGTTCGCAATGTCCATGCAACTTGGCAGCCGCAAACAGCGCCTCGTCGAAATGCGGGCCGGGCGAATCGCCCGCATCAGCAATGAGGTCACCATGCTGCAAACGATGCCTTGTCTTTCCTCATGGCCTGGACGCTTGCGCGCTCCGACCTGGAAGCGGACCCGGCTTGGCCGGACATTCCGCAACTTTCCGCCAGCGACAGTGTATGACGGTGTATAAGGTGTCCAGGATCAAGAACCTCAAAACCTATGACTGGCGCTTCGCATGACTGATCCACTGTCGGCGATCCTGGGGTTCGGCCTGCTCGGCGTCGCCTGCCTCGCCTTCACAGAAAAGATCCTGCCGCTGCCGCCCTCGCATGTGCTGCTGCTGTTCCTCGGCATGACGGCAGCCTCCGATCTCCTGGCGCTGGCGATTCTGCTCCTGGTGACGACGCTGTCCGCCATCACAGGCTGCCTTGTCTGGTATAGTGTGGGCCGTAGGATTGGATTGGATCGTGCCGACAGGCTGGTCGAGCGTTTCGGCAAATATGTCTGCTTGCGCTATGCGACCTACAGCAAGCTTGGTCAGGCCTATCGCCGCCATCATGTTCGGGTCTCCTTGCTGGCGCAGTTCATCCCGACGGTTCGCAACTATCTGCCGATCGCGGCCGGCGCGCTCCGTCTGCCACTCTTGCCCTTCGCGGCGGCGACGCTGCTCGGCGCCACGCTATGGAACACCGGCTTCCTCGTCACCGGCTACCTTATGCGCGGCAGCGGCCGGGATTCCTATGCCATCGGCTTTCGCATCATCGTCATCGTTTTGGCGCTGGAGACGGCTTTTATGCTCGCGCTTCGCTACGGTCCTGCCTGCCGGCGGCGCCTCGGCTTCGGCTGACAGGAGGCGCCTCAAGCCGTACGGGTAAAAGGCTCGCCTTCGGCTTTCCTTCCCCGTCGCGCCGGTGTTTAGTCCGGCCATGGCTTTCACCATCCGTCAGCTGCAGTTCTTCATTGCCGTCGCCGAGCAAGGCACGGTGTCGGGCGCCGCACAAAACCTCTCCATCTCGCAATCCTCGGTCACCGAGGCGATCAAGGAGCTGGAGAGCGATCTCGGCGTCGAATTGTTCGAGCGCCATCCGCGTGGCCTCAACATTACCCACAAAGGCCACCAGTTCCTGCGCCATGCGACCAAGATCCTGGCCGACGTCTCCGACGCGCGCCGCGCTTTTTCCGACGACCAGGTGGTGGCCGGCGGGCGGCTGCAGCTCGGCGTCACCTCGCTGGTCGCGGGCTATGTGCTGTCCGATCTGCTGGCGCGCTACCGCCGCGCCTATCCCGGCGTCGATGTCTCGGCCATCGAGGACAATGGCGACTATCTCGAACATCTGCTGATCGGCGGCAAGCTCGACATTGCCGTCATGGTCACCTCCAATTTGCGCGACCGCACCGCGCTGCAGTCGGAAATCCTCGAGGTCTCGGCCTACCGGCTGTGGGTCCCGCTCGGCCACAAGCTGGCCAGCGCCGACATTATCGGCATAGGCGACATTGCCGGCGAGCCGCTGATCATGCTGACCGTCGACGAGATCGAGGAGAACACCGGCAAGCTTCTGGCGGCGATCGGCGCCAGGCCGCATGTCGCCTTTCGCACCCGCTCGGTCGAAGCCGTTCGCAGCCTCGTCGCCACAGGTGCGGGCGTGGCGTTGCTGCCCGACCTAGTCTACCGGCCGTGGTCGCTGGAAGGCGACCGCATCGAATCGCGCGACATTTCGGGTTCCCTGCCGGTCGTCCAGGTCGGCATGGTCTGGCGCCGCGGCTCCGGTCTGCCGCAGGCGTCGCGCGACTTCATCGGCCTTGCCCAGTCGCAGCGTATGGTACGCCAGCAGCGTTGATAGGGTGCGTGGTTATCTATCGGAAAAACCGATATCGCGTTTCTGATAAATGAATTTGCGAAACCGGAATTTTCCGAGCACTTTTGATGTCAGGGACGAAAGCCGCCATCAGAGCGGCAACGTGCCATCGGATGAACTGACGCTTTTCAGCCTGCGGCTGACCGCGGCGGCGACTCGCTTCGCAGTCAGGCGCCAAAATGGGAGATTGACGATGAATTCATTCCTGAAGACGTGCACCGCCTTGACGGTCGCGCTGACCTTTTCCGGTCAGGCCGTCGCCCAGGTCAAGGAACTTGGCAAGGGCGAAGGGGAGGTCAGCATCGTTGCCTGGCCGGGGTACATCGAGCGCGGCGAAACCGACAAGGGCTATGACTGGGTGACCTCCTTCGAGAAGGAGAGCGGCTGCAAGGTCAACGTCAAGACCGCCAACACCTCCGACGAGATGGTCTCGCTGATGAATGAGGGTGGGTTCGATCTAGTCACCGCTTCGGGTGACGCATCGCTGCGCCTCGTTGCCGGCAAGCGCGTGCAGCCGATCAACACCGATCTCATCCCGAGCTGGAAGGCGGTAGACGACCGTCTGAAGGATGCGCCCTGGTTCACCGTCGACAAGGTGCATTACGGCGTTCCCTATCAGTGGGGCCCGAACATCCTGATGTACAACACCGATGTCTTCAAGGAAGCGCCCAAGAGCTGGAACGTCGTCTTCGAGGAAATGAACCTGCCGGACGGCAAGTCCAACAAGGGCCGCGTCCAGGCCTATGACGGCCCGATCCACATCGCCGACGCCGCCAACTATTTGATGTTCCACAAGCCGGAACTCGGCATCAAGGACCCGTACGAACTGAACGAAGACCAGTACAAGGCAGCGCTCGAGCTGCTGCGTGTTCAGCGGACGCTGGTCGGCCGCTACTGGCATGACGCCGCCATCCAGGTCGACGACTTCCAGAACGAAGGCGTCGTCGCTTCCGGTTCGTGGCCTTACCAGGTCAACACGCTGGTTGCCGCCAAGAAGCCGGTCGCCTCGACCGTGCCGGAAGAAGGCGTCACCGGCTGGGCCGACACCACCATGATGGAGGCCGACGCCGCGCATCCCAACTGCGCCTATATGTGGCTTGAGCATTCGCTGTCGCCCAAGGTGCAAGGCGATGTCTCGGCCTGGTTCGGCTCGCTCCCCGTGGTGCCCGCTGCCTGCAAGGCCAACGAGCTGCTCGGCGAGGAAGGCTGCAAGACCAACGGCTACGAGAACTTCGACAAGATCAAGTTCTGGAAGACGCCGGTCTCGAAGTGCGCCACCCAGAACGACCACTGCGTGCCCTACTACCGCTGGGTGTCCGACTATATCGGCGTCATCGGCGGGCGGTGAGCTCCCTTAACCCTCCCCCTTGTGGGGAGGGTCGACGCGCAGCGTCGGGGTGGGGGCAACGCTGACGTCCGGTGCTAGTCACCCCACCCGCGGCTTCGCCGCGACCTCCCCGATCGAGGGGGAGGTGAAGTGCCGTGCCCGCTGGCCTGATTGGTGGCGGCAAGAGCTATTTCGACGAACACAAACCGGCAACAGACGGACAGCCCATGACATCGGCCGTTTCCTTCCAGAAAGTCTCTCGCCATTTCGGCAGCGTGCGCGCCGTCGATGCGGTCGATCTCGATATCGTGCCGGGCGAGTTCTTCGCCATGCTCGGTCCGTCGGGGTCCGGCAAGACGACCTGCCTGCGCCTCATCGCCGGCTTCGAGCAGCCGACCTCGGGCTCGATCTCGATCTTCGGCGACCGCGCCGAGGGCGTGCCGCCCTATCGCCGCAACGTCAACACGGTGTTCCAGGACTACGCGCTGTTCCCGCATTTGAACGTGCTGGACAATGTCGCCTACGGGCTGATGGTCAAGGGCATCGCCAAGCCGCAGCGGCAGAAGGCGGCGGAAGAGGCATTGTCACTGGTGCGGCTTCCCGGCTATGGCGCCCGCCGTCCCGGCCAGCTCTCCGGCGGCCAGCGCCAGCGCGTGGCGCTGGCCCGTGCGCTGGTCAACCAGCCCAAGGTGCTTCTGCTCGACGAGCCGCTCGGCGCGCTCGATCTCAAACTGCGCGAGAACATGCAGGAAGAGCTGAAGTCGCTGCAGAAGGCGCTCGGCATCACCTTCGTCTTCGTCACCCACGACCAGGGCGAAGCGCTGTCGATGGCCGACCGCGTCGCCGTCTTCAATGACGGCAAGATCATGCAGATCGGCACGCCGGAAGACATCTACCAGCGGCCGAAGACCCGCTTCGTCGCCGATTTCGTCGGCTCCTCCAATGTGTTGCCGCCGGATTTCGTCCAGCGTTATTCCGGCCAGGACCGCTGGGGCAGCTTGCGCCCCGAATCGATCCGCATCGGCAGCATTGCGAAAGGCGAAGGGGTTGCCGCGCGCCTGGTCGGAACCAACTATCTCGGCGCCACGACCAGGCTGGCGCTCGACGCCGACGGCTTGAGGCTGCACGCCATCGTGCCGGCCGGGACAAAGCTGCCGGCGGAAGGCGAAGCGGTGGTGCTGACGTTCAACCGCGAGCATTTGCATTTGATGGACGAGCCGGCATGATTGAGGTTTGCGCCAAGCACCCCCCTCTGTCCTGCCGGACATCTCCCCCTCAAGCGGGGAGATTGGCTGTTCCTCCCGGTTTCGCCAATCTTCAACGTTGGGGATTTGGCGAGGCAGCGAAACTGCTGATCTCCCCCCTTGAGGGGGAGATGTCCGGCAGGACAGAGGGGGGTGTGAAGGAACCCGGCTTCTCAGGGTTCCTTCAGCACGCGGTCTCCCCATGACCATCGCCGCGCTCAACTCAACCTCCGCCCCCGCCATCCTGCCCGGCAGCGGCGGCGTGCGCGGTGCGCTGTCCGACCTGTTCTGGCGCAAGCCGCAACTGCTGCTGTTCCTCATGTTGGCGCCGCCGGTGCTGTGGCTCGGCGTCGTCTATATCGGTTCGCTGTTCGCGCTCTTGGCACAGAGTTTCTTCTCGATCGACGAATTTTCCGGCCTCATCAACCATGAGTTCACGCTGAAGACCTATGGCGACCTGTTCCAGCCCGCCAATCTCGACATCATCCTGCGCACGGTGACGATGGCGGTGCTGGTCACGCTGGCCTCCGCCGCCATCGCCTTCCCGATCGCCTATTATGCGGCGCGCTATGCCCGGGGCCGGTGGAAGGCGCTGTTTTATCTCGGAATCATGCTGCCGCTGTGGTCGAGCTACCTCGTCAAGATCTACGCCTGGAAGTTGATCCTCGCCAAGGAAGGCATTCTGACCTGGCTGCTGGCCAAATTGCATCTGCTCTGGGTGCTCGACGGCTGGCTGTCGCTGCCGGTCGTCGGCGGCAATTCCCTGTCGGTCTCCGCCACCGGAACCTTCATCGCCTTCGTCTATGTCTGGCTGCCGTTCATGATCCTGCCGGTGCAGGCGGCATTGGAGCGCGTGCCCGGCAATCTGGTCGAGGCGTCCTCCGATCTCGGGGCGTCGCCGGGCCAGACCTTCCGCAACGTGCTGTTCCCGCTGGCGCTGCCCGGCATCGTCGCCGGCTCGATCTTCACCTTCTCGCTGACGCTGGGCGACTACATCATCCCGCAGATCATCGGCACGTCGCGGCTGTTTATCGGCCAGGCCGTCTATTCGCAGCAGGGCACAGCCGGCAACATCCCGCTCGCCGCCGCCTTCACCGTCGTGCCCATCGTCATCATGGGTTTCTATCTCTGGGGCGCCAAGCGCATGGGGGCCTTCGATGCGCTCTGACGGTTCGCAATCCGCCCCGCTCGGCCTCAAGATCGCAGCCGCTTGCGGCCTGCTCTTCCTGCACCTGCCGATCCTGCTGATCTTCGTCTATGCCTTCACCACGGAAGAGAAGAGCTTCGTCTGGCCGCCGCCGGGGCTGACCACACAATGGTTCGCCGCCACCTGGAACCGGCCGGATGTCTGGCAGGCGCTGTCGCTTTCGGTCCGTGTCGCCGCCATCTCGACCGCGATTGCCTTGATACTGGGCACGCTGTGCGCCGCCGCCGTGTCACGGACGAAATTCTTCGGCCGCGAGACGATCTCGCTGCTCGTCATCCTGCCGATCGCGCTGCCCGGCATCATCACCGGCATCGCGTTGCGCTCGGCCTTCTCGCTAGCCGACATCCCGTTCTCGTTCTGGACGATCGTGCTCGGCCACGCCACCTTCTGCGTTGTCGTCGTCTACAACAATGCGGTCGCCCGTTTCCGCCGCACTTCCGGCTCAATGATCGAGGCCTCGATGGATCTCGGCGCCGACGGCTTCCAGACCTTCCGGCACGTCGTGCTGCCCAACATCGCCACCGCTCTGCTTGCCGGGGGGATGCTCGCCTTCGCGCTCTCCTTCGACGAGGTCATCGTCACCACCTTCACCGCCGGCCAGCAGCAGACCGTGCCGATCTGGATGCTGGAAGAGCTGATCCGCCCACGCCAGCGTCCGGTCACCAATGTCGTCGCCATGGTCGTGGTGCTGGTGACGCTGCTGCCCATCCTTGCCGCCTATTACCTGACCCGCGACGGCGACCAGATCGCCGGTTCGGGCAAATGAAGAACAGCGAATAGGGAGTAGCGAATAGCGAATAGGGAGATTGCACGACCAGCCCTGTTCGCTACTCGCTATTCGCTACTCGCTCCTGACCAAGGAGAACCCGCATGGACACCCAGATGCTGATCGGCTCGAAGTTCGAGAACGGCACCGACACCGAGGAGCCGATTCTGAATCCAAAGACCGGGGCGACCATTCTCAACCTGCCTGAAGCCAGCCAGGCGCAGATCGAGGCGGCTGTTACTGCCGCCGGGCGAGCGTTCGTCTTGTGGTCACGCACAACGCCGGCGCAGCGCTCCGGCTATCTCCTCAAGATCGCCGACCGCATCGAGGCCAACGCGCGGGAGTTCGCGGCGCTCGAGGCGCTGAATTGCGGCAAGCCGATCAACGCGGTGCTCAATGACGAAATCCCGGCGATCGTCGACTGCTACCGCTTCTTTGCCGGCGCGGTACGTTCGATGCCGGGCGTGGTCGCCGGCGAATATCTGCCCGGCCACACCTCGATGGTGCGGCGCGACCCGATCGGCATCGTCGCTTCCATCGCGCCGTGGAACTATCCACTGATGATGATGGCCTGGAAGCTGGCGCCGGCCATTGCCGGCGGCAACACCGTCGTCTTCAAGCCGTCGGAGCAGACGCCGCTGACGGCGCTGAAGCTGGCCAGGATCCTGGCCGAGGTGCTGCCCGAGGGCGTCGTCAATGTCGTGCTCGGCCGCGGCGACAGCGTCGGCAACACGCTGATCAATCACGCCAAGGTCAACATGATTTCGATCACCGGCGACGTCGCCACGGGCAAGAAGGTGCTGCAGGCCGCCGCCAAGTCGGTCAAGCGCACGCATCTGGAACTCGGCGGCAAGGCGCCGGTCATCGTTTTCGACGATGCCGACCTCGGCGCCGTGGTCAACGGCCTGCGCGCTTTCGGCTACTACAATGCCGGGCAGGATTGTACAGCCGCCTGCCGCATCTATGCCGGCAAGAAGATCTACGACAAGCTCGTCGCCGATCTCTCATCTGCCGTCTCGACCATCAAATACAACCAGCCCGACGACACCGAAAACGAGATCGGGCCGCTGATCTCGCGCCGCCAGCGCGATCGAGTCTCGAGCTTCGTCGAGCGCGCTTCGGAACTGAAGCACATCGAGATCACCACCGGCGGCAAGCCGGGCGAAGGCTCCGGCTTCTATTACCAGCCGACGGTGGTTGCCGGCGCGCTGCAGGAAGACGAGATCGTGCGCCGCGAAGTGTTCGGCCCGGTCGTTTCCATCACCCGCTTCTCCGAAGTCGATGAAGCCGTGAACTGGGCCAATGACAGCGACTACGGCCTGGCATCCTCGGTGTGGACCAAGAACGTCTCGCGCGCCATGGCGACGGCCGCCCGTCTGCAATATGGCTGCACCTGGATCAACACCCATTTCATGCTGACCAACGAGATGCCGCATGGCGGGCTGAAGCAGTCTGGCTACGGCAAGGACATGTCTCTCTATGCGCTGGAGGATTATACCGCCGTTCGTCATGTGATGGTGGCGCATGGGTAGAGGCCGCCACTATCTCTAAAATATTCGCCAACCCGTTTTCTGTACATTAAGCGAGAGTTACTTTTGCGGTACGGCGGGAGTTCACGATTTACTGAATATTCAACCTGAACGAGCAGCCTCTTGCCGGGAAACCGCGCGGCGAGGGGTTTGCGCATGAACACGACCAAGATCAAGCTGGTACTCATTGGCGGCTTCTGTCTGCTGATCGCTGTGTTCGGCGGCAAGGACATGATCAAGAAGAGCGGCTGGCCCGAGGCGCCTGCTGAAATCCTCGCGGTCAATGTCGAATGCGACATGGAATCGACCGCCCACAAGATTGTCTACAAGACCGTCAGCACCGCCACGATGCCGTGCGAACTGGTGGATGCGTTCAAGACGGTTCATGCTGACAAAGAGTGGAAGGTGACCCAGAAATTCACCGGCACCTTGCGCGTCGGCACCGGCGCCGACGCCGTCGAGGCCACGATGGAGCTGAACAAGAACGGTGCCCGCGAACCGCAGGTCGGCGACAAGCTCACCGTCGTCCAGAACCCCGCCAACCCCACCCAGATCGAACGCACCGGCATGACCGGCACGCGTTTGACGATCGTCATTGGGGCTGGACTGCTCGGCGCGTTGCTTCTCTATCTTGCTTTCAAACCCCGCCGGCGGATGTCGAGCTCCGCCGTGGCGGGCAACCCTGCCGGAGATGCCGGCGCGGACCAGCGCGCGCGCCAGGCCGACGCCTTGATAGCGGCGGCCCTGGCCAAGCAGGCCACATTGCCCAATCAGCCGGCACGTGTCGCGGCTGCCGGATCGGCCAGGGAAGGGCGGTTTTCCGGGCAGCGGACGAGTTTCGGCCGCCGCAACTGATGGCCGAAAACTGCTGCACCTGCCACGGCTACTCCACGATGCGGTAGATGTTCCAAAGGCTGGTGCCTGAAACGACGTAGGGCTCCATCTCCTTGCCCCATTTGGCGTGCGCGTCGATCTTGCCGATCCTCGCGAAGAATCCCTCCAGCTGGGCAAGGCTTTCGACCTGATGATGCGATTCGACCGTCGCTTCCCGAGCTCCGACCGAACCGGTCATGATCTGGAACTCGAGATCGGCAATGCCGACCTGAGAGCCGATCTCGCGTTCCCATTTCTTCAACAGGTCGAGCACGGTCTGCTTGTGCCCGAACTTGGCGTCGATCTGCCATCTGGCGCTGAACATTTTTGTCTCCTCCAGTTTTGCGGCCCAAACCGCGGTTGATCTTTCCGCGGTGGAACTACTCGTCCCAGGCCTGCACGACGGTCTGTCGTGCAATCCGCCCATTCTTCAGCTCCAGCATCGCCGCGCAGAACACTTTCGTTCCGTCCGGATAGGCGCAGGCCTGGGTGAAGGCGAGATTGTCGCCATCGGCGATGGTGGTGTCGACCTTGTGGGTCATCGCCCGGCTGCAGATGTCGTCCCAGAAGGTGCTGATCGCCGCCCGGCCGCGGATCTCGCGCGGCTTGCTCGGCGGATTGTTGCGGTCGATCACCCGCACCAGTGCGTCGTCGGCATAGAAGCTAGCGAGCATCCTGCCGTCCCGTCCTTCGATCGCTTTCTTGATCGCCGCGCCGTCCACGCTCTGCGTCTTGGTCAGCATCTTCTCCTCCATGGCCCGTTGATCGGGCGGTTGAATGATCACAAGCAATGCCCGGCGCACCGCCCGGCATTTTCTTTCACTGCGACTTGGCTTTGACGGCTGCGAACACCCCGTCGGTCTGTTGTTTGAAGGTCGCGAAATCGACCTGGCTGCCGTTGAGCATCGTCGACCAGTGGCGCACGATGGCCGCCATCGCGATCGCCTCCTTGATCTCCTCATCGGTCGCGCCATTGAGCTTGGCGGCCTCGGTGTGGAAATAGATGCAGTACTGGCAGGGGATCTGCGAGGCGACGGCCAGCCCCAGCAGTTCCTTGGTCTTGCCGTCGAGCGCGGTCTTGGGGTTGAGCTGCACACCCTTGATCTCGGCCCAGGCGCCGGCAACCGCGACATCGGGCAGCGTCTTGAACATGTCCGGCACTGAGCCGAGCGTCGCCTCGATGTCCTTGTAGGCGGCGGCCGCCGAGGCATCCTCGGCTCTGGCGGGAGCGATCGTGAACAGCGCGCCAACGCCTGCCGCTATCACCAGCGATTTGATCGACCTGTTTGAATTCAGCATTGCATCCTCCATCCGCAGTGCCTTTCCCGGCGACATCCGCCTGGCCTGCATGGAGAGAATTGGTACGCCTCGACCCCACCTGGCCGCTTCGCCCGAAAGCGCCATGGTCCCTATGGCCCGTCCGGGCCAGCCTGCCTGGCGGAAAATGCCGCTGCCGCCGCCCGTGACGGCAAATCGAGCTTCAGCAATATGTTGGCGACATGACGCTTGACCGTATGCTCGCTGAGCCTCAGCTCGGCGGCGATCGCGGCATTGCTCTTGCCGTCGGCGATCAGGATCACCACCTCGCTTTCGCGCGCCGTCAGTTGAGCCGGCTCGGCGGGTTTCGCCTTGGGGCGGCAGGCCGGCTCCAGGTGCTGTTCCGACGTTGCCTGGACCAGCGCCAGCGGCTCGTCCAGCTCATCCACCGTGACACGCCCGGCATCGATGAAATGCAGGCCGGACCCCGCCGCCAGATCGGCGGCCAGCCGCGACGCCAGAATATCGCCGCGCCCGGCATGGGCGGCGATCTGCATCGTCACCCGTGCCATCAGCCCCACCGGCGGCCCGCGCATTTCGACCTCACCGACATGGGCGCCCTGGGCGCTTGCAATGCCCACATGTTGCGCCGCATCGCGCAGTGCCGCCGCGCAGCGTATGGCCCGCGCCGGCCCGTCGAAGCGCGAGATCATCAATTCGCCATGGATGCCGGCGACGCGTCCGCCATGACGGCCGACCAGCTGCTGCCAGCTCTCCTGGAAGCGCTCGCTACGTTCGCTCCACATGCGGTCGCCAACCCGCGCCGTGTCGTAGATGCGTGTCGCCAGAAGAGCGGCAAGCACGCGCTCCGCTTCGGCCACGGCACGCTCGCCGGTCAGGAATTCCTCGATCAGGTCGGCCACCCGGTCGACATCGCCGGTCCAGATCGGGTGGTCGCGCCCGGGGACCTCGACCAGTCGCGCATTCGAGATGTTTTTCGCCAGAAAGCGGCTGGCTCCGGGGTCGACCCGCGCGTCGTTGCGGCGATGGATGAGCAGGGTCGGTGCGCCGATCGCCGAAAGCACGCCGCGCACGTCGATCCCGGCATTCATTCGGGCAAGAGCGGCCGCTGCCGTCGGACTGGCCGACAGCCGCTCGAAGCGGGCCCACCACTGGGTGAAATGCGCATCATCTACCCGGCCGGGAGCGAAGTTGGGCAGTGTGGCGCCCGTGCCCCATTCCGTGCCGGCCGTCGCGATGAAGGCCTCGAGGCGCTCCGGCGACATCACCCATTTGTGGAAATGCGCATAACCGCCATAGAGCGCCAGCGCTCGTGTCCGTTCCGGATAGGTGGCGGCAAACAACATTGCCATCGGCGCGCCTTCCGAAGCGCCGAGCAAGGCCGCGCGGCCGCTGCCGGTGGCATCCATCACCGCGCGCACATCGTCCATGCGGGTTTCGAGGCTCGGCAGGTGGCGTGGGTCGACGCGGTCGGACAGGCCGGTGCCGCGCTTGTCGAACAGGATCAGCCGCGAGAACGCCGAGAGCCGTTTCAAGAGCCTGGCGTAGCCCTCGTCTTCCCAATGCAGGTCGAGATTGGAGATGAAGCCGGGCACGAAAACCAGGTCGAACGATCCCTGGCCGACCACCTGATAGGCGATCCGCACGTCGCCGCTGAGGGCATATCGCGTCTCGATCGGCCTCACGTTGCTATCCCGCCCGGCCAGACGATTTCTGATCGCCGACCATAGCAGACGCCCGGCGGATGCGGCAGCCAAACTTTAGAAGACAGGAATATAGCCCGCGGCGCGAGCCGTGTTCGCCCGCCATTTCTGGGGCAGGCTATTTCTGGGGAGCGACGCTCTCTGCACCCGTGGGTTGGACGTAGCCGATGCTCACATCGGCCTGCTCCTCGGTCTTCGGCCGCTTGATCCTGGCCGAGGCCACGACGACGAGTTCGTCAAAACCTTCGCCGCCGCTGTCCAGCATCTCGAAGAACTGCCGGCGCATCCTGGGCTCCCAGAACTTGTTGATGTGCTCGGCCACGCCCGCCACACCTTCCTCGCGGGGCCTTGAATGGAAGAAGGCGGCGATCTGGTTGGCCATGCGCACCAGCTTTTCCCCGGTGCTCGTGATGTGTTCTTCGTCATGCGACATGCTGGGCAACTCCCAAGACCACCCGTTTAGGGTGGGTGAAAACATCGAAATCGTCGCCGCGCACCAGCGCCACCAGCGTCATGCCGGCCTCTTCGGCGGTGCGGATGGCAAGGGCTGTCGGCGCCGACACGGCGATGATGAAGGCGGAGCCGATCGCCCCCGTTTTCTGCACCATCTCCACCGAGACGCGTGATGTCACCACCACCGCGCCCGATGCACCGTCAATGCCGGCCTTGGCCAGCGCGCCGGCCAGTTTGTCCAGCGCATTGTGCCGGCCGACATCCTCGCGCGCCATGACGATGCCTTTGCCGGGAATGTAGAAGCCCGCTGCATGCACGGCGCCGGTTTCTGAATGCAGCGGCTGCACCTTCGACAAAAGCTTGACTGAGCGAACGATGTCGTCGGCTTCAAGCGTAAGCTTGGACGCACCAACCTTGTCGACCGAGCGCATCGCTTCCTCGATCGATTCGATGCCGCATAGCCCACAGCCGACCGGACCGGCCAATCGCCTGCGTCGCGCCTCGAAGCGCGTATTGGCCTGGTCCTTCAACCGGATCTGGATATCGATCCCGGCGCCATGGTCCTCGACCTCGATCGCCTCTATCTCGTCAGGCAACGCGATGATGCCTTCGGTCAGCGAGAAGCCGAGCGCGAAATCCTCGAAATCGGCCGGGCTCGCCATCATCACCGCATGGGTGGTGCCGGCAAAGGAGAACGCCACCGGCGTCTCCTCCGGCACCATGCGGTTGGCCGATGTCGTGCCGCTGGCGCGGTGGGCAAGGCGAGAGATTTGGGTGGTGGCTTGGCGTTTGCGGGTCACGAGGCGCGCCCCTCTGCCCTGTTCGTCCTTAGCAGTAGCTGTGGAGGCTCGCGCCTTTCCTCTCCCCCGTCGACCGGGGGAGAGGTGTCAGGCGAAGCTTGACGGAGTGGGGGTCGACTGCTCGCCAGATAGGCCGGTTTGCCTGCTCTTTGGGTTGTGCGCGACTTTCGACGGCTGCGTGTTGCGGGGCCGGCTTCCCCCACTCCGTCGCCGCTTCGCGGCGCCACCTCTCCCCCCTCCGGAGGGAGAAGAAAGGCGCCAGGCGGCATAAGCTCGCGTCCTTCCTGACGGAGTAGGGGTCGACCAACCGTCAAGATTGAAGCTCTTATTGTCGAACGCCGTGGCAAGACTACTCCGCCGCTTCCAGCTTTGCGATGCGGCGGCTCTGCTCGGCCTGCTCGTTATAATCGCGCTGCCAGTCCGAAGGCCCGTTGGAGGCGCCGACCTGCACCGCGGTCACCTTGTACTCCGGGCAGTTGGTCGCCCAGTCCGAGAAGTCGGTGGTGATGACGTTGGCCTGCGTGTCGGGATGGTGGAACGTTGTGTAGACCACACCTGGCGACACCCGGTCGGTGATCAGCGCACGCAGCGTCGTCTCACCCGAACGGCTGGTCAGCCGCACCCAGTCGCCATCGCGCAGGCCGCGGTTCTCGGCATCGTGCGGATGGATCTCCAGCCGGTCCTCCGAGTGCCACATGACGTTTTCGGTGCGCCTTGTCTGTGCACCGACATTGTACTGGCTGAGGATGCGACCGGTGGTCAGCAGCAACGGGAAACGCGGCCCGGTCCGCTCGTCGGTCGCCACATATTCTGTGCGGATGAACTTGCCCTTGCCGCGCACGAAGCCGTCGATATGCATGATCGGCGTGCCGAGCGGCGCCTTCTCGTTGCAGGGCCATTGCACCGATCCGACACGGTCGAGCAGATCGAAAGAGACGCCGGCGAAGCTTGGCGTCGTTTTGGCGATCTCGTCCATGATTTCGGAGGGATGCTGGTAGTTCCAATCCAGCCCGATCGCGCGGGCAAGCTCCTGTGTCGCTTCCCAGTCGGCATAGCGCGCCTTCGGCTCCAGCACCTTGCGCACCATGTTGATGCGGCGCTCGGCATTGGTGAAGGTGCCGTCCTTTTCCAGGAAGGTCGAGCCCGGCAGGAAGACATGCGCGTAGTTGGCTGTCTCGTTGAGGAACAGGTCGTGCACGACGACGCATTCCATCGCCGCCAGGCCGGCCGCGACATGCTTGGTATCAGGGTCGGATTGCAGGATGTCCTCGCCCTGGATGTAGATGCCCTTGAAGGATCCGTCGACGGCGGCATCCAGCATGTTGGGGATGCGCAGGCCCGGTTCGTCGTCGAGCTTCACCCCCCACAACGTCTCATAGATGTCGCGCACCGCCTCGCCGGAGATGTGGCGGTAGCCCGGCAGTTCATGCGGGAACGAGCCCATGTCGCAGGAACCCTGCACGTTGTTCTGGCCGCGCAGCGGATTCACCCCGACGCCCGGGCGGCCGATATTGCCGGTCGCCATGGCAAGGTTGGCGATAGCCATAACCGTGGTCGAACCCTGGCTGTGTTCGGTCACGCCGAGGCCGTAATAAATCGCGCCATTGCCGCCCTTGGCATAGAGCCGTGCAGCACCTCGGATCAGTTCGGGATCGACGCCGGACAGCTTGCCCACGATTTCGGGGCTGTTTTCCGGCAAGGCGACGAAAGAAGCCCAATCCTGGAACTCCGCCCAGTCGCAGCGATCGCGGATGAAGGCTTCGTCGAAAAGCCCTTCGGTAACGATGACATGCGCCAGCGCCGTCAGCACCGCCACGTTGGTGCCGGGCTTCAGCGGCAGGTGATAGTCGGCCTCGATATGCGCCGACTTGACCATTTCGGTGCGGCGCGGATCGAGCACGATCAGCTTGGCGCCCTGGCGCAGCCGCTTTTTCAGCCGCGAGGCGAACACCGGGTGCGCGGAAGCCGGATTGGCGCCGATGATGACGGCGACATCGGTGAAATCGACGGAATCGAAATCCTGCGTGCCGGCCGAGGTGCCATAGGTCTGGCCGAGGCCGTAGCCGGTCGGCGAGTGGCAGACGCGCGCGCAAGTGTCGACATTGTTGTTGCGGAAGCCTTGGCGCACCAGCTTCTGGACGAGATAGGTCTCTTCATTCGTGCAGCGCGAGGACGTGATACCGCCGATCGAGGTGCGGCCGTATTGATACTGGATACGGCGGAATTCCTTGGCCGTATGGGCGATGGCCTCTTCCCAACTCACCTCGCGCCAGGGATCGCTGACCTTTTCCCGGATCATAGGCGACAGGATGCGGTCCTTGTGGGTGGCATAGCCATAGGCGAAACGGCCCTTCACGCAGGAGTGGCCGTGGTTCGCCTTGCCGTCCTTGTAGGGCATCATGCGAATGACTTCGTCGTCCTTCACTTCTGCCTTGAACGAGCAGCCGACGCCGCAATAGGCGCAGGTGGTGACAGCGGAACGCTCGGGCATGCCTTTCTCAAGCACGGTCTTTTCACGCAGCGCATCGGTCGGACAGGCCTGCACGCAGGCGCCGCAGGACACGCATTCGGAGGCGATGAAATCCTCGTGCATGCCGGCGACCATGCGCGATTCGAAACCGCGGCCCTCGATCGTCAGCGCGAAGGTGCCCTGCACCTCCTCGCAGGCCCGCACGCAGCGCGAGCAGACGATACATTGCGCCGGATCATAGGTGAAATAGGGGTTGGACTCGTCGCGGGCGATGTAGTCGACCGCCAGCGAGCCATGGCCGGGCGCGACGCCGTTTTCCTGCTTGACGTGGTTGCGGCCCTCAATGCCGAAGCGGTTCTCGGTCAGGCCGACCGATTTCGCCACAACGTCGAACTCGCTGGCGCCGGTGCCGGCCTTCTCGTTCCAGCCGGTCGGGTGGTCGGAGACGTAAAGCTCCATGACACCGCGGCGGATGGCGTCGAGCCGCTCGGATTGCGTGCGCACCACCATGCCTTCGCCGACGGGGGTCGTGCAGGATGCCGGCGTGCCGCCGCGCCCGTCGATCTCGACCAGGCAGACGCGGCAGGAGCCGAACGAGTCCAGCATGTCCGTGGCGCAGAGTTTTGGGATCTCGACCCCGCCTTCCATCGCCGCGCGCATGATCGACGTACCCTCCGGCACGCTGATGCTGCGGCCGTCGACGATCAGCGTAACCTGCTTTTGCGCCTTCGATTCCGGGGTTCCGTAATCGAGTTCTTCGATGAGTGTCGGGAAGTCGGCCTTGATATTCATCTGCCAGCTCCTATTCAGCAGCCACGCGCGCCGGCGCGGGCTTGAAATCTTCGGGGAAATGGGTGATCGAGCTCATCACCGGATAGGGCGTGAAGCCGCCCAGCGCGCAGAGCGATCCGAACTTCATCGTGTTGCAGAGATCGGTGACCAGTGCCAGGTTCTTCTCCGGCTCGATGCCGGCGGCAAGCCGGTCGATGGTCTCCACCCCGCGTATCGAGCCGATGCGGCAGGGCGTGCACTTGCCGCAGCTTTCGATGGCGCAGAACTCCATGGCAAAGCGCGCCTGCTTCAGCATGTCGGCCGTGTCGTCGAACACGGTGATGCCGGCATGGCCGATCAGCCCGTCGCGCTTCGCGAACTCTTCGTAGTCGAACGGCGTGTCGAACAGGCCGCGCGGGAAATAGGCGCCGAGCGGGCCGCCGACCTGCACCGCCTTCACCGGGCGACCTGTGGCCGTACCGCCGCCGATATCGTCGACGATCTCGCCCAGCGTCATGCCGAACGCCGCCTCGAACAGGCCGCCGAACTTGACGTTGCCGGCGATCTGTATCGGGATCGTGCCGCGCGAGCGGCCCATGCCGAAATCCTTGTAGAAGGCAGCACCCTTGTCCATGATGATGGGCACGGAGGCCAGGCTGATGACGTTGTTGATCACCGTCGGCTTGCCGAACAGACCCTGGATTGCCGGCAGCGGTGGCTTGGCTCGGACCACGCCGCGCTTGCCTTCAAGGCTGTTCAGCAGCGACGTTTCCTCGCCGCAGACATAGGCGCCGGCGCCGACGCGGATTTCCATGTCGAAGGCGTTGGGCGAACCCAGCACGCTGACGCCGAGCACGCCTGCCTTGCGGGCGACCTCGACAGCCTTGTTCATGACAGCCACCGCATGCGGATATTCCGAGCGGATATAGACGAACCCCTTGGTCGCGCCGGTGGCGATGCCGGCAATCGTCATGCCTTCGATGAGCACGAAGGGGTCGCCCTCCATGATCATGCGGTCGGCAAAGGTGGCGCTGTCGCCCTCGTCGGCATTGCAGACGATGTATTTGCGGTCAGATGTCGTATCGAGCACCGTCTTCCACTTGATGCCGGTCGGGAAGCCGGCGCCGCCGCGGCCGCGCAAGCCCGATTCCGTGACCTGTTTGACGATGTCGAGCGGCGCCATGGCCACCGCGTTCTGCAGGCCCCTCAGCCCGCCCAGTGACTTGTAGGCGTCGAGCGATAGCGGGTCGTTGATGCCGCAACGCGCGAACGTCAGGCGCGTCTGTTTGGCCAGGAACGGGATCTTGTCGGGCGCGCCCAGCCAGCGCTTGTGATGGCCGCCAGTGAGAAAGCCGCTGTCGAACAGGCTCTTGACGTCCGATGGCTTGACCGGCCCGTAAGCGACGCGGCCCTTTTCGGTCGCGACCTCGACCATCGGTTCGAGGAAATAGGCGCCGCGCGAGCCGTTGCGGACGATCTTGGCCTCGACGCCCCGTTCAGCCAGTTCCGCACGAACAGCCTTGGCGACCTTTTCGGCGCCGAGCGCCAGCGCGCCGGAGTCACCTGGAATGTAGATGCGCGGGATCATGAGCGTACCTCCCCGACGATCTCTTCGATCTTCTCGTCATCGAGCCGCCCGATCACCTCACCATCCAGCATCGCCGACGGTGAACAGGCGCACAGCCCGAGGCAATAGACAGGCTCAAGTGTAACCGATCCGTCGCGGGTGGTCTCATGGAAATCGATGCCCAACAACTGCTTGACCTTTGCGGCGATCGCATCCGAACCCATCGACTGGCAGGCTTCCGCCTGGCAGAGCTTGAGCACATGCCGGCCAGCCGGCCGGGCACGGAAATCATGATAGAAGGTCACGACGCCATGCACTTCGGCCCTCGACAGGTTCAGCCCATCGGCGATGACGGGCACGGCGTCCTGCGGCACGTGGCCAAATTCTTCCTGGATCTCGTGCAGGATCGGCAGCAGGGGGCCTTCGAGGCCCTTCAACTCCTGGATGATCGCCGCCGTGCGCGACTGTATCTCGGTACTTGCAGGCTGCATCGTCACGCAGCGCCCTCCCTATCGTAGCGATCGATGCATATAATCGTCCAAAAGCATGAAGCGGTTTTGGAACAACGACATGCCTACGCCGCTTAATCGCTAAGTGCTTAAGAAATCAGAGGAAACCTCTGAAATCAATAAAGCGGTTTCGTTGCACGATAGAAAATTTCTATCGCGCCGATTGACCAGTTATGACTAGCTCAGCGATTGGTGCGGAAATCGTCTGCCAGCGCCATCGCCTCGTCCAGCAGCGCCTGCACCAGCGGCGTGTGCGGTTCGCGCGGCGCGGCGACCAGCCCGACCGTGTGGCTGGCATCCGGTTCGACGATCGGAATGGCCCGGATCGGCTCGGAAAAACCGAATGTTTCCGCCAGGTTGAGCGGCATGATCGACGACCATTTGCCTGTCCGTATGTGGGAGAACAGCACGATCATCGAGTTGGATTCCAGTGTCGGCCGCACCTGCACGCCGGCCTCGGCCAGATGCTGGTCGATGATGCGGCGGTTCTGCATGTCCGGCGTCAACAAGCAGAGCGGCAGCTGGCTGATTTCGGCCCATGTCACTTTGTCGCGATCCGAATAAGGATTTCCGACCGCCGTGATCAGCTGGTAGCGCTCGTCATAGAGCGGCACGCTCGTCACCCGTCCGAGAGGCTCGTTGTCGAGATAGGTGATGCCGGCATCGACGTCGAAATTGCCGAGCAGCGACAACACCTCGATCGAGGTGCGCGACAGGATAGAGAAGGTGACGCCCGGATGCTTCTCGCGAAATGGCGTCGTAAGCCGCGCCACCATGGCGAGGGCGGTTGGGATGGCGGCAATACGGATACGCCCGGACAGGCCATGTCGCGCCGCCCGCATCTCTTCGCGCATGGTCCTGGAATCGCCGACGATGCGACGCGCCCACACCAGCACCTGCTTGCCTTCCGGCGTCAGCCCCTGAAAGCGCGAACCGCGATTGACCAGCATGACGCCGAGCTGGCCCTCCAGCTGCTTGATCCCGGCCGACAAGGTCGGCTGCGTGACGCCGCACGCTTCCGCCGCCCGGCCGAAATGCTCCTCCTTGGCCAGCGCGATGAAGAATTCGAGCTTGTCGATCATACCATCCGTCCGTTCGTTGCGCGCAAGGTCGGGGAAATTGCCTTTCGCCGCAAGCTCTACCCGCAATTGGCCATGCATCCACATCTTTGGGCCGGCTGGCTGTTTCCCCCGGCCGAACACGGCGCTATGTGGTTGGATGGAATACGAGGAGATCGGACATGCTGGGCTGGTTCCGCAAGCTTTTGCCGCGCGAAGATCGCTTCTTCGACCTCTTTGAACGGCATTCCCGCACCGTGGTCGGCGGCGCCGAGGCGCTGGAGCAGCTCCTGCAGGGCAAGGACATCGATCGTTGGTGCCAGAAGATCATCGATCTCGAGGACGAGGCCGATCATATCACGGCCGAAGTGCTGCTGGCGGTGCGGCGTTCCTTCATCACGCCCTTCGATCGCGGCGACATCAAGGACCTGATCCAGTCGATGGATGACGCCATCGACATGATGCACAAGACCGTCAAGACGGTGAAGCTGTTCGAAAAGAAGGAATTCGACCCGCTGATGCAGGAGATGGGTGGCGTCATCGTTGCCGCCTCCAGGCTGGTTGCCGAAGCGATCCCGCTGCTCAGCAAGGTCGGCACGCACACGGTACGCCTCAACGCCATCGCCGAAGAGGTGATGCGCGTCGAAAGCCGCGCCGACGATCTGCATGAGCAGGGATTGAAGGACCTGTTCAAGCGGCATGGCCGCAGCGATCCGATGGCCTACCTGATCGGCTCGGAGATCTACGGCCAGCTGGAGAAGGTGGTCGACCGCTTTGAGGACGTCGCCAACGAGATCAGCGGCATCGTCATCGAGAACGTTTAGGCAATGGAAGCCACCATCGCCTTTCCCGTGCTGATCGGCCTTGTCGCCGTCGCGCTGTTTTTCGATTTTCTCAACGGCCTGCACGATGCAGCGAACTCCATCGCCACCATCGTCTCCACCCGCGTGCTGAGACCGCAATATGCGGTCCTGTGGGCGGCTTTCTTCAATTTCATCGCCTTCATGTTCTTCGGCCTTCACGTGGCTGAAACCGTGGGAAAAGGTATCGTCGACGTCAGCATCGTCACGCCGGCGGTGATCTTCTCGGCGCTCGTCGGCGCTATCGTCTGGAACATCGTCACCTGGATTGCCGGCATCCCGTCCAGCAGTTCGCATGCCCTGATCGGCGGGCTTGTCGGCGCCGGCGTTGCAAAGGCTGGGCCCGGCGCCATCGTCTGGACCGGGCTTGGCAAGACGGTCGCCGCAATCGTCGTGTCGCCGGCGACAGGGTTTGTTCTGGCGCTGGTCCTCATCCTGGCCGTTTCCTGGCTGTTCGTGCGCCAGACACCGTTCGCCGTCGACAGCACTTTCCGCGTCATGCAGTTCTTTTCGGCCTCGCTTTATTCGCTAGGGCACGGCGGCAACGACGCCCAGAAAACCATGGGCATCATCGCCGTGCTGCTCTATTCGCAAGGCATGCTCGGCGGGACGTTCTACGTGCCGCTGTGGGTCGTCCTCACCTGTCAGACAGCACTGGCGCTCGGCACTTTGTTCGGCGGCTGGCGCATCGTCCACACGATGGGCTCGAAGATCACCCGGTTGAACCCGATGCAGGGCTTCTGCGCCGAGACCGGCGGCGCCATCACCCTGTTTGCCGCCACCTGGCTTGGCGTCCCCGTGTCGACCACCCATACGATCACCGGGGCCATCATCGGTGTCGGCGCTGCCCGTCGCGTCTCGGCCGTGCGCTGGGGCATTGCCGGCAACATCGTCATCGCCTGGATCGTCACCTTGCCGGCCACGGCTGCAATTTCGGCGCTCACCTACCTAGCGGTTGGCCTGGCAGGGTGAGGCGGACACCGGTGGTGCTTGGAGTCGCTGCCAATCTGCACTATCTGAGCCGCAGCCAAACGCCTAGGGAACAATGCATGTCCGTCACCAAGGAAATCGTCACCGAGCGTCTGAAGACGGTCAACGGGCCGGACTTCACCGGCAACATCGTCGACCTCGGCATGGTTTCGGAGATTTTCATCGCCGATTCGAAAGTGTTTTTCTCGATCACCGTTCCCGCCGCCCGCGCACAGGAGATGGAGCCGCTGCGCGCCGCAGCCGAGCGTGTCGTCAAGGCGATCCCTGGTGTCGCCGGCGCCGTCGTCGCGCTGACGGCGGAGAAGAAGGGCGGCGGCATGGAGGCTCCGGTTGCGTCGCGTCCCGCGCCCAGGCCCGCACCGCCGGCTGCGCCAGGCGGGCCGCGCCCAGCTCCACACACTCCAGCCCCGCACGCCTCGGCCTCGCAAAGCTCGGGCAAGCGCGGCGTGCCCGGAATCGAGGCGATCATCGCGGTGGCGTCCGGCAAGGGCGGCGTCGGCAAGTCGACCACCGCTGTCAACATCGCGCTTGGCCTCGCCGCCAACGGTTTGCGTGTCGGCGTGCTCGATGCCGATATTTATGGCCCGTCCATGCCCAGGCTGCTCAACATCCATGGCCGGCCGCAGACCGTCGACGGCAAGATCCTGAAACCGATGGAGAACTACGGCCTTAAGGTGATGTCGATGGGCTTCCTCGTCGACGAGGAGACGCCGATGATCTGGCGCGGTCCGATGGTGATGTCGGCGCTGACGCAGATGCTGCGCGAGGTCGAATGGGGCCGCCTCGACGTGCTCGTCGTCGACATGCCGCCCGGCACCGGCGACGCCCAGCTGACCATGGCCCAGCAGGTGCCGCTGGCCGGCGCCGTCATCGTCTCGACGCCGCAGGACCTGGCGCTGATCGACGCCCGCAAAGGATTGAATATGTTCAAGAAGGTCGACGTGCCGCTGCTCGGCATCGTCGAGAACATGAGCTATTTCATCGCCCCCGATACCGGCAAGCGCTACGACATCTTTGGCCATGGCGGGGCGCGGCGCGAGGCCGAGCGCCTCGGCGTGACTTTCCTCGGCGAAGTGCCGTTGGAAATGGGCATTCGCGAAAGTTCTGATGAAGGTGCTCCGGTGGTGGCGTCGAAGCCAGACAGCGCCGAGGCGAAGATCTATCGCGGCATTGCTTCGAAGGTCTGGGACCGGGTCAACGAAGAACGCGGCGCGGCCGAAGCGGCGGTGCCGAACATCGTGTTCGAGTAGCTCGGATATCCCTCCCCTCAAGGGGGAGGGGAACCCACCTTCTCGCCAAAGCTTGAAAAGAACTGCAAGGCCAGCTTCTTCGAAGTCGATTCGATGAGCCGGCTGCCGAGTTGGGCGATCTTGCCGCCGACTTCGGCCTTGGCCGCGTATTTGAGGACCGTCGCATCCGGCCCGTCCGCCGTCAGCGTCACGTCGGCGCCACCCTTGGCGAAGCCGGCAATACCGCCCTTGCCCTCGCCCTGGATGGTGTAGGAGTGCGGCGGCTTCAGGTTCTTCAACGTCACCTCGCCGTTGAATGTCGCCTTGATCGGTCCGATCTTCAACACCACCGTCGCCGCCATTTCGGTCGGCGATTTCATCTCCAGGTGCTGGCAGCCGGGAATGGTCGCCTGCAAAACCTTCGGATCGTTCAGCGCGTCCCACACTTTCTGCAGGGGGGCGGCAATGCGTTCCTCGCCTTCGATCACCAAAGCCATCGACACCTCCCGGACAGACTTCGAAGGCCTAACGCACGGTCTGGTCTGTGTCTATCGCACCAAAGTCCGGTTGCGACGGTGCGCCCTCTTGCCTGCTTCCGCGCGTTGCCATATCGATTTGTCTTACAAATACGGAGACCATGATGGCAGGCGCCCCCACCGGAAAGAAGAAGTTTCGCTCGCAGGAGTGGTTCGACAATCCCGACAATCCAGGCATGACCGCGCTCTACCTCGAGCGCTACCTGAACTACGGCCTGACGCGGGCCGAGCTGATGTCGGGCAAGCCGCTGATCGGCATCGCCCAGACCGGCTCGGATCTGTCGCCATGCAACCGCCATCATATCGAGCTCGCCAAGCGCGTGCGCGAAGGCATCGTCTCGATGGGCGGCATCCCCTTCGAATTCCCGTGCCATCCGATCCAGGAGACCGGCAAGCGCCCGACCGCGGCACTGGACCGCAACCTTGCCTATCTCGGCCTGGTCGAAGTGCTTTACGGCTATCCGCTCGACGGCGTCGTACTGACCATCGGCTGCGACAAAACCACGCCGGCGCTGCTGATGGCGGCGGCCACCGTCAATATTCCGGCCATAGCACTTTCGGTCGGACCGATGCTCAATGGCTGGCACAAAGGCAAGCGCACGGGATCCGGCACCATCGTCTGGGAATCGCGCCAGCGGCTCTCCGCCGGCGAGATTGACTATGACGAGTTCATGGACATCGTCGCCTCATCGGCGCCGTCGACCGGCTATTGCAACACCATGGGCACCGCCACCACGATGAACTCGCTGGCAGAGGCGCTCGGCATGCAATTGCCGGGTTCGGCCGCCATTCCCGCACCCTACCGCGAGCGCGGCCAGATCTCCTATGAGACCGGCAAGCGCATCGTCGAGATGGTGCATGAGGATCTGAAGCCGTCCGACATCATGACGCGCAAGGCCTTCGAGAACGCCATTGTCGTCAATTCGGCGATTGGCGGCTCGACCAATGCCCCGATCCACCTCAACGCGATTGCCCGTCATCTCGGCGTGCCGCTCACCAATGACGACTGGCAGACGGTCGGCCTCCATGTGCCGCTCATCGTCAATCTGCAGCCATCGGGCGAATATCTCGGCGAAGACTATCACCATGCCGGCGGCGTGCCGGCTGTGGTGGCCGAGTTGATGAAGGCCAAGCTGCTGCCTTATCCCGAAGCGATGACCGTCAATGGCAAGACTATCGGTGACAATTGCAAGGGTGTCGCCAACGAGAACACCGACGTCATCCGCGCCGTCGCCGAGCCGCTGAAGGCCAATGCCGGCTTCATCAATCTCAGCGGCAATCTGTTCGATTCCGCAATCATGAAGATGAGCGGCATCTCGCCGGAATTCCGCGAGCGCTATCTCTCCAACCCGAACGACCCGGAAGCCTTCGAAGGCAACGCCATGGTCTTTGACGGTCCCGAGGACTACCACGCCCGCATCGACGATCCGGCGCAAGGCATCGACGAGCACACCATCCTGTTCATGCGCGGGGCCGGCCCGATCGGCTATCCCGGCGGCGCCGAGGTGGTCAACATGCAGCCGCCCGCCTATCTCATCAAGAAGGGCATTCACGCGCTGGCCTGCATCGGCGATGGCCGCCAGTCGGGCACATCGGGCTCGCCCTCTATCCTCAACGCTTCGCCGGAAGCCGCCATTGGCGGCGGCCTGGCGCTGCTCAAGACCGGCGACCGTGTGCGCATCGATTTACGGAAAGGCACTGCCAACATCCTCGTCACCGACGAGGAAATCACGCGCCGCCGTGCCGAACTGCAGGTCGATGGCGGCTATCATTATCCCAAGCATCAGACGCCATGGCAGGAGATCCAGCGCTCCATGGTCGACCAGTTCTCGGAGGGCATGGTGCTGAAGCCGGCGGTGAAATACCAGGATGTCGCCCATACCAGCGGCGTGCCGAGGGACAACCACTGAGCACCCGCTTGATATGAAAATGCCGGCCTGATCGGGCCGGCATGAAAGCCTTGGCGTAAGCTTGTTTGGATGGCGGCCTCAGGGTGGAGGCGGGCCGGACGAAGCGGCGATGGCTGTGATGCCGGAGAGTCGTCCTGCCTTGCGGATGACTGGTGTGTGATACTGTTTCTTCATAGGACCCGTTGCCCGTTTTAGATCACTGCTCGCACGCCAACTGATCCCACCTGTCAGTATGACATTGCAGTCCTCGTCAGTTTCGGGTTTTTTGACACGAAATCAAGAGGGGTCCAGAGCGTCGTCCATGATGATGGTTTTCCGCCACGGGCGTATCCTTGCCGCCTAGCCCGATCGACATTGCCCCGGTCGACATTGCTATTGTCGGCGCGGGCATGGCCGGTCTCTTCCTGGCGTGGCGCTTGTCCCAAAGTGAAAAGCCCGCAAGGATCGCAGTTTTCGAATCCGCCGGTCGCGTCGGCGGTCGGGCCTCCACGGTCTCATTTCCCGGAGAGCCGAACTTCGGCATCGATCTCGGCGCGATGATGCTGATGCCACAACATCGGCTGCTCAAAAAACTCATGGCGACGCTGGATGTAAAGCTGTCGGGTATGGACGTCGTCACCGGCGCCAACCGGCTCCATCTGCGCGGTAGGAGCCTGCCCTACGCCGCTATATCGCGCTTTGCGCCGCGCCGCCTGTTTGCCTATGACGTGACGCGTCGGCTGCAGGAAAAAGGCCCGTCCCGCCTGCTGCGAAAGGCGGCAGCACTGATCCTGCCGGGTTCGGAGGCCTTCGGCAGCGCCGAATGGAACGGCGCCGCAGGCTTCGTTTATCGCGGCCGCAAGCTGGCGGATTGGGCGACTTGGGATGTGCTGGCGACGGTCTTGACCCCGGAGGAAATGGCTTTTGCCGAGGACGCGGTGGGCTATTCGTTGCTCCTGCGCGGACCCAACGCCGCCGAGACGTTCAGGCTTGCGCTCGGCGAGCTGAGCGGCGGCCGCTCCTATTGTTCCCCCGATGGTGGGTTCCAGCCGGTTGCGGAGCGAATGGCCGGGCGGATCGCTGTCAGCGGCGGCGCCGTCCATCTCGATCACACCGTGACCGCCATCGCCCGCTCGGCGCAAGGGATGGTCTTGTCTGTCGAGGGGCAGGGCGGGACGGTCGAGGCGCGCAAGGTCGTGCTGGCGTTACCGGTCCGCCCCCTGCGGACCCTGCTGGAAAAGTCCGGCATCGAGCAGCCCAGCGATCTGCCGGCACCGGAACCCTGGCCGATGCTCACGCTGGCCGCCTGCTATGCCAGCCCATGGTGGGCTCGAAACGGCATCGCGGCCGGCCACAGCGTGACCGATCTGCCGGCTCGCCAGATATGGCAGTTCACAAAAGCGGACGCGCGCGACGCGACGATTCGGCGGAGCGTCGCCATGGCCTATTGCGATGGCAGGCACATGGTATTCTGGCGCTCACTGCTGCCTGAGCTCGCTCGGCGCCACGGTTTTGCGGTTTTGGCCGAGGGACATTCCGCGCTGGAGGCCTTTCACGGCCAGATGGTCGAAGTCCATGGCAAACACGGCGCCATCTCGAAACCCATCGGCGGGTTTGCGCAGGATTGGGGTGCGCCGGCCTATGGCGGCGCGTCGCATGTCTGGGACCGTGGCATAGATATCTCCGGTATAAAACTGGCGAGCCATACGCTTGCTCCGGGCATTCATGTCTGTGGCGAAGCGTGGTCCAACAATCACGGCTGGATCGAGGGCGCGCTGGAAAGTGCGGAAGACCTGTTGCAGCGGGAATTCGGGCTCGACGCCTGGCTTGCCTGAGACTCCGCAAGGGCGATGAAAAACGATCCTACATTCCCATATGAGTGGTCGGCTATCGGACGGAAAGTATCAACGTGACTAAACGGCGCTCTTCAATCGGTTTCCTCGGCATGTTCGGTCGCTCCGGCGATTTGCGGGAACTCGACACCGCGCTGCGCGGCGCCGATCTGCATCCGGCGCTTGTCCCTGAGGGGGTAAAGCTCACCATCGTCAATTTGATGAAGGATCATTGGCCGGACGAGCCGCCGCCCGACGCCTACCGGTCCGTGGCGCAGCTGTTTGGCTATTGCATCGCGGGCCCACAAACCTTCGAGCAGGCCAATGGGCCGGAGCGGCGGCTGGACGCTGAGCGCCGCATCGAGGCTGCGCTTGAAACCGGCGACAGCCTGGATGCCCAGATCGTGTTGATGGCGCTGCATGGCAAGCTGATCAGCGCCGAAGTGGTCGAGCGCTTTGGGTTAAGTGCGGACTGACCTACGTAAGGTGAAGCTTACCCGCCCATGCCGCTGCGTGGCAGCTTGATCATCTCGCCGAAGCGGGCGCGCAATTTGTCGTCGAGCAGCTTCGGCACATGGCGCGGGAAGCGCTCGGCAAGCACGCGCTTCTTTTCGATGATCGCCCGCTGCAAGATGTCGGGCCGGCCCTTCTCGTTCCATTCCTTGGGCGAAAAGCGGTCGCCGACGGCCGGATAAAAATACTCGGTCTGCATCAGGCGCAGCGTCTGCTCGTTGCCGAGATAGTGGCCCGGGCCATTCATGCAGACTTCGGTGATGGTGTCGATCGACAGCGCTTCGTCGGTCACTTCGATGCCCCGCACGCAGCGCAGGCAGTGGCCCAGCATGTCATTGTCTATGATCAGGCTCTCCAGGCAAAAGCCGAGCAGCGAGGCATGCATACCGGCCGATTCATAGACCAGATTGAGGCCGGCAAGGCCGGCCATCACGTCGGTGATGCCCTTTTCATAGCCGGACTGGATGTCGGGCAGTTTCGAATCCGTCATGCCGGCGGCCGAACCGCCCGGCAGATCGTAGAACTGCGCCATCTGCGCACAGGCCGAAGTCAACACTGCCTGCTCGGCCGAGCCGCCCGACATGGCGCCGGTCCTGAGGTCGGAGACGAACGGCCAGGTGCCGAAGATCGCCGGATGCCCGGGCTTGATGGCGTTGACGTAGATGAGGCCGACAAGCACTTCGGCCACCGCTTGCACCACAGCGCCGGCAATCGCCGCGGGAGCGGTGGCGCCGGCCTGGCCGGCCGATAAAAGCAGGATCGGGATGCCGCCGTCGACACAGGCTTCGAGCACGCCGCAGGCGTCCTCGGCAAACTTCATCGGCGGCACGACGAAGCAATTGGAGTTCGACACGAACGGCCGGGCGCGGAAATTCTCCTCGCCGCCGGCGATCGCATAAAGCATTTCCAGCGCCGGCTGCACGTTCTCGCGCACCGTGAACGAGGTGCCGACATGCTTCGACGTCCCCATCACGCAGGCATAGAGCGTGTTGAAGTCCATTTCGAGCGGATCGGGAATGTCGCGCGGCACCATGGGCCGCTGGAAGAAATGGATGTTGTCGAGCCCTTCGACGAGGCGGGCGGCGTCGTAAATGTCCTGCACCAGCGACTCGCGGTATTCGCGCTTTTCGACATCGACCAGATGCACCGCCGCACCCGCCGTGCCGTAATGCACGCGCTTGCCCTGGATCAGCATGTCATGCCTGGGGTCCTGGCCGTGCAGCGTAAAATTCCGCGCGGCTCGTCTGATCGTGTCCATCACAAGCCCGCGTGGGAAGCGGACGCGGCCGTCATCGCCATAGACGGCGCCGACCCCGGTCAGCGCCTCGATGCAGGAGGGAATGGCATTGGCGAAGCCGACGGTCTCCAGCAGCGTCAGCACCGCTTCATGGATGCGCTCCTGGTCGTTCTGGTTGAGCGGCCCGTAGCTGCCGCCTTCGAGGCCGGCGCGCACCGGCCGGATATCGTCGGCAAGCGGTGCGGCCCGCATGGCGCGGCGCGCTTCGCGCCCGCCGGATCGGCGCGAACGCTGGTCGGCTGATGCATCTTTAGGAGCCGCATCCTGCTTTTCAACAGCCACTGACATGGGGGCACTCCACCTTTAGCTCGCGAAACACGGCGCGGTGATTGGTCCACCGTCGGCTTGCTTCGTCCCTCTGTCAGCCGACTATGCCGTTGCCATTGGCCCAGCCTATGGGCCAGTCAACGCAGCCGAGTATGCCAGAGAGCTAATGCAGAATGTTGGTGATCATGCCAAGGGCCGGGACTGTTCAAAGCCCCGGCACAGGCAAATCAGGCTGCAGCGGGCCTGCGTCTGGCTGCGGTCGCGAGCTCGCGAATACCCGGCTCGATGTGCTGCAATGCGATCGAGGAAATGCCCAAGCGCATGAAACGCGACGGCTTTTCGGTGCGATCGAAGAAACGATCGCCGGGCTCGATTATGACGCTGCGCGACGCCGCGGCCTCGGCCAGTCCACGTGAATCGGTGCCGCGCGGGCCTTCCAGCCAGAGCGATGTGCCGCCGGCGGAATCGGTCGAGCGCCATTCCGGCAGGAATGCGGAAATCGCATGGACCAGACGCTTGCGCCGCTCGTCGAAGGCCGACGACAGCCGCCGCACCAGGGCTTCGTGATGGCCGAGCGACAGGAACAGCGCAACCGCGCGCTGGTTGTTGGCCGGCGGGTGCCTGAGCATGAAGCGGCGCAGCGCCCTGAGCTCGGAGATTAGTCCAGCCGAAGCGACGATGTAGCCAAGCCGCAGGCCCGGAGCCAGCGTCTTCGACATCGAGCCGACATAGACGACGCGACCCGAGCGATCGAGGCTCTTCAGCGCCTGCTGCGGCGCCTCGTCGAGAAGCTGGCTGTCATAGCCGTCCTCGATGATGATCTGGTTGTGGCGGTTGGCGCGCGCCAGAAGGTCCTGCCGCCGCTCCGCCGACAGCGGCACCATGGTCGGGCAGTGGTGGCTGGGGGTGACGAAGACAAAGCCGGAATCGTTGGGAATGGACGAGGTGACGATGCCGGACTGATCGACCGGAACCGGCTGGATTTCGGCGCCTGCCAAGCGGAAGATCGAGCGCGCGTCGGGGTATCCCGGGTCTTCCATCGCGACCTTGGAGCCCTTTGTCATCAGCAGTGTCGCCAGCATATAGAGCGCGTTCTGGGCGCCCAGCGTGACGATGATCTCGTCCGGATTGGCGAAGATGCCGCGCCGCGGCAACAGCCGCGCCTGGATCTGCTCGATCAAGAGCGGATCGTCACGATCGACCATGTCGGAGGCCCAGTTGCGGATTTCGAGCACGGCCAGCGCCATGCGGTTGCACTCACGCCATTCGGCTGTCGGGAACAGCGCCGGGTCGAACTGGCCGTAGACGAAGGGGTAGGAGGACTTGATCCAGTTGTCGTGCTTGGCCGGTGGCGGCATGTCGCTGGCGGCGATCTGCCGGCGTGCCTTCCAGTCGATCTCGTTCTGCTGGTCGGGCGCCTTCTGGTGCGGCTTGGCGGGGGTGGCCAGCACATCCGGATTGACGAAATGGCCGCGCCGTTCGCGCGCCACCAGGAAACCTTGGTCGACCAATTGCTGGAACGCCAGCACCACAGTGCCGCGCGCGACGCCGAGTTTTTCAGCCAGGATGCGGCAGGACGGAAGCGGCATCGAAGCGGCGATCTGCCGGTCGAGAATGGCGGCGACGATCGCCTGACGGATCTGCGCCTGCAGGGTCTGGCCCGATTCCGCCGAAATCCGGAACAGGCCGGACCATATGGCCGTGTCGTTACGCTGTGGCATGGAAGGTGTTCCTCGATGGCCAGTCTTTTTTGCTTGGCTGGACCAGCGGAAGGTAACCGTGGCACAAGGGGTTGCGCCAATCAATTTTTCTGATCGCTGGGATTTATGCCAGTGATCTATGCGCGACGCGCAGCGTCGTCTCATCCCCGGGTGACGCTTGCGTCATCCCGCAGCGCGGACGCCCGCGCGATGCGAAGCGTCGTCGCGCCTCATTATCCCCAGCGCGACGCGCAGCGTCGTCGCTACTCCCATCAAATCATCCAGCGCGGCGCGCAGCGTCATAGCTCCATCACATCGCACTATGCTGCACTGCGTCATCCCCACGCATTGAAACATGCGGAATTCGGCTCAATAAGATCAGCGCGACGACACGCGCCGGAAACATCCGGTCTGATAAGATGTCGTGAAAAACGATCAGGAGCCGAAAGTGGATCATTCCTCCTTCGACAAACAGCTTGTCGCCTTGCGTGCTGCGCGCGCGGCGGCATCGGGTACGATGCGCGAGGCTTTTGCCGCCGACCCCAAGCGCTTCGAGACGTTCTCGGCCAGCGACGGCGACCTTTTGCTCGACTGGTCGAAATGCGCGGTCGACCAGGGCACGATGGAACTGCTCGAGAAGCTCGCCGCCGCCGCCGATCTCGAAGGTCGCCGCGCCGCAATGTTTTCCGGCAAGAAAATCAACATCACCGAAGACCGCGCCGTGCTGCACACGGCGCTGCGCAACCTCTCGGGCAAGGGCGTCACCGTCGATGGCCAGGACGTCAAGGCGGATGTGCTGTCCGTGCTCGACGCCATGGGCGCTTTCGCCGACGCCATTCGCTCCGGCAAGGCCGCCGGCGCCACCGGCAAGAAAATCACCGACATTGTCAACATCGGCATTGGCGGCTCCGATCTCGGCCCGGCCATGGCGACGCTGGCGCTGGCGCCCTATCACGACGGCCCGCGCGCGCACTACGTCTCCAACATCGACGGCGCCCATATCCACGACACGCTGAAGGGCCTGTCGGCCGAAACCACCCTGTTCATCATCGCCTCGAAGACCTTCACCACGGTCGAGACGATGACCAATGCCGAGACGGCGCGCGAATGGGTGCAGAAGGCGCTCGGCAAGGAAGCTGTCGGCAAGCATTTCGCCGCCGTCTCGACCGCGCTCGACCTGGTTTCCAAGTTCGGCATCGAAGCGGATCGCGTGTTCGGCTTCTGGGACTGGGTCGGCGGCCGCTATTCGCTGTGGGGCGCCATCGGCCTGCCGGTGATGATCGCCATCGGCCCGCGCAACTTCCGCGCCTTCCTCGATGGCGCGCATGAGATGGACGAGCACTTCCGCACCGCACCCCTGCAGAAGAACCTGCCGGCGCTGCTGGGGCTGGTCGGCTGGTGGCATCGCGTGATCTGCGGTTATCCGGCGCGTGCGGTCATCCCTTATGACCAGCGCCTTTCCAGGCTGCCGGCCTATCTGCAGCAGCTCGACATGGAATCGAACGGCAAGGGCGTCACCCTCGACGGCACGCCGGTGACGACGCCGACCGGACCGCTGGTCTGGGGCGAGCCCGGCACCAATGGCCAGCACGCCTTCTTCCAGCTGCTGCACCAGGGCACCGATTCCATCCCGGTCGAGTTCCTTGCCGCTGCCGTCGGCCATGAGCCGGATCTGAAGCACCAGCACGATCTACTGCTTGCCAATTGCCTGGCCCAATCGGAAGCGTTGATGAAGGGCCGCACGCTGGACGAGGCTCGCGCGCAGATGCTGGCCAAGGGCATGAAGCCGGCCGATGTCGACAGAATAGCCCCGCACCGCGTCTTCTCCGGCAACCGCCCCTCGGTGACGATCCTCTACCGCAAGCTCGACCCGCGCACCTTCGGCCGGCTGATCGCGCTTTACGAGCACCGCGTCTTCGTCGAAGGCACTCTGTTCAACATCAATTCCTTCGACCAATGGGGCGTCGAGCTCGGCAAGGAGCTGGCGACCGGCCTGTTGCCAGTCGTGGAAGGCAAGGAGAGCGCCGCCAAGCGCGACGCATCGACGGCCGGGCTGGTGGCGCGCATCCAGCAACTGCGGGGGGCTCAATGAAAAATCCGGCCGACATCAAGGGCATCTTGTTCGACAAGGACGGCACGCTTGTCGATTTCAACGCGACCTGGCTCGGCATCGCCGATTTCATGGCCATGGATGCTGCCGAGGGCGATCGCTGGAAAGCCGACAGGCTGCTTTCAGCGGCGGGCTTCGATTTTGTCGCCAAGCGCTTCAAGCCGGATTCCATCTTCGCCTCGGGCACCAATATGGATGTCGTCGAACTGTGGTTCCCGCGCCTGTCCGACGAGGACCAGATGCTGGCCGTCGCCCGCTTCAACGAGATCACCTCGGTGCAAGGCTCATCGATGGCGGTGGCCTTGCCCGGCATCGTCGCGGCGCTGACGGCTCTGCACAAGCGATCCTACCGGCTCGGCGTCGCCACCAATGATTCGACTGCCGGTGCGGAAAAGACCATGGTCACGCTTGGCGTCGCGCAGCTGTTCACCGCGGCCTATGGCTATGACGCGGTCGCCAATCCGAAACCGGCGCCGGACACGATCGTCGCCTTTTGCGACCTGACCGGGCTGAGGCCGTCAGAGATCGCCATGGTCGGCGACAACCGCCACGACCTGGAGATGGCGCGTGCCGGCGGCTGCGGCCTGGCGGTCGGCGTGCTCTCCGGCACCGGCACGCGTGAATCGCTGTCAGCGATCGCCGATGTCGTTTTGGATTCGGTCGCCGATTTGCCAGACTTTCTCTCGGCGCGGGTCAAGGAGACGGTCTGACGGGGGCTTGGGGCAAACTCAATTCGGCTCGGGATTTCCCCGCCAATGGCCGAGTTGGGGGAAGCAGCCATGAAACTATGGAGCTTCTGGTTTGTTTTCGGACACAGTGGGCTACTCATCAGCAGAGCAAACGTACCCGCATTTGCCGCACCTGATCTTGGCGCTTGCGTTATCGATGTCTTCGCCAGGCTGAAGCTCGAAGCCGCGATTTTCGCACTTTGGGCAAACTATGAAGCCGATACGTTGAACAACTTTAATCCACGCCATTCGACTTCTCCTATCAACGGCTAATCCAATCTATTTTCTGCCCCTTGAGGTTTGTCCACAATGAGTAGAATCCGGCCATTCAGAGCGACTGGGCTTTGCCGCGTCGCGCTAGCAATCTTCCGGCTCGAACCAAAACACACCGCTCGGCTTGGTCACATCACCTTTTGCGTCGCCGAAATCCGGCACCTGATATTCGGCGAGCAATCGTAGCCGCGACAGCGGCAGATCGGCGCGGCGGGGATCGCCGACCAGCACCTCGATGCCGGCTGCCAGGCAGCGGTCGAGGAACGGGATCACCCGCAGAGCAACCTCGCGGCCGTAGAACACGTCGCCGGCAAGCACGAGATCGACCGCTGGCGGCGGGCCTGTGGTGATGTCCTGGTCGACAATGGTGATCTCGACACCATTGGCTGAGGCGTTGAGGCCGATGGCGGCAACGCCGTTGCGGTCGATTTCGGCGGCGATCACCGCGCTGGCGCCGGCCTTGGCGGCGGCGATGCCGACGAGGCCGGAGCCGGCGCCGAGATCGAGCACGCGTCGGCCGGCTACGCTTTGCGGATGGTCGAGTATATAGCGCGCAAGCACCGCGCCGCCGGCCCATGGATAGGCCCAGTAGGGCGGCGGTGGCTCAGCTTCGTGCTGCTCGGTTTGGCTGCCGTCTTCCGGTCCATAAGCTCGCCACTCGACAAGCCGCCTCAGGCCGCTGCCAGGATGAGCCGTATAGAGCTGGATTTCACGAAGGGCGGGTACGGGCGCAAGCCGCAGGTTCGCCTTGATGAACACTACTGCATCGGGACGCCGACTATCGTCCGCCATCCCGCCGTCGCTTGGCTCGCCGTTCAAACTATTCCCGCAGCGCCCGGCGCAAAATCTTGCCCACCGGCGTCTTCGGCAGTTCGGTTCGGAACTCGATGTATTTGGGTCGCTTGTAGCCGGTCAGGTTCTCGCGGCAATAGGCGGTCAGTGCCTCGACGGTCAGCGCCGGATCCTTCTTGACGATGAACAGCTTCGGCACTTCGCCCGAATGCTCGTCCGGCACGCCGACCGCCGCCACTTCGAGCACGCCCGGATGCTGGGCGATGACTTCCTCGAGTTCGTTGGGATAGACGTTGAAGCCGGAGACCAGGATCATGTCCTTCTTGCGGTCGACGATCTTGGTGTAGCCGCGCTCGTCCATGAAGCCCATGTCGCCGGATTTGAAGAAGCCGTCCTTGGTCATCACCTTGGCGGTCTCGTCCGGCCGGTTCCAGTAACCGGCCATGACTTGTGGCCCGCGGATGCAGATCTCGCCGACTTCGCCGAGCGGCAGATTGTTGCCGTCATCGTCGCGGATGACGATCTCGGTCGACGGCAGCGGCAGGCCGATCGTGCCGGTGAAATTGCTGTCGCTGAACTTATTGGCGGTGGCCACCGGCGAGGTCTCCGACAGCCCGTAGCCCTCGGTGATCGAATTGCCGGTCAGCGCCTTCCAGCGCTCGGCAACCCCCTTCTGCACCGCCATGCCACCACCCAGCGTCATGATCAGCGGCTTGAAGTCGAGCTTGCGGAAATCCTCGTTGTTGAGCAGCGCGTTGAACAGCGTGTTGAGGCCGGGGAAAATGTGCATCGGGTATTTCTGCAGCTCCTTGACGAAGCCGGGAATGTCGCGCGGGTTGGGAACGAGCACGTTCTGGGCGCCCTGCTGCATGCCCATCAGCGCGTTCACCGTCAGCGCGAAGATATGGTAGAGCGGCAGTGCGCAGATGAAGTTGAGATGCGCCGGTTTCGGCTTGATCGCATAGGCGTCCTGCAGCCACAGCGTGTTCTGCGCGACATTGGACAGCACATTGGAGTGCAGCAGCACAGCACCTTTGGAAATCCCCGTGGTTCCGCCGGTATATTGCAGGAAGGCGACGTCGCCGGCCTCCATCTTGGCCGGTTTGAAGGCGATGCCGGCGCCGGCTTTCACCGCCGCATTGAATTTGACATGGCCGGGCAGCGACCAGGCCGGCACCATCTTCTTCACCCGGCGCACGACGAGGTTGACGATCGTGCCCTTGAGGGCGCCGAGCATGTCGCCCATCGCCGCGACCACCACATGCTTGACCGCCGTCCTGGCAATCACCGCGTCCAGGGTGCTGGCGAAATTCTCCAGAATGACGATCGCCTGCGCGCCGGAATCCTTGAGCTGATGTTCGAGCTCGCGCGGCGTGTAGAGCGGATTGATGTTCACCACGATATAGCCGGCGCGAAGCACGGCCATCATCGCCACCGGATATTGCAGCACATTCGGCATCATCAGCGCCACGCGTGCACCCTTCTGCAGGCCCTTCGATTGCAAATAGGCGCCGAAGGCGGCCGATTGCCGCTCGAGTTCGGCATAGGAGATCGACTTGCCCATGCAGACGTATGCCGGCTGGCCGGAAAACTGCTTGCAGGCGCCGACGAGGAAGTCGCCGATCGAACTGTAGGGCAGGGCGCCGATCTCCGCCGGCACGACTTTCGAATAGCTTTTTAGCCATGGCTTTTCCGGCAAGCCCGCGGCAAGCGCCGTCAGCGTATTCGGCAGTTTTTTGGCCGCGCCCGGCGACGGCTTCGAGGCGGGCTTCGCCGCGGCTGTCTTGGCGGCTGGCGGCTGGGCGGGCTTTGCAGCGGGTGCTGTCTTCGCAGCGCGGTTGACCGCGGGTTTCGCCGCCGGCTTGGCGCTTGCCTTCGCCGGCGTCGAGATTGCCGTTGGCTTGACGGCGGGAGTGGCTTTGGCCGGTGGCGCTTTCGACTTGGCGGCAGCGGCGGCCGGTTTTGAAGCTTTCGCCGCTTTTGCTTTCGCCGGGGCCGTTGTCTTTGTTGCTTTCGCCACCTCTAGCCTCCCTCCGTCGTTCTGTTGCCTGCTCCTGCTGCGCCGCCTCGATGTGGTGAGGCGTCCTCCGCTGCAGCGATGTCGCGGATTCCCGGAAAATCCAGCGTGTCATCTATCTATTGCGACTATCGGCGGCCGTGCAAGTCTTGCCCCAGCGGCAGGACGGCAAAGATTTGCCGTCGAAATCCTTCCCGCGATGCCAGCTCAGGCAATGCCGTCTGTCATCTCGGTGGCGAAACCCAGGCTTGTGGATTTTTGGCTTACGATTGCTGCGATCAATGAAAAAATGCGGTCGTTAACAATCCCGTGATTAGCAGATTTTGCTATTTGTTTCTGCAGTTCGTCAAAGACCGAGAAATATTTTCTGCTTACGGTGGGGTAGGCAAACAGGGTGTTCCAAAGCCGGAAAAACGGTGCTTATATGCGCGCTTCGCGAGCCTATAGAGGGGCTTGGAAGAACATCAGGGAGTGCTCAATGAAAAAGAAACTGACTTTTGCAGCCGCGTTGCTGGCTGCAAGCGTCCTCGGCGGTGTGGCCAATGCCAAGACGCTGGTCTATTGCTCGGAGGCCTCGCCGGCCAACTTCGACCCGGGTACCACGACGGGCGGCAACGACTTCGACGCCTCGTCGCGCACCGTCTATTCGCGCCTGGTCGAGTTCAAGCATGGCGGCACCGAAGTTGTGCCCGGTCTCGCCGACAAATGGGAGATTTCGGACGACGGTTTGGTCTATACTTTCCACCTGCATCCGGGCGTGAAGTTCCAGACGACGGATTTCTTCAAGCCGACGCGTGATTTCAATGCCGACGACGTCGTCTTTTCGTTCGATCGCCAGTTCAACAAGGAAAACCCCTGGAACGGCGAGAAGTACCTGCCGAACCTGACCTGGGACTACTACACCGGCATGGACATGCCGAAATACGTCGCCAAGTGGGAAAAGGTCGATGACCTGACCGTGAAGCTGACGCTGACCGAGCCGAACGCGCCGATGCTGGCCAATCTCGGCATGGACTTCGCCTCGATCGTGTCGAAGGAATATGCCGACCAGCTGGAAAAAGACGGCAAGATGGCCGACTTCTCGACCAAGCCGGTCGGTACAGGTCCGTTCCAGTTCGTCGACTACCAGCTGGATTCGGTCATCCGCTATGCGGCCAACCCGGACTACTTCAAGGGCAAGGAAAAGATCGACGATCTCGTCTTCGCGATCACGCCTGACGCCACCGCCCGCATCCAGAAGGTGCTCGCCGGCGAATGCGATATCGCGCCCTATCCGAATCCTGCCGACATCGGCACGATCAAGGCCAACGCCGACGTGACCCTGATGGATCAGGCTGGCCTCAACATCGGCTATATGAGCTACAACACCACCATCCCGCCGCTCGACAAGCCTGAAGTGCGCCATGCGCTCAACCAGGCGATCGATCGGGAATCGCTCATCAAGTCGCTGTTCCAGGACGCCGGCGCCACGCCGGCCGTAAACCTGATCCCGCCGACCATGTGGTCGTGGAACAAGGACGTGAAGTCCGACGCCTATGATCCGGAAGCAGCCAAGAAGGTGCTGGCCGATGCCGGATTGAAGGAGATCCAGCTTTGGGCCTCCGACCGCGTCCGTCCCTACAACCCGAACTTCCAGCGCGCCGCCGAACTGATCCAGGCTGACTGGGCCAAGGTCGGCGTCAAGGCGGAGATCGTCAGCTACGAGTGGACGAAGTACCGCGAAGAAGGCAAGAAGAAGGAGCGCCCGGGCGCCTTCCAGATCGGCTGGACCGGTGACAATGGCGATCCGGACAATTTCTTCGCTACGCTGTTCGCCTGCTCGGCCATCGGCGTGTCGAACTACTCCAGCTGGTGCGACAAGGACTTCGAGGATCTGATCCAGAAGGCCAAGAAGACCAGCGACCAGGCCGAACGCACCAAGCTCTATGAAGAGGCGCAGGTTGTCTTCCAGAAGCAGGCTCCGGCCTTCCTCATGGCACACAGCCAGGTCTACGCAGTCGTGCGCAAGAATGTCAGCGGCTTCATGATGGACCCGCTCGGCATTCATCGCTTCGACGGCGTCGACAAGGCCGAATAGAACTGTTAGGCGGGCGGCGCGCAATCAGGCGCCGCCCGCTTTTCAAGATGCTCCGATATCTCCTAAACAAAATCGTCTTGGTGCTGCCGACGCTGATCGGCATCACCATCTGCGCCTTCGCTTTCGTCAGGCTGCTGCCCGGCGATCCCATTCTTGCCATGGCCGGCGAGCATGGCGTGTCGCCCGAGCGTTACGCGGAACTGAAGGAACAGTTCGGCTACAATTTGCCGATCTGGGAGCAATACGCGCATTATGTCCGCGATGCCGCGACCGGTAATTTCGGCGTGTCGATTTCGTCCAAGCGGCCGGTCATCGAAGATTTCATGACGCTGTTCCCGGCAACCATCGAGCTCTCCGTCTTCGCCATGATCTTCGCCATGGTGCTGGCCATACCGGCCGGCATCATTGCTGCGGTCAAACGCGGCTCCTGGTTCGACCAGGGGCTTATGGGCACCGCCCTCGTCGGCTATTCCATGCCGATCTTCTGGTGGGGCCTGCTGCTGATCATCTTTTTCTCCGGCTATCTCGGCTGGACCCCGGTTTCAGGCCGCATCGGCCTTCAGTTCTTTATCAAGCCGATCACCGGCTTCTTGACCCTCGACAGCCTGCTCTACGGCAAGTGGGATGCTTTCCGCTCGGCATTGAGTCACCTGGTGCTGCCGACAATTGTGCTCGGCACCATCCCGCTGGCGGTGATCGCGCGCCAGACGCGCTCGGCCATGCTCGAAGTGCTGGGCGAAGACTATGTCCGGACCGCCCGCGCCAAGGGCCTGTCGTCGTCCCGCGTCATCGGCGTGCATGCGCTGCGCAATGCGCTGATCCCGGTGGTCACCACCATCGGCCTGCAGGTCAGTACCCTGCTCGCCGGCGCCATTCTCACAGAAACCATCTTCGCCTGGCCGGGCATCGGCAAGTGGATGGTCGAATCCATATCCAAGCGCGACTATGTCGTCGTGCAGTCAGGCTTGCTGCTGATCGCCCTTATCGTCATGGCGGTGAACCTGATCGTCGACGTGCTTTATGCCGTCATCAACCCGCGCATCAGGGCGGCGTGATGAGCCAGTCGACCGAAATCGCCCCGATGGCCGCCGGCAACCCTGACCGACTGACCGGCTTCAGGACTTTCTGGCACTATTTCTCGGTAAACCGCGGCGCCGTCATCGGCCTGTTCGTCTTCATCCTTTTGGTGCTGGCCGCGCTCTTTGCACCGCTGCTCGCGCCCTATGCGCCCGACATCCAGGACAAGACCGCTTTCTTGCGTCCGCCGGCCTGGCAGGCAGGCGGCAGCATGGAATATCTGCTTGGCACCGACGCGGTCGGCCGCGACATGCTCTCGCGCCTGCTCTATGGCGCGCGTTTCTCGCTGCTCATCGGCGCCGTCGTGGTCACGCTGGCGCTTGTCGGCGGCATCACGCTCGGCCTTTTGGCTGGCTATTTCCGGGGCTGGGTCGACGTGGCGATCATGCGGGTCATGGATCTGATCCTGTCCTTCCCGTCGCTGCTCTTGGCGCTGGTTCTGGTCACCATCCTCGGCCCCGGCCTGTTCAACGCCATGCTGGCCATCGCGCTTGTCCTGCAACCCCACTTTGCCCGTCTGGTGCGCGCTGCCGTCATGGCCGAAAAGAGCCGCGAATATGTGGTCGCCGCCAAGGTCGCCGGCGCCGGCCATATAAGGCTTATGCTGCGCACCATCCTGCCCAACTGCCTGGCGCCGCTGATCGTGCAGGGCACGCTGTCCTTCTCCAACGCCATCCTGGAGGCGGCCGCTCTCGGCTTTCTCGGCCTTGGCGCGCAGCCGCCGACACCGGAATGGGGAACCATGCTCGCCTCGGCGCGTGAATTCATCCTGCGCGCCTGGTGGGTGGTGACCTTCCCCGGTCTGGCCATCCTCATCACCGTGCTTGCCATCAACCTGATCGGCGACGGTCTGCGCGATGCGCTCGATCCGAAGCTGAGGAGGTCGTAATGGCGCTGCTCGACATCCGCAATCTCGTCGTTGAGTTCCAGACCGCATCCGGCCCGTTCCGCGCGGTCGATGGCGTCTCGCTCCATGTGAACGAACGTGAAGTGCTGGCCATCGTCGGCGAATCCGGCTCCGGCAAGTCGGTGTCGATGTTGGCTGTGATGGGGCTGTTGCCGTGGACGGCGACGGTCACTGCCGACGAGATGAGCTTCAACGGCCGCGATCTCCTGAAGATGAGCCCGGCCGACCGGCGCAAGATCGTCGGCAAGGACATGTCGATGATCTTCCAGGAGCCGATGGCCAGTCTCAATCCGTGCTTCACCGTCGGCTTTCAGATCGAGGAGGTGCTGCGCTTCCATATGGGCATGGACAAGGCCCAGCGTCGCGAGCGCGCCATCGAATTGCTGACGCAGGTCGGCATTGCCGAGCCGGCCGAACGGCTGAACTCGTTCCCGCACCAGATGTCGGGCGGCCAGTGCCAGCGCGTCATGATCGCCATCGCCATTGCCTGCAATCCCAAGCTTCTGATCGCCGACGAGCCGACCACCGCGCTCGACGTCACCATCCAGAAGCAGATCCTCGACCTGCTGGTGTCGCTACAGGTCAAATACGGCATGGGCCTGATCATGATCACCCACAATATGGGCGTCGTGGCCGAGACCGCCGACCGCGTCATCGTCCAGTACAAGGGCCGCAAGATGGAAGAGGCCGACGTGCTGTCGCTGTTTGAATCGCCGAAGAGCAATTACACCCGCGCACTTTTGTCGGCGCTGCCGGATAATGCCGTCGGCGACCGGCTGCCGACCGTCTCGGACATGCTGTTCGAACCGGCTGCCGGGGGCGTCTGATGAGCATCAAGGTCGTCGAAGGCAAGGACATCGTGCGCGACTATCACGTCGGCGGCGGCCTGTTTCGCGGCGCGCGCACCGTGCATGCGGTCAAGGGCGTCTCGTTCAGCGTCGACAAGGGCAAGACGCTGGCCATCGTCGGTGAATCGGGCTGCGGCAAGTCAACGCTGGCGCGCATCATCACGCTGATCGATCCGGCAACGTCGGGCGAACTGTTCATCGACGGCAACAAGGTCGACATCGCAAGGAACGGCGTGACCAGGGAGATGCGCCGCAAGGTGCAGATCGTCTTCCAGAACCCTTACGGATCGCTCAATCCGCGCCAAAAGATCGGCGATGTGCTGGGCGAGCCGCTGCTCATCAACACCGACAAGCCGGCCGAAGAGCGGCGCGACCTCGCCATGAGGATGCTGAAGAAAGTCGGCCTCGGAACCGAGCACTATAATCGCTATCCTCACATGTTCTCGGGCGGCCAGCGCCAGCGCATCGCCATTGCCCGCGCGCTGATGCTGAACCCGAGCCTGCTGGTGCTTGACGAACCGGTCTCCGCGCTTGATCTTTCGGTGCAGGCGCAGGTGCTCAACCTGCTCGCCGACCTGCAGGACGAATTCCAGCTGACCTATGTCTTCATCAGCCACGATCTGTCTGTCGTGCGCTACATCGCCGACGACGTGATGGTGATGTATTTCGGCGAAGCCGTCGAATACGGCTCGCGCGAGGAGGTCTTCGCCGACCCCAAGCACAACTACACCAGAACGCTGTTCGCCGCGACCCCGCGCGCCGACGTCGCCTCGATCAAGGCGCGGCTGGCGAAGAAGAAGGCCGCCTGACCTCTCACCGAGAATTGTTTTTGAACAATCGGAAATGCGTCGCGGCGGTGGTTTGCCGGCAGGATTGATCGCAATCTGCGAGCTGCCGGGCGCAAGCCGCGTCGCAGGTCGGGGTGCGCCCCATCACTCACCCGCTCCGTGCTGGTAAAGCTCGTCCATGCTGAGCATTGCCAGGGTTGCGAAGGGGGCCTGTTTTTTCACCCGACCGCGGCTCAAGATCACCACGTCGTCGCAGAACGATATGGTGCTGTAATGATGACTGATGACAATGGTGGTGCGGCGGCCGGCCCGCGACTTCAGCGTCTCGACAATAGCGGCTTCTGACAACCCATCCACCGCACTGGTGGCTTCGTCGAGGATGAGAATATCGGGATCGCGCACCAGCGCCCGCGCCAGGGCGATCCTTTGCCTTTGTCCGGCTGACAGGTTGATGCCCCGGTATCCGACCAGCGTCGCGTAACCCTGCGGCAGGTGCTCGATGAATTGATGTGCCTCGGCCAGCCTTGCGGCGCGCATGGCGTCGCTGGCCGAGGCCGTGTCGTAGCCGTAAATAATGTTTTCAAAAATGGTGCCATCGACCAGTTCCAGCTCCTGACTGGCCAGGGCAATGTTCCGCCGCCACTGGCTTGGGTCGACTTCATCGAGCGGTGCCCCATCGACGAGGATCCTGCCGCTGTCGGGTTTGACGAAGCGGCACAGGAGATTGACGATCGTCGTCTTGCCGGCGCCCGAGCGGCCGATCAGCGCCGTCGAGCGGCCGCTGCGGATGTCGAACACCGCCTTATGCAGCACCGCCTCGCGCGCGTCGGGGCCTGACAGGGGACCGGAATAGGCGAAGCTCACATCATCGAAGCTGATCCCTTGGCGCAAGCCGTCGAACGGCAGGCTGCCCTGCGGCGCCTCGGGCTTGTCGGAAGGATCGAGCAGCCATTGTACCTCCTCCAGCGAGCCGCTCATGCCTTGCAACTGACTCCAGGACATCTGCAAGGCGCGCATATGCGGCTGCAGTCGGTAGAGCAGGATGAGGAAGGCGACGGTCAGCGGGAAGCTTACATTCGCCAGCCAGGCTCCGATCACCACCGCCAGGAACAGCATCGCGTGCAATACCTCGGTCAGTGGCGGCAAGACGCCCTGGCGGATTGAAAGCACGAAAGCCGCCCGCCGCACCCCGTCGGACGCTTTGGCGAAGACCGCCTTTTCGCGGTTCTCCTGCCCGAAGATGCGAATCAGGCGCCCGGCATGCACCAGATGCAGCATCTGCGACGCCAGTGCGCTGTTGCGCGAGACGACGCTGCGGCTCGGCGCCTTCAGATTGGACGACAAAACCCCGTGCGCCAGCTGGACAAGCGCCAGCCCTAGAGTCACCAGCAGCGTCATCTGCCAAGAGAGGAGCAGGAGGAAGGCGAGCAGGATGACGGCGGCCGAGGCACTGACGATCGCGCCGAGCAGGGCCTGGATAGCGTCGGATGCTCGCCAGGATTCGTTGGAGATGATGTTGAGCAGCCGCCCGGGGCTTTGCTGCAGGAAAAAGGGGTAGCCGACCCTGAGCAACTGCTCCGACAGTGCGCTACGGATCGAATAACCTGCCTTGCCGTAGATGTAGCTGGTCAGCAGAGTGTTGGCGAAGGCAAAGACATTTTTCAGTACGATCGAACCGAGGATCGCGGCCGAAATGGCGATCAGCCGCTGGCGCTCGCCGAGGTCCGCTCCAACCTGCTGGAGGAGGGCGGAGAAACCGGCCATGCCTGATGTTTCGCCACGTCCCATAATGATGCCAAGCAGCGGAATGATGAGACCGATGCCGAGGCCTTCCAGCGCGGCGCCCGCAAGCCCGAGCCCCACCACGACGGGAACGAGCCGCAACAGCCTGCCACCAAGCGCGCGGCGCAGCATTGGCAGGGCTGACGGAATCAGTGACATTATCGCGCTCTGGCCTCCGCATTGGCTTCGCTGGCTTGTCGGTCGTGGCGCAACGGCAGCCGTTTTGGCCATCCCATCATGACGAGCAGCGCAAATCTGGCGGCACCTGCCAGATTCATAACGACAATAGGCCAGTGCGACAGATCGAGGTCGCGGTCAAAGCGAGGACGGCCCGCCAGTTCCCTGAACGCGGCCCGCGCAGACCAATAGACATGGCGAAGCAGCCAAGGGGCGTGGCGGACATGTTTCAGGCACAGCGCACCATTACCGAGGCTATAGTCGCGGTGCAGCCTGTCGATCGACTTGCGGTCTCGCCGGCCGTGATGATGCAAGACCGTCATGTCGGGCACGTACTCGACCGGCATGCCGAGCAGCATCGCCCGCACGAGATAATCAGTATCTTCAGCCGAGCGTAGCGGGCCGCCAGCGCCGAAGCGTTCGTCGAACGAGCCGATGCGGGCCGCGACGTCGCGGTGCATGGTCATGTTGCAGCCGAGCACGAAGCCGCCGGGGTGGACCGCCGGGGTCAGCCGCTCGCTTGCCTCGCAGAGCTTTATGGTGAAGGGCAGGTCCCGGGCATCACCGAGCTCGACCCGGCCGCCGCGGATCAGCCACTTCTCGCCACTCCGGTAGTGCCGCTCCAGGTCGCGGAGATAGTCGCGGTCGAGCTTGCAGTCGTCGTCGACGAAGACCAGCACGCGGCCTCGCGCTCGCGCCAATCCGGCATTGCGGGCAGCGGCTAGTCCGGGGCGAGTCTCCGAGACGGCTGTGACTGGGATGTCGGAAGTTTCGGCGATAGCGGCCAGCCGCTTTGACGTGCCGTCCCGTGAACCATTATCGACCACCACCAACTCTGCCGCGAAGGTGGCGTGCACCCGGCATGCGGCCTGGATCGAGGCTATGCAAGCCTCCAGCACAGCGGCGCGGTCGCGCGTGCAGACGATGAAACTGACCTCGAGCGACGGCCGCTCCGATCGGGGAGATGTCGGGACAGCCGCACTCGCAAACTGGTGATCGCGCAGGAGCGGGTGGGGCCTGTCGGTCATACCAGTCCCCGCTGATAACGCGCAAGCACCGCTTCGGCCGGCGTGGTTTTGAAGAAGTAGGCCACCGCGTCCGCCCGCTTTCCGGCCCTTATCGAGAGCAGGCTGAGCCAAGGCGCCCAGACGCCGGGACGCAGCGCATATTGTTCGCGGCGCCGGATGAAATTCCATCTCGCCGTCCGCGTGAGCAATTCGTGGGTCAGCGGCGGTTCTCCTTCGTCGCCGACGAGTTGGTAGAGGAAATAGAACAGGTTCAGCGCGCCTGCCTCGAAGCTTGGCCGTGTGTCGGTCGGCAGCTCCGAAATCCGCTCTTCGAGCGCACGGATGAAATCGGCTGCGCGCGAAACCGTGTCGAAAGAGACGGCCTCGCCGATGTCGCGCAGATCCGCTGTGGTTTCCGCAAGCCCCTCACGCTCGAGATTTTCGGCCACGATCCGCAAATGCGTCCTGCGCATTTCCTTGGCATGCCGCATGGTCACGCTTCCCGCATGGATGCGATAGACGAGCAGGCTATCGGGCAATATGGTCGCCGGGAAACGGCCGGCAAGCCGTCTGAAGAGATCAAAATCCTCGGCATGTCTATATTTGGGATCGTAATAGAGATCGTTGTTCCCAATGACATTCCTGTTGTAGATCACCGTCGGATGTAAGAATATCGTAAAGAACATCGACAATATGTCGAGCCGGCCGAGCCGGAACACCGGGTCTAGCCTGCCTTTGGCGATACGGCCGTGAAGCAAGGTATCGACGCAGGCGCCGCAGAAGCCGAGATCGGGCCGCCGCTCGAACAGTGCGACCTGGCGCGAGAGGCGCCGGGGATAGGCGACATCGTCCGCATCCATTCGCGCAACAAGCTCGCCCTGGGCCAGCCGTAGCCCTTCATTGAGGGTGGCGACGAGGCCGCGGTTCTCACGCGAGATGACAGAAACGCGATTGTCTGCCCGGCGGTATCGTTCGAGAATCTCGAGCGAGTTGTCAGTCGATCCGTCATCGATAGCGATGACCTCCAGGCGATCGTAGTCTTGCCGCAGAATGCTCTCCAGCGCAGCGGTGAGATAAGGCCCGGCATTGTAGACCGGCAGCAGGACGGAGACGAGCGGCGCGGTGGTCATCTCTGCGCATCCGTTCGCCGGAGTTCGAGTGCGGCGCGGCCATCGGGGGATCCGCCGGGATAGGCGTCCGCCGCCCTGCCGAGCCAGCCGGCATCGCCAGCGCGTGCCTGGGAGCGGCGGCGCGCTACATAGGGGAAGCGGCGCTTGAGGCCGTTGAGCGGCTTTTCGAAAGCCGTCCACGAAATCGAAGCGACGGCGATCGTGGCGGCGCTCGCGACCAGGAAACGCCCTGGCCCCTGCTCCGAGACATTGAGCGGGATCCAGGGCTGTGACTTGACGGCGAGCGACAGAAGGATCGGATGGTAAAGATAGACGCCGTAGCTTATGCGGCCCAGTGACAGCAGCGGTGGCAGTTCGAAAACCCTGCCGAGGACGCCGCCAAGGCCGGCTGAACAGGCGGCGACAACGGCCACCAGCGGCACCAGGGGCAGGATCTGCAGCAACGCCCAGCGGGCCCATTCCAGCATAGGATCGACCGGCGCAGGGATAAGCCACTCAATCGCCAGGAAGACAGCCGCGAGGGCTGGCCAGCCTAGCCGCATCCATTGCGGCAGGCCGGCGCCTCTGGTCCGCCGGCAGGCAAGCAAAGCACCGAACGCCAGCGCATCCATCGATGCTGGCGGCAGCAGGTCGCGCGCTAGCGCCGGGGTGGCGGTGATCGGCCAGTAGAAGCGATAGGCCAGCGACAACAGGATGACGCCGATAGTGATCGCTTCCACCCGCCGGCGGGGTGCGAGAAGCACGACCAGCGGCCAGGCGATATAGAACTGCTCCTCGATGCTCAGGCTCCAGAAATGGCAGAGTAGCCAGGGCGTCCATTCGTTGCGCAGCGCGTACCAAAAATTCGACAGGTAAAGCGCATGCCAGACGAGCGATCCACTGGACTGCTCCAGATCGGTCAGCCAGACGAACCCAAGCACGGCGAAATAGGGCGGGAATATGCGCAGCGCGCGCCTGATGTAGAAGGAACTCAATGCAGGGCCGGCTTTGAATTCGGCCGCGGCGCGCGCTTCGAGCAGCAGTCGTGTGATCAGGAAGCCGCTCAGCACAAAAAAAAGCCGCACCCCGATGTGGCCCCAAAAGGAGGACCCGTTGGGTGCAAGGAAATGGGAATAGAGAACCATCGTGACAGCGATGGCGCGCACAGCGTCCAACTGATTGTCACGCGCGACCGCCATCAGCCATTTCCGCCGGTCTGAAATCTCCGATGAAGCCAGCGGCCCTGCATTCCGGGCCTCAGGTCGAGGCCTGCCAGCGTCGAGAGTGCGCCGACAACATCAAACCCGCGCCTTGTGCGCGGGGCAGCCTCGAAATCGGTGCTGGCCAGCGAAAAATTCAAGCTGATCAACTTGGCGGAATCCTCCACGGCGCACTTCCCGGTACCAAATCCCCCAAGAAATGGTGCAACCGGGCAATGGTGCAGTGCAACACAAAATATCTATCGAGCTGTAATATTTGTGTGAGTTAGTGCTAAAAATGGGTATGATTTGCGAGTGCGTTGCGTCGCTGAGGGTTTTTCACGTCCGCAATGCTGTATGAGCAGTAGTACGATGTCAGAAAAGGCACGGTTTAATTACACAACAATAATCCGGAGTGTCTGATATAGGCCAAAATTGACGAAGATTATTCTAAGATAGTGGTTTTGTATCTTATAAATTATGCTTGTATTGTCGGGTTCTCTAGGCTTGTCGATCTTGCGCGATGCAGCATAGTCGATGGTCAAGCGTCTGACGACGCAATCCTGTGGCGGCGGCCATATGGCGCATGTCGACGAGGCAGACAGGAAGTGCCGGTGTTGGCGTAGGGAGTGACGTGCATTAGCCTTGCACCTGCCGTCACGCTTGCGTCGGATGGAGAACTGGTGCCGCTTAGGTGACTCGAACACCTGACCCCATCATTACGAATGATGTGCTCTACCAACTGAGCTAAAGCGGCCCGGGAAGCGCGAGGTTCCAGGATCGGCTGGGTGATAGACTCAACCGGCCGCTAATTCAAGATGGGCAACCGCGATTTCGAGCCGGCATCCGGCAATTCGTCCCGTCATTTCCCATTGGCGCGCAATGAGCCATCGCCTCGTTTGCTTTTTCGATTACGCGGAGACGTCGCGCCGGACTGCGCGCAAATCGCCCGGCAAGGCGGCAAACGGACTGATTTTATTGCTAAAAGGCATCGAAATGGGCGTTGAACAGGCCTGTAAGGCAGAATGCGGGCGCTCGCCCGTTGATTGATTGGTCGCCTGCGGCTAACGATCATGGCAATGTAAGCGAACGGACAGGGGAATTCGCTTGGACGCGATCGAAAAAGCGATCCGCAACGCCTTCGAGAAAGGCAACGCCGAGGACCGGGCATTTCGCGAGAGGGTCTATCGGTCGGCTTTCGCGGCGCTCGACCGCGTGCTCCAGGCCAATCCCGGCGTGACGGTGGAAGCCGCCATCAAGCGCCGTAAGGCGGTGCAGGAAAAGATCGCCGAGATCGAATCCGAATTCCTGCCCGCGGTCCCCGATGTCGCCGCGCAGACGCAGAGCGCTGTGCAGACACAAGATACCGCGCTGACGCAACGCGTTGCGCAGCCGCAAGACGCCGTACAGGGCGCCGCCGAAGCGCCCGCGGTCGATGCCCCGACAGGTGTCGCGGCCGGACCGTCGCCGGCGATCGTCGTTGATGAACCGGTTCAGCCCGAGGCATCCGACGCGCCGCGTTCGCGCGTGCTGCCGGTCGTCCCCGACATCATGCCTGACGCCACGCTGCCCGGCGCCCCGGCGATCGATATGGCCGATTCCGCGCCGGCCGAGGCCGCGGCGGAAGTGGCGCCTGACCGTGATGAAAGGCGGATAAGGGGCCGCCGCCTGCCGCTGACGGCGATTTTCTTTGGCGTGACGTTGCTCGCCGCCGCCGGCATCGGCCTCTATTTCGCCGTGCAGACCGGGGTCTTCAAGACGCCGGCGCAGCTCGACACGGCGCCGCCCGAAGCGCCGCCGACCGTCGACGATGACGACTTCACGCCGCCTGCCGATACAACTGAGCCGCAGCAGCCTGGCGCGCCGCAGCAGCCTGGTGTCGCCGAACAGACGCGCGACTGGATCAACGTGTTTACACCCACCGATCCAACGCATGTGGCGACCCCGTCCGACGCCAAGGCCGATGTCGTGCAGGACGACACCGGCTCCTTCCTGCGCATCCGCTCCGGTGCTTCCGGCTCGGCCATCAGCTTCGATGTCGGGCAGGGCGTGCTGGAGAAGCTTGCCGGCAAACATGCCGTGTTCGACATCGTCGCCCGCGCCGAGGACGGCAAGGACACGCAGATCTCCGTCGACTGCAATTTCGGCGATCTCGGCGACTGCGGCCGCAAGCGCTATGCGGTCGGCCAGCAGCGTAACGAATATCTGTTCGACGTGAAATTCCCCGACAAGCCCCCGGGCGCGGCCGGCAGCATCGCCATCAACTCCGACTTCGACAAGCAGGGCAAGGCGGTCGACATCTACGAGATCCGCGTTTCGATCGAACCGTAAGCGCCGCCTAGCGATCAAGCAGCGCCTGCAGCGTCTCGATGCGGTCGGCTTCGGCGGTCGGCTTGTCCCAGCGCAGCCGTGAGATGCGGGGAAATCGCATCGCAACGCCGGATTTGTGGCGGGTCGAACGGTTGAGACCTTCGAACGCCACCTCCAGCACCAGGCCTTGGCTGCGGTCGGCGCGCACCGAGCGCACCGGGCCGAAACGCTCGACCGTGTTGTCGCGGACAAATTTGTCGATCTGCTTCAGCTCCTCGTCGGTGAAGCCGAAATAGGCCTTGCCGACCGGCACCAATTCCTCCGCGCCTTCCGGCCCCGACCAGACGCCGAACGTATAGTCGGAATAAAAGCTCGACCGCTTGCCATGGCCGCGCTGCGCATACATCAGCACAGCATCGACCGTGTGCGGATCGCGCTTCCACTTGAACCACGGCCCTTTCGGCCGTCCCGCGAGATAGGGCGAATCCCAGCGCTTCAGCATCACGCCTTCGATAATCGGGTGCGGCGGCGCGCGGCGCAGTTCCTCCAGCGTTTGCCAATCCCGGAATTCGACGAATGGCGACAGATCGAAACGGTGCGGGTCCAGCGTTGTGATGAAGGCCTCAAGACGGGCCCGCCGCTCGCGGAAAGGTAGCGCGCGCAAATCTTCGCCGTTGATCTGCAGCGCATCGTAGCAGCGCATGAAGGCCGGGTATTGCTGCTGTATCTTCGGGGCCACGCTCTTGCGATTGAGCCGCTGTTGCAGGTCCGAAAACGTGCCGGTCGCCGCGGGCTCGCCGACCAGCAATTCGCCGTCGAGCGCGGCGGAAAAATTCATCGCCTGGGCGAGATCGGGGAATGCGCCGGACACATCGTCGCCGGTGCGCGAATAGAGCCGGCGCACGCCGCCCTCGCACACCGCCTGAACGCGGATGCCGTCCCATTTCCATTCCGCGGCATAGGCGGCCGGATCGAGCTTTTCGAGGTCGCCGTCGCCGACCGGGTTCGACAGCATCACCGGACTGAACAGGGCAAGTGCGGTCCGCTTCGGCTTCTCGGCCTTGCCTTCCAGCCACGCGAACAGCGAGATATAGGGCGGCGTCAGCCCGTGCCACAGCTCCTCGATCTCGGCGACATCGACCTTGCCGAAATCGGCCAGCGCCTGTTTGGCCAGCCGCGCCGAAACGCCGATGCGCAAGCCGCCGGTGACCAGCTTAATGATGGCAAAGCGCGCCGAAATGCCGGCGCTGTCGAGCAGCCCGGCCAGCACCTTGGGTCCGTCGGAGCGGCTCGCCGCCTGCAGCGTCGCCACGACATCGCCAAGCGTCGGCTCCCGGTTGGGGATATGTCCCGGCGTTTGCGGCCAAACCAGCGAGACGGTTTCGGCAAGGTCGCCGACATAGTCGTAGGAATAGCCGAACAGCACCGGATCCATGCGCTCGGTGACCAGCGTGCGCAGCATCGCCGGCTTGACCGCCGCAATGTTGAGGTCGCCAGTGATAGCCGCCAGCGCCAGCCCGCGGTCGGGGTCCTCGACGCTGCGGAAATAATCGACGAGCAGTGTCAGCTTGCCATTGCGCGACGGCGTCAGCACCAGACGGTCGAGGAGTTCGGCAAAGCGGTTCATGGATGCAAGGACCGCGTTGACGGCAGAGGTTTGCGCTCTGGCACACCCCCCTCTGTCCTGCTGGACATCTCCCCCGCAAGGGGGGAGATTGGCAGCCTTGATCTTGCCGCCCATCTTGCGAGGTTGGCGATTGGCGAAAGCGGAGGTGACATCTGATCTCCCCCCTTGCGGGGGAGATGGCCGGCAGGCCAGAGGGGGGTGGGAAGGATCGCCGCGCCGGCGATTTCTGGATCAAAAATCACCATCAATCGCCCTCGTCCTCATAGCCCACAAGGTGCAGTGGCCTGGCGGCGATGCCTTCCAGCTCGCACCAGCGCACCAGCGCTTCCTCGCGGCCGTGCGTCACCCAGATTTCGCCGGCGCCCGTCTCCTTGACGGTAGCGGTCAGTTCATCCCAGTCGGCATGGTCGGAAATGATCAGCGGCAGTTCGACGCCGCCTTGCTTGGCGCGCTGGCGGATGCGCATCCAGCCCGAGGCGAAGCATGAGATCGGGTCGGGAAAGCGCCGCGCCCAGCGGTCGGCGAAGGCCGATGGAGGGCCGACAATGATGGCCCCAGTGAAATCCTGCTTGCCGCCGCTGTCGACGGTTGCCGGCTCCAGCGTGCCGAGGTCGATGCCCTGGCTCTGGTAATATTCGCTGAGCTTGGCCAGCGCGCCGTGGATATAGATCGGCCTGTCATAACCGGCATCGCGCAGCAGCCGCATCACCCGCTGTGCCTTGCCCAGCGCATAGGCGCCGACCAGATGCGATCGCTCGGGAAACTGCGCCGCCGATTTGAGCAGCCGGGCGATCTCCTCCGTGTCGGGCGGATGGTGAAACACCGGCAGGCCGAAGGTCGCCTCGGTGATGAAGACGTCGCATTGGACCGGTTCGAACGGTGCGCAGGTCGCGTCCTTCTGGCGCTTGTAGTCGCCGGAGGCGACGATGCGCCTGCCCTTGTGCTCGACCGCGATCTGCGCCGAGCCCAGCACATGGCCGGCCGGATGGAAGGTGACGCTGACATCGCTCAGCGCCATCGCTTCGCCAAGCACGGCCGCTTGCGTTGTCCCGGCAAAATCCTCGCCATAACGCAACCCCATAATGTCGAGCGTCTGCTGCGTCGCCAGCACCGAACGATGGCCGGATCGGGCATGGTCGGAATGGCCATGCGTGATCAACGCCCGGTTGACTGGCCGCACCGGGTCGATGAAGAAATCGCCGCATGGGCAATAAAGGCCTTCAGGCCGGGGATGGAGCAGGTCGCTGGCGCGCATCCAGTCAAGATAGTGGCTAATTCCAGCGCGGGAAGCCTGTTGCAAGAGACTGCTGACTCGGCCTACAGCCAGCCACCGGCCGCATCAGCCGGCGGGGCCATCGCCATGCAACCGCTGAAAATCTCGTCCGGCGACCTGACCGCCGACCGTCGCGCCGACTATGCCGAGATGCTTTTCGGCTCGGGCGAGCACGCGGCAGCGGCGGAACTGCTGCTCGGCGCGCTGGAACTGGCGCCGCAATGGGCGGCGGGCTGGTTCCGCCTGGGCGAGATGCAGGAGGCAACGGGGCTGCTCGACCTGGCGACGCAGGCCTGGGCGACGGTGCTGAAACTGGACCCGGCGGATCGCCTGGGTGCTGCGCTGAAGCTGCAGCTGATCGGCAAGGCGCCGGCTGCCGCAGCGCCACCCAGCGCCTTCGTCGAGACGCTGTTCGACCACTATGCCGAGACTTTCGAGGACTCGCTGGTCGACAAGCTCGGCTACCGGCTGCCGGAGTTTCTCGATCGCGCCATTCGCGCGGCAAGACCGGGCCGCTTTTCGCTGGCGCTCGATCTCGGTTGCGGCACCGGTCTGATGGGCGAGAAACTGCGGCCGGTCGCCGAACGGCTGGAGGGCTACGATATCTCCGCCGCCATGCTGAAAAAGGCCCGCGCCAAGGGCGTCTACGACCTGCTCGCCAAGGCCGATCTGCAGCATTTTGCCTATGCCGGGCCGAAAGCCGATCTGGTGGCGGCGGCCGACGTGTTCATCTATGTCGGCGCGCTCGATCGCGTGGTGAAGACCGTCGCCGGCATTCTGGCCACCAATGGCCTGTTTGCCTTTTCCGTCGAAACGCCAGCCAAGGGCGGGGCGGGCGGCGACGCCGGTTTCGCGCTGCAGCCGTCTCGTCGCTACGCCCATTCTCAAGCCTATGTCGAGCGGGTGCTTGCCGCAAACGGCCTGTCGGTGCTGTCGATGCAGCCGACCGTCATCCGCTGGGATCGCCGCCAGCCGGTCGACGGGCTTGCCGCGCTGGCGGTGCCCTCGTCCAAGGGTTGATGTCTCGTCTTGTTCGAAAACGTGAATAGGATTTTTGCGGCTGGCGCGGCATCAGGTAGGATACAAGCCTAGAAAAGCCCTCGGCAGGCATTGAGGAGGAACACATGCGCTGGAACATGATGGTCTTGGTGTCTTGCCTGGCGATGACCGGCTGCAGCAGTTCGATGTCGGAGCGGCAGGACCAGGACGTACAATCGTCGCTGCAGTATGACAATGTGCCTTGCGACCAGTTGCTGGCGCAGCGCAACGAACTGGCGCAGCAATACCATCTGTCGACGGCCGCCAAGCCGAGCTTCTCCAATCCGGCGATGGGCTTCGGCCCGTTTACCCCGGATATGCGCTCCAAAAGCAAGCGCGATACTGATCTGGCTAGTGGCAAGATCGACGCCATGAACCGCTCGATCGTCCGCCGCGACTGCGGCAAGCCCAACAAGCAGAAGAAGTTCAGTCTGCCGAGCTGAACCTGAACTTCCTCAGTACCCCGCCTTGCGGTCGACCACGTTATCAAGCTTTTCGCCGCGCTCGAAGGCATCCATCTGCCGCAACATGCTCGGCGCCAGGTGGACAGGGTCGGAGGTCGCCGCCGCGTGCGGCGTCACGAACACTTTCGGGTGACTCCATAGCGGACTGGTCTTCGGCAGCGGCTCGACCTCGAACACGTCGAGGCTCGCCTCCTTCAGCGTGCCGTCGCCCAGCGCGCGCAATATGTCGGCGTCCTTCTGCAGCCGGCCGCGCCCGGCATTGATCAGCACCGAGCCGCCGAGGCCGTTGCGCTTGCGCAATTCCTTCAGCACGCCGTAATTGATGATGCCGTGCGTATCCGGCGTCAGCGGCAGCAGCACCACCAGTATGTCGGTGGCGTTGAGGAAGGGGATCAGCCCGGCCTCTCCGGCATAGGTCGCAACGCCTTTCATGGCCTTGTCGCTGCGCGACCAGCCATTGACGGCAAAGCCGAGCGACAACAGCACCGACGCCGCGGCGCGGCCGAGATTGCCGAGCCCCATAATGCCGACCGAGATGTCGCCGGCCGGCCGCTGCGGCGGTTCGTGCCAGGTCTTCTTCGGCTGCTGGGCACGATAGAGCATGCCCTGGCGATGATGGTCGAGCACCCGCCAGACGACATACTCGGTCATGTATTGGGTGAGGTTGTCGGCTACCACTTTGACGATCGGCACATCGGGCAGGCCGGGATCGGCGAAGATATGGTCGACGCCGGCGCCGATCGAGAAGATTGCGCGTAGATTGGGCAGCGATTTCAAGAGGTTCGGCTTCTGCTTCCACACCACCGCATAGGTGATCGACGGATCCGAAGCGCCGTCCGGCTCCAGCACCACTTCGCGCTCGGCCGACAGCAGCTCGCGCCAGCGCTGCGGATGAAAGCCGGTGACGGCAAGCAGGATTTTGCCTTTTTCCATTTGCGGATTGTATTCCCTGTTATTCGCTGACGATACCGACCGGCGCCGTCTCGATCTTGAACGCGGCCGAGATCAGCGCCTTCGTATAGTCGGTCTGCGGCCGCTCGAAAATCTGTTCGGAAGGGCCGGCTTCGACGATCTTGCCATTGCGCATGACGATGACGTCATTGGCAAGGGCGCGAATGACTTTCAGATCGTGGCTGATGAACAGATAGGCAAGGTCGTGCCTGGCCTGCAGATTGCGTAAGAGGTCGACCACTTGCGCCTGCACGCTCATGTCGAGCGCCGAGGTCGGTTCGTCCAGCATGACGAAGCGTGGATTGAGCACCATGGCGCGCGCAATGGCGACGCGCTGGCGCTGGCCGCCGGAGAATTCATGCGGATAGCGGTTCCTGGTCGCCGGATCGAGCCCGACCTCCTTCAGCACGGCGACGACCTTGTCGTCGCGTTGGTCGGGCGACAGCTTCGGCTCGTGGATCTTCAAGCCTTCCTCGATGATCTCCGAGACCGACATGCGCGGGCTGAGCGAGCCGAATGGGTCCTGGAAAACGATCTGCAACTCGCGGCGCAGCGGCCGCATGGCGTTGAAGGAAAGCTGGTTGATGTCGCTGCCATTGAACTGGATGGTGCCGGTCGATGAGATCATCCGCGCCAGCGCCAGCCCGAGCGTCGTCTTGCCGGAGCCGGATTCGCCGACGACGCCTAGCGTCTGGCCGGCGCGTACGGTGACGTCGATTCCGTCAACAGCCTTCACATTGTCGACGGTGGTGCGAAAGAAACCCTTTTTGATCGGGAACCAAACCTTGATGTCCTTGCCGGTCATAACCGGTTTGGCGGCGTCGTTGGTGGCCGGCGGCTTGCCCTTCGGCTCGGCGGCGAGCAGGTGCTTGGTATAAGCGTGCTGCGGGTTGGCGAAGATGTCCCTGGTCGGCCCGGTCTCGACGATCTTGCCTTTGGTCATCACGCAGACGCGGTCGGCGATCTTTCTGACAATGCCGAGATCATGGGTGATGAACAGCATTGACATGCCCTTGCGGCTCTTCAGCCCCGCCAGCAATTCGAGGATCTGCGCCTGGACAGTGACGTCGAGCGCCGTCGTCGGTTCGTCGGCGATCAGCAGTTCAGGCTCGTTGGCCAGCGCCATGGCGATCATGACGCGCTGGCGTTGGCCGCCGGACAGCTGGTGCGGATAGGCGTCGAGCCGCTTCTCCGGTTCGCGTATGCCGACCTCGTTGAGCAGCGCCAGCGTGCGCGCCTTGGCCTGGCGGTCGCCCATGCCCTGGTGCAGCGCCAGGATCTCGACGATCTGCTGCTCGATCGTGTGCAGCGGATTGAGCGAGGTCATCGGCTCCTGGAAGATCATGGTGATCTTGTTGCCGCGCACGCTGCGCAACTGCTTTTCGTTCATCGCCAAAAGGTCGGCGCCCTGGAACAGGATCTTGCCCGAGGGATGGCTGGCCGTCGGGTAGGGCAGAAGCTTCAGCACCGACAGCGCCGAGACCGATTTGCCGGAACCGGATTCGCCCACAAGCGCCACCGTCTCGCCCTTGGCGAGGTCGAAGGAGATGTGGTCGACGGCGGTCGACTCGTTGCCGCCTTGGGTGAAGGCAACGCTGAGATCGCGGACGGAGAGCAGGAGTTCGCTCATCGGAACGCCTTGCGCGGGTCGAAGGCATCGCGCGTTGCTTCACCGATGAACACCAACAGCGACAGCATCAGCGAGATGACGATGAAGCCCGATATACCGAGCCAGGGGGCATTGAGGTTACTCTGCGCCTGTTTTAGCAGTTCACCGAGCGACGCGGTGCCGGGCGGCAGGCCGAAGCCGAGATAGTCGAGCGAGGTCAGTGTCGAGATCGAGGCGCTGACCAGGAAAGGCATGAAGGTCAGCGTCGCCACCATGGCATTAGGCAGAAGATGGCGCAGCATGATGGTGCGGTTGGACACACCAAGCGCGCGGGCCGCGTTGACATATTCGAAGTTGCGTGCGCGCAGGAATTCGGCGCGCACCACGCTGACAAGCGACGTCCAGGAGAACAGCAGCATCAGCCCGAGCAGGATGAAGAAGCCCGGCGGCAGGATGGCGGCGACGATCAGCAGCAGATACAGCAGCGGTATCGCCGACCAGATTTCTATGAAGCGTTGAAAGAGAAGGTCGGTCCAGCCGCCGAAATACCCTTGCAGCGCGCCGGCGGCGACGCCGATAACCGACGAACCCGCAGTCAGGATCAACCCGAACAGCACGGAAATCCTAAACCCGTAGATGATGCGCGCCAGCACGTCGCGCGCCTGGTCATCGGTACCCAGCCAGTTCCAGTTGCCGACAATGCAGTCAGGATCGGCAGCGCCTTGCGGATATTGGCTGCATCGCCTCTGCGCGTCGTATTCCCATGACGGTTTTGCGGGAGCGGCGTCGGGGATCGCATTGTTGACGGTGCGGTAGGAATAGCGGATTGGCGGCCAGATCATCCAGCCATTGGCGTTGATCTCGTCGCGGATGACCGGGTCGCGATAGTCGGTGACGGCGTAGAAGCCGCCGAATTTTTCCTCGGGGTAGGCGACCGCCACCGGGAACAGGATCTCGCCTTTGTAGTAGGCGACGATCGGCCTGTCGTTGGCGATCAGTTCGGCAAACAGCGACAGCACGAACAGAGCGAGGAATATCCACAACGACCAGTAGCCGCGCCGGTTGGCCTTGAAGTTCTGCCAGCGCCGCTTGTTGAGCGGCGACAGCCAGGGGCGGGCGATCCTTGTCGGTGTGATCTCGGCTGCAGCCTGCGTCATCAGACGTCTCTCCGCTCGAAATCGATGCGCGGATCGACCCATGTGTAGATCAGGTCGGACAACAGCGTCACGAACAAACCAAGCAGCGAAAATATATAGAGGTTGGCGAACACGACCGGATAGTCGCGCGCCAACACGGACCTGAAACCGAGCAGCCCGAGACCGTCGAGGGAAAAGATGTTCTCGATCAAAAGCGAGCCGGTGAAGAAGGCCGAGATGAAGGCCGCTGGAAAGCCGGCAATGACGATCAGCATTGCGTTGCGGAACACATGTCCGTAAAGCACCCGCCGCTCCGACAGGCCCTTGGCACGGGCCGTCACCACATACTGTTTGCGTATCTCTTCCAGGAAGGAGTTCTTGGTCAGCAGCGTCGTCGTCGCGAAGGCCGACAGCACCAGCGCCGTCAGCGGCAAGGTCATGTGCCAGAAATAATCGACGATCTTGTCGGGCCACGACAATTGGTCCCAATTGTCGGAGACGATGCCGCGCAGTGGGAACCAGTCCCAGAACGAGCCGCCGGCGAAAAGCACCATCAGCAATATGCCGAACAGGAAGGCCGGTATGGCATAGCCGACGATGATCACGCCGCTGGTCCAGATGTCGAAGGCGGAGCCGTCCTTGACCGCTTTGCGGATGCCAAGGGGAATCGAAATCAGATAGGAGAGCAGCGTGATCCACAGCCCGAGCGAGATTGAAACCGGCATCTTCTCCAGGATCAGGTTGAGTACCGAAATGTCACGGAAATAGCTGTCGCCGAAATCGAAGCGCGCGTAGTTCCACAGCATCATGCCGAAGCGTTCGAGAGGCGGTTTGTCGAAGCCGAACTGCTTTTCCAGCTTCTTGATGAATTCAGGATCGAGCCCTTGCGCGCCGCGGTACTTCGAACCGACATCGCCGGCCACATCGGAATTGCCGCCACCTCCTGCATCGCCGCCGCCACTGCCGAGCCGATCGTTGCCGCCCTGGTTGGTCAGGCTGGCAATGACCTGCTCGACCGGTCCACCCGGTGCGAATTGAGTGACGACGAAAGCAACCGCCATGATGCCGAACAGGGTCGGTATCATCAGCAGGATACGGCGCAGTATGTAGGCGCCCATCAGCTTTCACCCTCCCCCTTGTGGGGAGGGTCGATTCGCGAAGCGGAGCGGGTGGGGGTAGTCTCGATCCGGCGTACGCCGTCACACCGCCACCCCGGTTCGCCATTCGTGCTGCGCACGAAGTGCTCACCGACCCTCCCCACGAGGGGGAGGGTAAAGTGCCGCGCAACAGCCTACCCTTTGCCAATTTTTGCCGCCTTGCCCTTGTCGACCCACCACAGCGCTTCGACCGGGAAGTCGAAATCGGGTTTCCGCTCGGGAAAACCGAACATGTCCCAATAGGCGCTTCGATGATTCGCCAGGAACCAACTTGGAATCCAATCCCTCCGTGCACGCAAGACCCGGTCGAGCGCGCGCATGGCAATTGTCAGGCTTTCGCGACCCTCGGCGGCACCTGCGGCGTCAACCAGGGCGTCGATGGCCGGGCTCGACGTTCCCGGCAGATTGCGAGAGCCCGATACGGTAGCTGCTCGCGAATGGAAAATGGTTTCGAGGTCATCACGGGTTGGCGTCGCCGGAAACGAGGCCGCGACCGAGACGAGGTCGTAGTCGAACGAATTCTGCCGCAGCTGATATTGCGCGGCATCCACCAGCCGGATCGAGGCATCGATGCCGACCGCCTTCATGTTTTCGACCCAGGGCGAGTAGACCTGTTCGAAGACTTCGTCGTCGACAAGAAACTCTGCGGACAACCGACCACCCTTGTCGTTCACGACGAAATTGCCGGACCGTTTCCAGCCGGCCTCGGCCAGAAGCTTGGCCGCCTTGCCAAGCAACTGCCGGTCGCGGCCGGAGCCGTTCGACGCGTCCTGGATCACGGCTTCGCCAAAAGCCTCGGCGGGAATCTGCTCACGCAGCGGCTCAAGAAGAGCCAATTCTTGTGGCGACGGTCTGCCCTCGGCGCGAAATTCGGATTTCTCGAAGCAGGATTGCGAGCGCTCATAGGAACCGTAGAAGAAATTGCGCCGCGTCCATTCGAAGTCGAAGCAGAGCCCGATCGCCTGCCGCACGCGCGAGTCGCGAAACTGCTCGCGCCGCTGGTTGACGGCGGTGCCCTGCATCGAAGGCACCGTTTCGGCCGGGAATTCGTGCTTCACCACCTTGCCGGCAGTGAAGGCTGGGAAGTCGTAGCCGGTCGCCCAGACGCGCGAGGTGAATTCCTCCCTGTAGAGGATTTCTCCCTTCTTGAACGCTTCGAAGGCAACGCTACGGTCCTGATAGAACTCAACGCGGATCCGCTGAAAATTGTTCTGGCCGCGATTGACCGGCAGGTCGTTGCCCCAATAATCAGCCACACGCTCATATTCGATCCAGGCCCCTGCCGACCAGCGACCGACCTTGTAGGCGGCTGACCCCAACGGCGGGTTCATCTGCGAGGAATCGAACGGGTTGGCCGTGTAGAACGCCTTCGACAGGACCGGGAACTCGACGACGTTGAGGATGGTGCGGCTTGTCTGCTTGCCGGAAAACCTAAGCTGCAGCGTGTGGGCATCCACGGCAATCGCGTCATCCAGATGCGTTAGCGGCAGGGAATAGTACGGGTGCCCCTTGTCCTTGAGCAGCTTGAAGGTGAAGGCGGCATCCTCTGCCGTCAATGGCGTGCTGTCATGGAAGCGGGCCTGCGGGCGCAGCGAGAAGGTGAAGTCGTTGCGGTCGTCGGAAATCGTCACGCTGTCAGCGATCAGCCCGTAAACGGCGTCAGGTTCGTCGTACGCTCTCACCATCAGTGAATCGAAGCACATCTCCGTGCGCTGGGGCGAATCGCCTTTGGGAACGAACGAATTCAGCGTGTTGAAGGTCAGCGGCGTCTGGTTGGCAAGCCAGTTGCGCGGCAGGAAGTTGAAGACGCCACCTTGCGGCGCATCGACATTGACATAGTCGAAATGAGTGAAGTCCGGCTTGTATTTGAGGTCGCCGAAAGCCGACAGTCCATGCAGTTTCACGCCGGTTGGGCTGGCGGCGAAAGCCTTGCCCGGCAGCAGCGCAGCAACGGCCGCGGCGCCACTGAGGGCCAGGAAATCGCGGCGAGGGAGCCCCGCCATCAATTGCTGCCCTTGTACTTGGCGGCCAGGGCCTTTTCCTTGTCCGCATCGATCCACCAGGAATCGATATCGGCGCCACGGTAGCCGGGCTGCTTTTCCGGGATGCCGAACTTGTTCCAGTAAGCCAGCCACACAACGGCGCGATAGTATTGCGGCACCACATAGTAATTCCACAGCAGCACGCGATCGAGCGCATGGGTGGTGGCGACGAGGTCATCGCGATCCGTGGCAAAAATGATGCGGTCGACAAGGGCGTCAACGACCGGGTTCTTGATGCCGGAATAATTGCGCGATGCCGGTGTGTCGGCGGCCTTGGAGCTCCAGAAATCGCGCTGCTCGTTGCCGGGCGATTCCGACTGTTGGAGCTGTCCTGTGATGACGTCGTAATCGAAGTTTCTGACGCGGTTGGTGTACTGGCTCGGGTCGACGATGCGCAGTGTCGCATCGACGCCGATCTTGCGCAGATTGGCGATCCAGGGGCTGGAAATGACCTGGTCGGTTTCATTCGAGCCTAGGATTTCAAACTTGAATGGCTCGCCGGTCTTGGCGTTGACCATCTTGCCGCCCTTGATCACCCAGCCGGCCTGGGCGAACAGGTCGACCGCCTGCTTCAGATATTTGCGCTCCGCCTGCGGCGAATCGTAGACCGGCAACTTGAATTCCTGGGTGAATACTTCCGGCGGCAGCTTGTCGCGGTACTTCTCCAGGATCTCCAATTCCTTGCCTTGCGGCAAGCCGCTGGAGGCTAGGTCCGTGCCCTGGAAATAGCTGTGGGTGCGAGTGTTGAAACCGAAGAACAGCGTGCGGTTCATCGATTCGAAATCGAACGGGTAGGTGAGCGCGGCCCTGACCAGACGATCGGCAAACAGCCTATGTCTCTGGTTGAGCATGAAAGCCTGCATCGGCTCGGGCGAGGTGGTCTTGAACTCCTGCTTGATGACATCGCCGGCCTTGATCGCCGCGAAATCATAAAATGTCGCCCAGCGCTTCGAGCTGTTTTCCGGCTTGATATCGTCGAGGCCACCTTTCTTGAACGCCTCCCAGGAGGCGTTGTCGTCAAGAATGTAGGTGAAGTGCTGCGTGTCGAAATTCTCCCGACCGATCTTCACAGCCAGCTTGGCGCCCCAATAGTCGGGGACGCGCTGCCAGACGATTTCCGACCCCGCCTTGAAGCTGGCGATCTTGTATGCAGCCGAGCCCAGCGGCGGCTCCAGCGTCCCCTTGGTGATGTCGCGCTTCTTGCCATTGGCGTCGGTGCCTTCCCACCAATGCTTGGGCAGCACGACAAGGTCGCCGAGGATCTTGGGCAGTTCGCGATTGCCCTTCTGGTCGAAGTGGAACTCGACCTCATGGTCCGAGACAGCGACGGCGTCGGTGACGTTTTCGAAATAGCGGCTGTACATCGGGCTGTTGGCCTTCAGCACCTGGAACGACCAGATCACGTCGTCAGTGGTGATCGGCTGTCCGTCATGCCATTTCGCCCGTGGGTCGAGCCGGTAGGTGGCCGAGGAATAGTCGGTCGGGTACTTGTAGGCGTCGGCGATGAGCGGGTGGCTGACGCTGCCTTCGTCAGTCGCCTGATCCATCAGCGTGTCGTAGAGCAGGCCGCCGCCAAATGGCTGCAGGCCGGCCGCCGGCGATCCCTGAACGATATAGGGATTGAAGCTGTCGAACGTGCCGGAAACGACCGAATTGTAGGTACCGCCCTTCGGTGCATCCGGATTCACATAATCGTAGCGCTGGAAGTTCTCGCCATATTTGGAGGGGCCGATCAGCGAAGAGGTGGTGTGCCATTCCTGGGGGAAGGATGCCTGCAGGCCGCCTGCGAGGGCGCCCACAACCAGAAAGGACCTCAGAAGCGTTCGGCCAACCGTCATGCGTTCTCCTCGTCGCGATGCCCGGCAATCCTAAATGATTTGACGCCGGTGAAAACCGCCATGCGGCGGCTTTGTCGCCGCATATGCGATTTTCCTAACAAAAAGCCGGGCTGAACCCGGCTTTTTTGAGGTCATGGAGATGACAATTCGGTTATTTGGCGGGCGCCGGTGCCGGCGTCGCAGGGGCTGGAGCTGCACCTTCAGCCGGCTTGGCCGGAGCGGCACCCTCGGCCGGCTTGGCCGGCGCCGTTGCATCGGCGGCGGCACCTGGCGTCGGCAGCGGCTTCGGGCTATCCGACAGCGTGCGCAGATAGGCAATGACGTTGGCGCGGTCCTCGTCCTTCGGCAGGCCGGCAAAGCCCATCGCCGTGCCCTTCACGAATTTCTTCGGCGAGGTGATGAAGTGGTTGAGATTGTCATAGGTCCACTTCTCGGCGCCGCCCTTGGAAAACTCCTTCATGCCGGCCGAATAGGCAAAGCCCTCATGCTCGGCGACGGGGCGGTCGACGATGTCCCAGAGATCCGGGCCGACCTTGTTGGGGCCGCCTTTTTCGCCGGAATGGCAGGCCTGGCATTTCTTAAAGACGGCCGCACCTTGCTCGACATTGGCGGTGGCCAAAAGGTCGGCGATCGGCTTCGCCTCTGCTGCGGGTCCGGCGGCGCCGCCTTCGGCAGGCTCCGTCGCCTCGATGGCAAAGCCGGGTTTTTCCGGCGCCGGCGAGGCAAACAGGGCGTCGGACACCAAACCGACCGAGAAGACGACGAAACAGGTTCCAAGCAACCCGGCGAGCAGTTTGTTGACTTCGTTGGAATCCATACGCCCCAGGGCTCCCTTTTCCGGCGGACCTCTCCGTCCACTCCGTCCGTCGGTATCGTGACCCACCCCGTCGAGCCGGTCAAATCGGGCGGAAACTAGGTCTTTTGCTTGGGCGTTGCAACACCTATAAGGGCGCTTCCAGTGAGACCTTTTGCCACTTTCCCCATCCTCTTTCGAACGCCTTGCAACCTCGATGTCCACGCTCATCCTGATCCCGGCCCGCATGGCCTCGACGCGCCTGCCGGGCAAGCCGCTGGCCGACATAGCCGGCGCGCCGATGATCGTCCATGTCGCCCGCCGCGCCGCTGAGGCTGGGCTTGGCCGGGTAGTGGTGGCAACCGACACGCGCAACGTGGCCGAAGCGGTGCGCGCGCACGGTTTCGAGGCGGTGATGACGCGCACCGACCACGAATCCGGTTCCGACCGTATCTTCGAGGCGCTGACCGCCCTCGACCCCGATCGCAAGGTCGAAACCATCGTCAATGTGCAGGGCGACCTGCCGACCATCGATCCCAAGATCATCGGTGCGGCGCTGAAACCGTTCGAGGACGCTGCGGTCGACATCGCCACGCTCGGCGTCGAGATCGTCCGCGACGAGGAAAAGGCCAACCCCAACGTCGTCAAGATCGTCGGTTCGCCGTTGTCGGCGACGCGGCTGAAGGCGCTCTATTTCACCCGCGCCACCGCGCCCTGGGGCGAGGGGCCGCTCTATCACCATGTCGGCCTCTACGCCTATCGGCGCTCAGCCCTCGAACGCTTCGTCGCGCTAAAACCTTCGCCGCTCGAACGGCGCGAGCGGCTGGAGCAGTTGCGGGCGGTGGAGGCCGGTATGCGCATCGATGCCGAGATCGTGCAATCGCTGCCGCTGGGCGTCGACACGCCGGAAGACCTCGAACGCGCCCGACAAATTCTTTCCTGAGACCTTCAACCTGAGATATCGGCATGCCTGACAAGACCAACAGAATAGCCTTCCAAGGCGAACCGGGCGCCAATTCCGACACCGCCAGCCGCAACATGTTCCCTTCGATGGAGCCGTTGCCGTGCCCCACCTTCGAGGATGCCTTCAACGCGGTCGAGACCAACAAGGCCGACCTCGCCATGATCCCGATCGAAAACACCATCGCCGGCCGCGTCGCCGACATTCATCATCTCTTGCCGGAATCGAAACTCCACATCGTCGGCGAGTATTTTCTGCCGATCCACTTCCAGCTGATGGTGCTGCCAGGCGTCAAACGCGAAGAGATCAAGACCGTGCACAGCCATATCCATGCGCTGGGACAGTGCCGCAAATACATCCGCAAGAACGGTTGGAAGCCGGTGATCGCCGGCGACACGGCGGGCTCTGCGAAGCTGGTCTCGGAGCTCAAGGACCGCACCATGGCCTCGCTCGCCCCGGCGCTAGCCGCAGAACTCTACGGCCTCGACATCATCGAGAAGAACGTCGAGGACACGGATTCGAATGTCACCCGCTTTGTCGTGCTGACCAAGGACAAGCGATTGGCCGAACGGCCCTCGGCCGACACCAAGATGATGACGACCTTCATGTTCCGTGTCCGCAACGTGCCGGCTGCGCTCTACAAGGCAATGGGCGGTTTCGCCACCAACGGCGTCAACATGACGAAGCTGGAGAGCTATCAGTTGGGCGCCTTCACCGCGACGCTGTTCTACGCCGATATCGAGGGCCATCCCGACGATCCACTGGTCAAGCTGGCGCTGGACGAACTGCGCTTCTTCTCGCGCGAAGTGCGCATTTTGGGTGTCTATCCCGCCAGCGAGTCGCGCGAGCAGTGGAAGGTCGCGGACTAAGGTTCCCTAAACCAGCAGGGTCAGCGGCACATAGTCGATTTCCATGAAGGTTTCGACTTCCGGGATCCAGCGGTCGCGCACGAAGGCAACGTGGTCGGGATGCTCGTTATATCTGGTGTAGGCGGCCTGATCGACGAACTCCATCGAGAAGCCGAAGTGATAGTCGTTTTTCGGGCTGACTTGCCGCAGCGGCTCGAAATGGGTGACGCCCTTGATTGCGCTGAGAATGCGCTTGGCATCGGAGAGGAACCGCTTTTCCTCCAGCGAGTACTGCGGGTGCTTCAGGGTGAAAACCACGGTGTGACGGATCATTTTTTGCTCCCGTTAAGCAATTCCAGGAAAAGTGTGAAGCGGTTTTCCGTCCGGAATTGCGTAAAATAACAAGTCTTATTCGCTGTCGACCCAGGCGCGGATCAGATGATGCGCGATCGCGCCTTTCGGCGGCGTGACCAGATTGTCCTTGTGCGTCCTCTCCAGCATGGAACGCACCTCGTCGCGAAAAAACCAGCGGCAATCTTCCAACTCGTTGAGATCGGCCTGGATGTCGTCATTGAGCGGTTCGCCGAAACAGCCGATCATCAGCGAATAGGGGAACGGCCAGGGTTGGCTGGCATGGTAGACGACGCGGCCGAGCCGGATGCCGGCTTCCTCCAGCGTTTCGCGGCGCACCGCCGCCTCGATCGTCTCGCCCGGCTCGATGAAGCCGGCAAGCGCCGAGTACATGCCGGGCCCGAAATGCCGGCCGCGGCCGAGCAGGCATTTTTCCCGCGTCGCCGTCAGCATAATCGCCACCGGATCGGTGCGTGGAAAGTGCTCGGTGCCGCAATTTGGGCAATGGCGCTTGTAGCCGCCGGCCCGCATATGCGATTCATGGCCGCATTTGCTGCAGAAGCGATGGGTGGCATGCCAGGCAAGCAGGGCGGCGCCTTGCGCCAGCGCGCCCGCTGCCGCCTCGTCGATCAGCCCCTGCATATAGACCGAGCGATAATCGATCGCCTTCATGGTCTCCGGTAGCTGTTCGGGATCGAGGCCGACCGGCACGGCAAGGACCGGGCCGCTCTCGGCAAAGCCAAGCAGCACGCCTTGTGCGAGTGATGGCTGCAGCTTCTGGCTCTCAGCCAGATCGAACCAAGGGTCGAAGCTGCCATCGTGCAATTTCAGATACAGCCGTCCGCCATGCATCGGCAGAAGACGTGCCGAGGGATCGGCCAACGCCCTTTCGACGGAATCGTCGGCGCGGTTCTCGGATTGCCGATCAATCGTGTTTCCGGCGAAGCCGACGAACTGGCTCGGTTCGCGCAAGGGCGCGTCAAAAAGGCGAAAGGTCATGGAAGCTCGAACGTCTAGGGATGGACACAGGCGGCTTATAGCGCCGCCTTGATCTGTTGCGCAAATTGGCGGATGCCTGAACGCTCATAGGGCTCGCGCATGCCGTGCCCCCACACCGGCCCCGGCCAGCCCGGATCGCCTTCCGAGCGGGCGATGACGTGGACATGCAATTGCCGAACGATGTTGCCGAGCGCGCCGGTGTTGATCTTGGTGCAGCCCGTGGTTCTTTTCAGCGCCTGCGCCACCATGTTGGTTTCGAAGGTCAACATCGCCTGGTCGAGCGGCGTCATGTCGTGGATTTCTTCGGCCCCCGGCCGCTGCGGCACCAGGACCAGCCATGGCCAGCGGCTATCGTTCATCACCCTGAGCTCGCACAGGCCGAGCCACATCAGCTGCTCGCTATCCGCCTCCAGCCTGGAGTCGAGCGTGAATCCGGCCTTGAGGCCCGGTAGCATTGGCGTTTCCCTTGCGCTTCTCGCATTATTCCCAAACTCATGACGCTAGAGCGGCTGCACGGGGGCTGCAAGCGATTCATTGAGCGGCGGAGTTCAAGGGCATCCGATTCTCAATGCACCCTTGCATTTGATCGCTGAATTGCCGATATGGAACGCGGGAGGTTGGTGGTGGACGATCCACTCGCCAACCGGGTCAGGTCCGGAAGGAAGCAGCCCTAACGAGCCCGGAACGGGTCATTGTTCCAGCCTCCCACCTCATCGGCCCCTCTCGCGACATTGACGACGCATTGCAGCGCGGGCGAGACTATTGGAGCAATTCCAGGGAAAGTGTGAGCGGTTTCCCGTCCGGAATTGCGTTAAAGCAAAGGGTAGAGCGGTTTGCCGTTTCAGAAAACGGTGAAACGATCTAGCAGGAATCGGCTACGCTGAGACGCGGCCTTTTGGAGCTTTACGGGCGAATGAGCGAAGCCGGAAATTCGGACCCCGAAAACCTGGAGAAGCAAAAGGCCGTCGCCTATCGCGTGCTGGCGCGCAAATATCGTCCGTCGAATTTCTCGGAACTGATCGGCCAGGAGCCGATGGTCCGCACTTTGACCAACGCTTTCTCCACAGGCCGCATCGCCCAGGCCTGGATGCTGACCGGCGTGCGCGGCGTCGGTAAGACCACGACGGCGCGCATCCTGGCGCGGGCGCTCAACTACAAGACGCCGACGGTCGACCATCCCTCGGTCGACCTCGCCCTCCTGGGCGAGCACTGCCAGGCGATCATGGAAGGCCGCCATGTCGACGTCATCGAGATGGACGCCGCGTCGCATACCGGCATCGACGACATCAGGGACATTATCGAGCGCGTGCGCTATGCCCCGGTGTCGGCGCGCTACAAAGTCTACATCATCGACGAAGTGCACATGCTCTCCACCCAGGCCTTCAACGGCCTGTTGAAGACGCTGGAAGAGCCGCCGCCGCACGTCAAATTCATCTTTGCCACCACCGAAATCCGCAAAGTGCCGATCACCGTGCTGTCGCGCTGCCAGCGTTTCGACCTGAGACGCATCGATGCCGGCGCGCTGGTCGCGCATCTCGCCTCCATTGCCGGCAAGGAAGGCATTTCGGTAGACGACGACGCGCTGGCGATGATCGCGCGCGCCGCCGAAGGCTCGGCCCGCGATTCGCTCTCCATCCTCGACCAGGCAATCGCCCATGGCGGCGGCGCCGTCAGCGCCGAAGCGGTGCGCGCCATGCTGGGTCTCGCCGACCGCGCCCGCATCGTCGACCTGTTCGAACATGTCATGAAAGGCGATGTGGCGGCCGCCCTTGCCGAATTCCGCAACCAGTACGACACCGGCGCCGATCCGGCTGCCGTGCTGACCGATCTGGCCGAATTCAACCACCTCGTCACCCGGCTGCGCTTCGTGCCGACGGCTGCCGACGACGCTTCCCTGTCCGAGGATGAGCGCCGCCGCGGCGCCGACTTCGCCAGCACGCTGTCGGTCAAGGTTCTGTCGCGAACCTGGCAGATGCTCTTGAAAGGCATTCCCGAGGTGCAGTCGTCCAACCGACCGGTCAGCGCCGGCGAGATGGTGCTGATCCGGCTGGCGCATGCCGCCGACCTGCCGACGCTGGACGAGGCGCTGAAATCTCTAGAGAGCGGCGCTCCGGCGTCCGGTGGTGCGTCACGCCCGAATGGTGCGCCGGTAAATGCCGGCAATGGCGGCGGCGCCAGCGCGGTAGCGCAGACCCGGATGCCGTCCGGGCCAGCCGGTGCGCAAACCATGCGATTGGTCGACGCGCCCCCGGTCGCCTTTGTCGCGCCTCCGCAGCCGGTCGTCGAGCCGCAATCGCCGCCGCTGAAATCGCTGGCCGATATTGTCGCTCTTGCCGACGCGCAGCGTGACATCGCCTTTAAGGTGCTGGTCAAGAGCTGTATTCGCCTGGTGCGCATCGAGCCCGGCCGTATCGACGTCGGCCTGACCGCCGATGCGCCCAAGATGCTGCTCAACGACTTGACGACGAAGCTGCGCGCCTGGACCGGCCGCAACTGGCTGGTGTCATTGTCGAAGGAAGAGGGCGGCCAAACGCTGGCCGAGATGGAATCGACCAGGCGCGAGACTGCTTTCTCCGACGCGAAAAGCGATCCGGCTGTGGCCGCCATCCTGGCGCGCTTTCCCGGCGCCAAGATCATCGACGTGCGCATTCCCGACGCGCCGGAAGTCGACACCGACAAGGCCGAAGCGCCGGTCGAGCCGCCGTCCGACGACGACGAAACCTGACCATAGCCACGAATCCGCAAAGGACCCGACCATGAAAGATCTTCTCGGCCTGATGGGCAAGGCGAAGGAAATGCAGGCCAAGTTCCAGGCCATGCAGGACGAGATCGCGACGATTGAAGCAAGCGGGCAGGCGGGCGGCGGGCTGGTCAATGTCACGCTGACCGGCAAGTTCGAAATGAAGTCGCTGAAGATCGATCCGTCGCTGTTCAAGGAGGACGAGGTCGAGATTCTCGAAGACCTGCTGCTGGCCGCTCACAATGACGCCAAAAATAAGGTCGAGCAGATTATGCAGGAGAAGACCAAGGCGCTGACGGCAGGCTTGCCGATCCCGCCCGGAATGAAATTGCCGTTCTGAGCCGGCTCCAACCAGTTAATTGATTATGAAGGGAAATCGGCTGCGGAGGCTGTTGTTAAGACTTTCTCGGGCTTTGCTCACGGACATATCCGGGCATTTATAAAGTTTTACCTATGCTGCACGAAAGCTAATCCTTTAGCCATCTTTTTGCCTTTAAGAGTCTCATTCTTGCCACATCTCGGGGCGAGCTGGCATCTGGACAATGAGGCATTTTTGTTGATCGCTACGCGATGGAAGACGCCGCTTCTGCTCGGCATTATCTTCTCTCCTGTGTTCCTGGCCGGTTGCAGCCAGACCACGTCTTCGCATGGCCTGTCGGTCGCCAGCCTGACCGACGCCATCACGCCCAGCTTCCTTTCGACGCGCGCCTACCGCAACACGCCGAAGGAGAAGGAATGCCTGGAGCGGGCGATGTTCTTCGAGTCCAACCGCTCGAGCCGTGACGGCATGATCGCCGTCGGCACGGTGGTGATGAACCGGCTGCGCTCCGGCAATCATGGCAGCACCATTTGCCAAGTGGTTGGCGAACCGGGCCAGTTCGCGCCCGGCGTGATGACGCGGGCGATGAATTCGAAAGCGATGCCCGATGTCGAGGAGGCCGCCGATGCGGTGCTCAAGGGCGAGCGCAAGGCCAAGCTGAAGAACACGATGTACTTCCACACCGCCGGACTGAGGTTCCCCTACAAGAACATGCATTACACCATGGTTGCCGGCGGCAACGCCTTCTACGAGAAGCGCGGTCGCAACTGGCAGCCGCTGCCGGATGAATCCACGACCATGGTTGCCTCGGCGCAGCCGCGCGCGCCTGTGCCTGAAGCGCCGTTGCAGGTTGCCTACGCCGAGCCGGTGGTGAAGACCATTGTCCGTCCAGATCCGGCCAAGCAGGCCGCGGCGGTTCGCGCAGCCAAGGCGACACGTGCCCCGGCCGAGCAGACCTATGTGACGGCTTCCGCGGCGCCCGCCAAGAGCGCCCGCGTCGCCGCCAAGCAGACGGAGGTGGCGATGCAGGAGCCGATGGCCGAGCCCGATGCCTCGCGTTTCGGCGGCACGCTGAACGCCCGCTACATCACCTCGGTTCCATCGGCAACGCAGGAAGCGTCGATGGGCTTCCAGTCGACGCCTGAGAACACCGACGCTATCGGCGCAATGATCGTCGATCAAACCCGGCCGCTCTCAGCCTACTGACGCCTAAAACAGTTTCCGAGCCCGCCATGGCAGCATGGCGGGCTCGGTGCGTATGCGCATGTTTCAAAGCGCGCGGAAAAATCCTAGATCAGTGCGATGTCGAAGCGAATCGCCGGTCCCGAGATCGAACGCCTGATCCAGCTCCTGGCCAAGGTCCCGGGGCTAGGGCCGCGTTCGGCCAGGCGTGCGGCACTGCACCTCATCAAGAAGAAGGAGCAGCTTTTGTCGCCGCTCGCCGCCGCCATGGCTGAAGCCGCCGACAAGGTGCGCATCTGCACGACCTGCGGCAATGTCGATACCTCCGACCCTTGCATGATCTGCACCGATCCGCGCCGCGATGCCTCGACGCTGATCGTCGTCGAGGATGTCTCCGACCTCTGGGCGCTGGAGCGGGCCGCGGCCATGAATGTGCGCTACCATGTGCTCGGCGGCACGCTGTCGCCGCTCGACGGCATCGGCCCCGACCAGCTCAATGTCCGCTCGCTGGTCGACCGCGTCGCCGGCGGCGAGGTGAAGGAGGTGATCCTCGCCGTCAACGCCACCGTCGAGGGCCAGACGACGGCGCATTATCTCACCGACCAGTTGTCGGGCTTCGAGGTCAAGGTGACACGACTTGCCCATGGCGTGCCGGTTGGCGGCGAGCTTGATTATCTGGATGAGGGTACGCTGGCAGCCGCGTTGCGATCGCGGACGGCGTTTTGACGCAATTGGCGGGGATGCTCCGGAGATGACAGCATTCCTTCGGGCCCCCCTCTGTCCTGCCGGACATCTCCCCCTCAAGGGGGGAGATCAGCAGCTTCTCGGGCGGCATTCTTCTTTCAACGCTGGTGGTTGGCGAAAACCGAAGCGACAGCCAATCTCCCCCCTTGAGGGGGAGATGTCCGGCAGGACAGAGGGGGGCGCGACAGAACGCGGATCTTTCGGATTGGCGCTCGTTGCGCTCCTCGCATCCCTTGTTGCCCTGCTTTTTGTAGCCCCCGCCTCCGCTGCCAAAATCGATGACCAGTTCCGCGCCTGGCTGCAAACCGATCTCTGGCCGCAAGCCCAGACCAAAGGCATCTCCAAATCCACTTTCGACGCCGCTTTCGACGGCGTGAAGCCGAACCTCAAATTGCCCGACCTCGTCCTGCCCGGCGAGAAACCCAAAACCCCGCAAAAACAGCATCAGGCCGAGTTCGGTTCGCCCGGCGCCTATTTCGCCGAAAAGACGGTGCGCGCCGTCACGTCAGGTGCGCGCACGCGCGAGGCGGCCAACGCCAAGACGCTGGCTGCGATCGAAAAGCGCTACGGTGTCCCGGGCGAGATACTGTTGGCGATCTGGGGCCGCGAGACCGGCTTCGGCGCGGCGAAAATGCCCTACGACGCCTTCGAGGTGCTCGGCACCAAGGCATTCATGTCGACCAAGAAGGACTTCTTCCGCACCGAGGTGCTGGCGGCGCTCGAGATCGTCGAGCATGGGTTGGCGCCGGTCGGCGCCATGAAATCGTCCTGGGCCGGCGCGCTCGGCCAGCCGCAATTCATGCCGACCTCGTTCCTGAAGCACGCCGTCGACTACGACGGTGATGGGCACCCGGACATCTGGAATTCGACGCCGGACGTGCTGGCCTCGATCGCCAATTTTCTCGTCCACTATGGCTGGGTGAAGGGGCGTGGCTGGGGTTTCGAGGTGACGGTTCCGGAAAGCGTTTCCTGCTCGCTCGAAGGTCCCGACCAGGGCAAGAAGATCTCAACCTGGGCGGCGATGGGAATCAGCCGCGTCGGCGGCAAAGCCTTTCCGGCCAACGAACTGAAGGCGGAAGGGTTCCTGTTGATGCCGGCCGGACGCAGCGGTCCGGCCTTCATCGCCACGCCGAATTTTTACGTGCTGAAGCAATACAACACCAGCGACCTCTACGCCCTGTTCATCGGCCATGGCGCTGACCGCATCGCCCATGGCGATGCTGATTTTGTCCGCAGCTGGGGTGCGGTCGGCGGCCTGCATCGTTCCGACATCGCCGCGCTGCAACGGGCGCTGGAGGCCAAGGGCTACGATGTCGGCAGCGCCGATGGTCTGCCCGGCTTCAAGACCCGCCGCTCGATCGGCTCCTGGCAGGAAAAGAACGGCCGCCCCGCCACCTGCTTCCCCGACGCCGATCTGGTTGCTGCCATCAAGTAACACCGAAAAGAGCAGATTTTTCCCCATCGGCGGCTGCAATTGGCTCGCCCATGCTTCGACGCGCACAGCATATTCCGGTCCAGTATGCCGGCTCGCAAAAATGCCCGTTGCCGGTTGGAGGGCTGCCGGATAGGGTGTTGACCAACTGGAAAAAAATCAACACGGTATGGGGTCTAACGGTCGTCCTCCGGCCGCGAAAAAGATTACTGCAGCCCTGAGCCGGGAACTCGGGGTCAACAATCAACAAAACAGGGAACAATCATCATGATGATGGAAAAGTTTGCTCTACGTTCGCGCGTCTGGCTCGCAGGTGCTGCCATGTCCGCTCTGCTCATTGGCGTCGCGCCGGCCTTTGCCGTGACCCCCGCCGACACGCTGGTCGAAGGTTTTGCCATCGACGACATCATCTCCATGGATCCGGGCGAGGCGTTCGAACTGTCGACCGCCGAAGTCACCGGCAACACCTATGATCTGCTGGTCCGCCTCGACCTCAGCGACACCTCCAAGGTCAAGGGCGACCTTGCCGAGAGCTGGACCGTCTCCGACGACGGCCTGGTCTATACGTTCAAGCTCAAGCCCGGCCTAAAGTTCGCTTCGGGCAATCCACTGACAGCCGGCGATGTCGCCTATTCCTTCGAGCGCGCCATCAAGCTGGACAAGCCGCCAGCATTCATCATCAACCAGTTCGGCATCAGCGGCGACAACGTCGCCGACAAGGCCAAGGCCGTCGACGACACCACCTTCCAGTTCACCGTCGACAAGGCCTATGCGCCGAGCTTCGTGTTAAACTGCCTGTCGGCAACGGTCGCTTCGGTCGTCGACGCAAAGCTGGTCAAGGAACATGTCGCCGCGGTGACGCCGAGTGCCGACTACAAATGGGACAACGATTTCGGCAACGCCTTCCTGAAGACCGGTTATGCCGGCTCCGGCGCCTACAAGCTGCGCGAATGGCGGGCCAATGAGGTCGTCGTGCTCGAGCGCAACGACAATTACAATGGCGAGAAGGCCAAGCTCGCCCGCGTCATCTACCGCAACATGAAGGAAAGCTCGGCACAGCGCCTGGCGCTCGAAGCAGGCGACATCGACGTTGCCCGCAACCTCGAGCCGAACGATCTCGACGCCATCGCCAAGAATGCCGATCTCACCACGACCAGCGCGCCGAAGGGCACGGTCTATTATATCAGCCTCAACCAGAAGAATCCGAACCTCGCCAAGCCCGAGGTTCGCCAGGCGTTCAAATATCTGGTCGACTACGATGCGCTGAGCACGACCATCCTCAAGGGCATTGGCGAGATTCACCAGACCTTCCTGCCCAAGGGCGTTCTGGGCGAACTGGACGAAAATCCGTTCAAGTTCGACGTCGCCAAGGCCAAGGAACTGCTGACCAAGGCCGGCCTGGCCGACGGCTTCAGTGTAACCATGGACGTACGCACGGGACAGCCGACCACCGGCATGGCGGAATCGATCCAGCAGACGCTTGGCCAAGCCGGCATCAAGCTGGAAATTATCCCCGGCGACGGCAAGCAGACGCTGACCAAATACCGCGCCCGCAATCATGACATCTATATCGGCCAGTGGGGCCAGGACTATTTCGATCCGAACTCCAACGCCCAGACCTTTGCCTCAAACCCGGACAATTCGGATGAAGGCAAGACCAAGACGCTGGCCTGGCGCAATGCCTGGGACATCCCGGACCTGACAAAGCAGACCGAAGCAGCCTTGCTGGAGAAGGATGCCGGCAAGCGCGCCGATATGTACAAGAGCCTTGAAAAGACGATCCTCGACACCAGCCCCTTCGTCATCATCCACCAGCAATTGGAAGTGGCAGGCCTGCGCAAAAACCTGAAAGGCTTTGCGCTCGGTCCGAGCTTCGACACCAACTTCGTCGGCCCGGTCTCCAAGGAATAGCGCCGGCGGACGCGCCCTGATGAGCGCGATTGAAAACCAGGCGACGGCGGGGCAGGGAAGCGCCCGCGCCGTCGCTATCTTGTTGGCGATCGGCCGCTTCCTGGTCATCGCCGTCACCACCTATCTCGGCCTGCTCGCGGTGACCTTTTTCATCGGCCGCGTCATCCCGATCGATCCGGTGCTGGCGGTGCTCGGCGACCGCGCACCGGCCAATGTCGTCGAGCGCACCCGCCGCGAGATGGGGCTCGATCTTCCGTTGATCGAGCAATTCTATATCTATCTCAAGCATGCGCTGAACGGTGATTTCGGCACCTCGGTGCTGACCACCAATCCGGTGATGACCGACATCCGCCGCGCCTTTCCGGCAACGATCGAACTGGCGACGCTGGGCACTCTGATAGGCTCGTTGATCGGCGTGCCGCTCGGCGTGCTGGCAGCGGTAAAACGCGGCAGTCTCATCGACCAGATCGTTCGCATTGTCGGCCTGATTGGCTATTCCGTGCCTATCTTCTGGATCGGGCTTCTGGGGCTTGTCCTGTTCTACGCCAAGCTCCAATGGGTAGCTTTTCCCGGCCGCCTCGACATCGTCTACGAGTACACATTCACACCGATCACCGGCTTCTACCTGCTCGACGCCGCGCTGCAGGGCCAGTGGGATGTCTTCTACGACGCTTACCGCCACATCATCCTGCCGGCAGGGCTGCTGGGCTATTTCTCGCTCGCCTATATCAGCCGAATGACGCGCTCCTTCATGCTGAACGAGCTGTCGCAGGAATACATCGTCGCCGCGCGCGCCAAGGGCCTGTCTGAAACGCGAATCATCTGGGGCCATGCGCTGCGCAACGCCGCGGTGCCGATGGTCACGGTGATCGCGCTGTCCTATGCCGGGCTGCTCGAAGGTTCGGTGCTGACCGAGACGGTGTTCTCCTGGCCCGGCATCGGCCTCTACATCACCAATTCGCTGCAGAACGCCGACATGAACGCCGTGCTCGGCGGCACCATCGTCATCGGTTCGGTGTTCATCGGCATCAATCTCCTGTCCGATGTTCTCTACAAGGTGCTCGATCCGAGGACGAAGACAGGATGAGCGCCGAAGCAATCCAAACGCGCCGCGATTGGCTGCTCAGCGATCGGCCGGCCTCGCGCATGCAGGCAAGGCTCGGCCGCGCCTATGTCGCCTGGCGGCGCTTTTCCGCCAACCGGCTGGCGTTTCTCGGCCTGCTCATCATCATCGCGCTGCTGCTGGTCGCCGCCTTTGCCGATGTGCTGGCGCCCTATTCGCCGACCATCGGCGATCTCAAGAACGCGCGGCTTTTGGCGCCGAGTGCGGCGCATTGGTTCGGCACCGACGATCTCGGCCGCGATATCTATTCGCGCATTCTTTTCGGCTCGCGCTGGACGCTCTACGTCGTCATTCTTGTCGCCGTCATCGCAGCCCCCATCGGCCTTTTGGTCGGCACCGTCGCCGGCTATGCCGGCGGCTGGACCGATGCCATTCTGATGCGCATTACCGACATCTTCCTCGCCTTTCCCAAGCTGATCCTGGCGCTGGCCTTTGTCGCGGCCCTTGGCCCCGGCATCGAAAACGCGGTGCTGGCCATCGCCATCACCTCGTGGCCGCCTTACGCCCGAATTGCGCGGGCCGAGACGATGACCGTGCGCAATTCGGATTACATCAAGGCGGTGCAATTGATGGGCGCCTCTCCGTTCCGCATCGTGCTGCGCCACATCATGCCGCTATGCATCTCTTCGCTCATCATCCGGGTGACGCTCGACATGGCCGGCATCATCCTCACCGCCGCCGGCCTCGGCTTCCTTGGCCTCGGCGCGCAGCCGCCGCTGCCGGAATGGGGCACCATGATCGCGTCCGGCCGTCGCTTCGTGCTCGACCAATGGTGGGTGGCCGGCGCGCCCGGCTTCGCCATCCTGATCGTCAGTCTCGGCTTCAACCTGCTGGGCGACGGCCTGCGCGATGCGCTCGATCCCCGGAGTGGCGACCAATGAGTGGTGACCAATGAGCGGTGCACTTCTCGATGTCGACGACCTGCGCGTCACCTTCCCGACTCGGACCGGCCTCATCCAGGCGGTGCGCGGCGTCACCTTTTCGCTTGGCCGAGAGCGGCTGGGCATTGTCGGCGAAAGCGGCTCCGGCAAGTCGCAGACCGGCCGCGCCATCATGGGGCTGACGCCGCCGCAGGCCCTTGTGTCGGCCAAGAAGCTCGCCCTCGACGGCATCGACCTTCTGGCCATACCGGCCCGTCAGCGCCGGGCGCTGCGCGGCAAACGCATCGCCATGATCCTGCAGGATCCGAAATATTCGCTCGACCCCGTGATGAGCATCGGCCGCCAGATCGTCGAGACGCTGCGCACGCATGAAAAGGTCTCCAAGGCCGAAGCGCGCGAGCGGGCGCTGGCCATGCTGGAAGCTGTGCAGATCCGCGATCCCTCGCGTGTCTTCGACCTGCATCCGCACGAGGTGTCCGGCGGGATGGGCCAGCGCGCCATGATCGCAATGATGCTGATCGCCGGACCGGAACTGATGATCGCCGACGAGCCGACCTCGGCGCTCGACGTCACCGTGCAGCTCGATGTGCTCGGCATCCTCGACCGCTTGGTCAGTGAGCGCGGCATGGGCCTGATCTTCATCTCGCACGATCTGCGGCTGGTCGCCTCCTTCTGCGACCGCGTCATCGTCATGTATGCCGGCAAGGTGGTCGAGCAGCTCAAGGCGTCGGAGCTGCGCGACGCCCAGCATCCCTACACGCGCGGCCTGCTCAACTGCATGCCCAGGATCGGCTACGAACGCCACCCGCTGCCGGTGCTCGACCGCAAGCCGGAGTGGGCGGCATGACGCCAGCCATTTCGATTGAAGGGCTGGAGGTGGTGTTCGACCGTTTTCGCGCGCTGAAAGGGGCGAACCTCGAGGTGAAGTCCGGCGAATCCTTCGGCCTGGTCGGCGAGAGCGGTTCCGGCAAGTCGACGCTGCTCAAAGCCATTGCCGGCCTGGTGCCTGTCGCATCCGGTACTATCACGGTCAATGGCAAGACGCTGGGAGCGCGCCGCGACAAGGCTTTTTATCGCGAAGTGCAGATGGTCTTCCAGGACCCCTATGGTTCGCTGCACCCGCGTCAGACCGTCGACCGCCTGCTACAGGAACCGCTCGCCATTCACGGCTTTGCCGATGGCGAGCAACGCATCCAGCGCGCCCTCGACGAGGTCGGATTAGGCAACGGTTTCCGTTTCCGCTACGCGCACCAGCTCTCCGGCGGTCAGCGTCAGCGCGTGGCGATCGCGCGGGCGCTCATCCTCGAACCGTCGATCCTGCTGCTCGACGAACCAACCTCGGCGCTCGACGCTTCGGTGCAGGCCGAAGTGCTCAACCTGCTGGAAGAGGTTCGCCGTCGGCGCAAGCTGACCTTCCTGATGGTCAGCCACGACCTCGCCATCATCACCCATATGTGCGAGCGCCTGATGGTGATGCAGAATGGCGAAGCGGTGGAGAACCTGACGGCGGGCCAGCTGATCGGGCACCGCGTGGAGAAGGATTACACACGCAATTTGCTTAGGGCGAGCGAGGGGTTTGTTCGGACGGCGTGAACTAGTTTCTTCCGCAGAATAATCGCTTGGGGAATTCCATGGAAGAATGGAAGTTTGCAGATCCGCCCAATGTCGCGGTGCTATCGGACAAGAGCATATTCAAACGGGGCGACTGGATCGCATACGTTGTGCATGAAGCTGACGATGACGAGAACTACAACGATGAAGGGGGCAGTTGGCAATTCTATAGCAGCGACTCTCGAGATTGGGATGAACGCGAGATAATGCTCGTTGGCCTGCAAGAGGTGGTGCAGCAGGATGAAAGCATCCTGGCATTGGCCGACTTGCCAAAAGGCTGGCATGCTTGGCGGACGTCAAAATCATCGCCATGGCAGCGAGCGAAATCGCGCCCCGAACCCTCTAACGATAACGAATGATCCGGCAAAGCCTTAAGCGGGGTCTTGCGCCAGTTCGCCGTTCTCCGGAACAGATGGTTCGTCCCCCTGCTTAGGCTCCTTGATCCTGAACCACGTCACATAAAGCGCCGGCAGGAACAGCAGCGTGATCGCCGTGCCGGCGATGATGCCGCCCATCATGGCGTAGGCCATCGGGCCCCAGAACACTTCGCGCGCGATCGGGATCAGCGCTAGGCTGGCGGCCGCGGCCGTCAGCGCGATCGGCCGCATGCGGTGCTCGGTCGCTTCGATCACGGCTTCCCAGCGGTCTTGGCCCTCGGCCACCAGATCCTCGATCTGCACGATCAGGATCACCTGAGTTGCGGATCAGGATGCCGATCAGCGCCAGGACGCCCAGAATGGCGACGAAGCCGAGCGGTGCGCCGCTCGGCACCAGGGCCGCGACCACGCCGATCAGGCCGAGCGGCGCCACCGCCACGACCAGGAACAGGCGCTGAAAACTTTGCAACTGGATCATCAGGATGGTCGCCATCACGAACAGCATCAGCGGCACCACCGCTGCGATCGGTCCCTGGCTTTTGGCGCTTTCCTCGACCGAGCCGGCGGTTGCAACGGAATAGCCGGGCGGCAGTTTGGCGATGAAGGCGTCGACCGACGGCTTCAATTCGTTGACGACGGTGGCCGGCAGCACGTCGCCAACGAGGCCTGCGCGAACGGTGATCGTCGGGATGCGGTTGCGCCGCCACACCGTCGGCTGTTCGAGGTCGTAGCGGAAGTTCGCCACCGCGGCGAGCGGGATCGCTTCGCCGTTCCCGGTGACGGGTGAGCTGTCACGGACTGCCCCGTACGTGTATCGGTCGGCTGGTTAAGACCGGTCTGTCGAAGTGGCCCGCATCGACGACAGGCCCAATCGCCCGGCGGCGGTGCCAACTTGAGGAAAACGTGAAATAAGGTCAGAAGAGGCCTTGGCATTCATCTAACGAGAACGGGCGTCGGCCCGATGAGGGACGAAATGAAGAACGCAGCCATTTCTGAGCGCAAGAACCAGTCGATCTCGCGCGGCGTCGGCATGACGACGCAGATCTATGCCGACCGCGCCGAGAATTCGGAGATCTGGGATGTAGAAGGCCGCCGATACATCGATTTCTCCTCCGGTATCGCCGTCGTCAACACCGGCCACCGCCATCCCAGGGTGATCGAGGCGGTCAAGGCACAGCTCGACCGCTTCACCCATACCTGCCACCAGGTCGTGCCCTATGAGAGCTATGTCAGGCTGGCCGAACGGCTGAACGGCATGCTGCCCGGCAAGTTCGAGAAGAAGACCATCTTCGTCACTACGGGTGCTGAAGCGGTCGAGAACGCCATCAAGATCGCCCGCAACGCCACTGGCCGCCAAGCCGTCATCGCCTTTGCCGGCGGCTTCCACGGCCGCACCTTCATGGGCATGGCGCTGACCGGCAAGGTCGTGCCCTACAAGGTCGGCTTCGGCGCCATGCCGGGCGACGTCTACCACGCGCCGTTTCCGGTGCCGCTGCACGGCGTGTCTACAGCCGATTCGCTGGTCGCACTCGACAAACTGTTCAAGGCCGATGTCGATCCGGCTCGCGTTGCCGCCATCATCATCGAGCCGGTCCAGGGCGAGGGCGGCTTCTACGACGCGCCGCGCGAATTCCTGACGGCGCTGCGCAAGCTCTGCGACCAGCACGGCATGCTGCTGATCGCCGATGAGGTGCAGACCGGCTTTGCCCGCACCGGCAAGATGTTCGCCATGGATCATCATGAGGTCGCGGCCGACATTACCACCATGGCGAAAAGCCTGGCCGGCGGCTTCCCGCTGGCGGCGGTCACCGGCCGCGCCGAGATCATGGATGCGCCCGGTCCTGGCGGGCTCGGCGGCACCTATGGCGGCAGCCCGATCGGTGTCGCCGCAGCACACGCCGTGCTCGACGTAATCGAGGACGAAAAGCTGTGCGACCGCGCCAATACGCTGGGCGCCCGGCTGAAACAGCGGCTGCAGTCGATCCGCGACGATGTGCCCGAGATTGTCGACATCAGGGGTCTCGGCTTCATGAACGCGGTCGAATTCAACGACGTCAAGAAGGGCCTGCCGTCGGCCGAGATCGCCAATGCGATCCGGCTGAAGGCGCTCGACAAGGGGCTGATCCTGCTGACCTGCGGCGTCTACGGCAACGTCATCCGTTTCCTGGCTCCGATCACCATCCAGGACAATGTCATGAACGAGGCGCTCGACATTCTGGAAAGCTCGATCCGCGAAGTCTGCGCTGCCTAGCGCAAACCCCTACCTCCCCCTTGGGCCCTTGTGGGGAGGTCGGACCGCAGGTCCGGGTGGGGGCCTCGCGCCGACCCCAACCCCGCTGCTTCGCAGCGACCCTCCCCACAAGGGGGAGGGTAAGTGCGTCTAGCCCGCAGCCCGTGCCGGCTCATCCTGCTGGAACGCGGCCAGCGCCGCCTTCAGCCCATCAGGCCCTTCCGCAACAGTCTGCGCCATCGGCGAAAACCCGGCCCCGAGCATCTTGCGGCCCAGCATATGGTCGCCCGGCCTGTTGACGGATTCGATGCCGAGCAGCCGGCTTCCAGCATAGTGGTAGATCGAGAACTTGTTCTCAGCGAGGTCGCCCAGCACGACATGGCTGTCGCCGCCCGAGGTCAGCCCGACCATCTGCAGTTTCATGTCGCCGATGTCAGACCAGAACCACGGCACCGCCGCATAGGCGTCCGTATGGCCGGTGATCGTGCGTGCGGCAAGCCGCGCCTGGTCGGTGGCGTTCTGCACCGATTCCAGCCGCACGTCGCCGCCGGTCGACCAGTGGCGGTAGGAAGCGGCGTCGCCGATGGCCAGAATATCAGGCACTGAGGTGCGCATCTGTTGGTCGACGCGGATGCCATTGGCGACAGTCAGTCCGGCAGCCTGAGCAAGTTCGACATTCGGCACGGCGCCGATGCCGACGATGACCATGCGCGCGGGCAGCCTTTCGCCGGTGGAGGTGATGGCAGCGCAGACATGGCCGTTTTCCCCTTCCAGCCTGGCAATGGTGGTGCCGGTGAGGATACGCACGCCGATCGCCTCCAGCCGTTGGCGGACATGGCTCGCCACCACCGGCGCCACGGCGCGGCCAAGCAGCCGGTCGACAGCCTCGACCAGGGTGACGTTGCGGCCGGCGGCCCTCAGCGTAGCCGCGATCTCCAGCCCGATGAAGCCGCCGCCGAGGATGACCACGTCTTCGCTTTGGGCGCTGAGCTGGCGGATCAGCCGCGCATCGGCGATCGAGCGCAGCGACAGCACGCCCGAGAGGTCGGCGCCCGGCAGCGGCAGGAGCCGCGGCCGCGAACCGGTGGCCAGGATGAGCCGGTCGAACGGCAGCACGCCGCCGCCTGCTATGTCCAGCTTGCGGCCTGCCGTATCGATGCTGTCGATTCGGACGCCCGGCCTGAAGTCGATGGCGCTGCCGGTGTAAAAGGCCTCGCCGCGCAAGGGTTGCGGCTTGGCATCGGCGTCCTTGATGAAGGTCTTCGACAGCGGTGGCTTGTGATAGGGCAGATCGGTTTCGTCGCCGATCAGTACGACAGGCCCGTCATAGCCTTCCTCGCGCAGGCTGGCGGCCGCTTGCACGCCCGCATGACCCGCACCGAGAATGACGACCCCGTTCTTCATCGCAAACCGAATTCCTGTTTCAAATCTGGAGCATGATGCCGAAAGTGTGAAGCGGTTTTCGGACGACATCATGCTTTGATTGTGAGCCGTTCCGCCAGATGGCGATTGTCTGCCGCCGTCGCAAGAGCCCCGGTCCGGGTCGCACCCGGAACGGTCGCTTGTCAATCGCGCCGTCTCTCATCTTGGCTGCTGGCTATACGATTTAAAGTTGACAGTCCTAGTTTAGAATAATTCTAAACTGTTGTTTCAATTGAATTTTCTAAGGCTCACCAGTTGACTTCCGGCCTCGCCATCGTTTTATGGAGGCTCGCGCGTCAGCGCATCCCTTTGATGTTTGGGCCTTGAACCCGTTCGATTGGAGGCATTTGGTGTCTTTCTTCCGTGAGCCGCAGAGCGGCGCGGCATCTGTCGTGACCTACGGCATGCCTATGTCTTGGCACCGTTTGGCACGCGCGCCTTTTACCGAATTCCCTTTGAACTGGAGAATGATGATGACAGCGCGATATGGCGGCAGGCTGGCTGCGATCGGTGCCACGGCTATGTTGACGGCGGCGGTTTTCATCCTGCCGGCCAAAGCGGCGGAGATCGATGCCAAGGCGGTCATCAAGACCTATTCCGACATCGCGCTGGCCAAGTACGAGGATTCGCTGACCACGGCGCAGGCACTCGACAAGGCTATTGACGCGCTGCTTGCCAACCCGTCGGCGGACACGCTGAATGCCGCCCGCGATGCCTGGAAGGCGTCGCGCGTGCCCTACCAGCAGACCGAGGTCTACCGCTTCGGCAACAAGATCGTCGACGACTGGGAAGGCAAGGTGAACTCCTGGCCGCTGGACGAAGGGCTGATCGACTACGTCGCCAAGAGCTACGGCACCGAGTCCGACGCCAACGCGCTCTACACCGCCAATGTCATCGCCAACAAGGAAATCGAGATCAACGGCAAGAAGGTCGACGCCTCCAGGCTGACGCCGGAATTCCTCTCCGGCACGCTGCAGGAGGCCGGCGGCATCGAGGCCAATGTCGCCACCGGCTATCACGCCATCGAATTCCTGCTCTGGGGCCAGGATTTGCACGGCACCGGCCCGGGCGCCGGCGAGCGTCCGTACACCGACTATGACCTCAAGAACTGCACCGGCGGCAATTGCGATCGCCGGGCCGAGTATCTGAAGTCGGCCAGCGATCTTCTGGTCTCCGACCTGCAGGAGATGGTCGGCAACTGGAAGGAAGACGGCGCCGCCCGCAAGAACCTCGTCGATGGCCAGCCGAACACCGCTATCTCGGTGATCTTCACCGGCATGGGCTCGCTGTCCTACGGCGAACTGGCCGGGGAGCGCATGAAACTCGGCCTGCTGCTGCAAGATCCCGAAGAGGAGCACGACTGCTTCTCGGATAATACCTACAACTCGCATCTCTATGACGCCATCGGCATCCGCGCCGCCTATCTCGCCAGCTACACGCGCACCGACGGCGCCGTCGTTTCAGGCCCGTCGGTGCACGATATGGTCAAGGCGGCCGATCCGGCGATCGACAAGGAACTGTACGACAAGCTCGATGTCTCGGTCGCCAAGATGGAGGCGATCAAGGCGCGGGGAGTGGCCGGCGAGGCCTACGACCAGCAGATCGCCGAGGGCAACACCGAAGGCAATGCTACCGTGCAAGCGGCAATCGACGCGCTGGTCGACCAGACCAAGTCGATCGAACGCGCCGTCGGCGCGCTGAAGCTGAACAACATAGCCTTCGAGGGGTCCGACAGCCTCGACGCACCGGACAAGGTGTTCAAGTAGCCGCGAGCATGACCCCGAAAAGTGGAAGCCGGTTTTCGGAAAAGGTCATGCTCAACTAAGACGTACCACCAGCCAAACGGCGCGGAGGGGCGCCGTCAGCCAGAGCCAATCCATGCTGATCTGCCATTGCAACATCATCACCGAAAAGGAGATTGAGCAGACGATCGTCGATCTGCTGGATCAGGACCCCTGGCAACTGATCGTGCCGGCGAAGGTCTATCACACGATGCAAAAGCGCGGTCGCTGTTGCGGCTGCTTCCCAAATGTGGTCGAAACGATCATTCGGGTCACCGAAAATTACCACACCCGTTCGGAGGCGAGCGGCGTGGACATCGTTTCACACCTGGATCGCGTCAGAGGCCTGCGCGTCCAATATGGGAGCAGAATCCATGAAAGGCGAACCGCAGATCATCGAGCGGCTTAACGAGGCTCTGTTCCTGGAGCTTGGCGCCGTCAATCAATACTGGGTGCATTTCCGCCTGCTCGAAGATTGGGGATATGCCAAGCTGGCAAAGAAGGAACGCGCCGAATCGATCGAGGAGATGCACCATGCCGACCGGCTGGTGGCCCGTATCATCTTCCTCGAAGGGCATCCCAATTTGCAGTCCGTGGCGCCGTTGCGCATCGGCCAGAACGTCAAGGAAGTGCTCGAATCCGATCTCGCCGGCGAATATGACGCACGCACCGCCTACAAGCGTTCGCGCGAGATCTGCAACGAAGCCGGCGACTACGTGACGATGAAGCTGTTCGAGGAATTGCTGGCGGATGAGGAAGGTCACATCGACTTCCTCGAGACGCAGCTCGACCTCCTTGCCTCGATCGGCGAGGAAAAATACGGCCAGCTCAACGCCGCATCGGCGGACGAGGCGGAATAGGACCATGCAGGAATGCGGCGCCCCATAGATATTCTGCGCCGCTTGCGGCGGGCCGCCGGCCCGCTGCTCCTCAAAAACCCGCGATATCAGGCCTTTCGCGGGCTTTCGGTTGTAACCCTGGCGGCAATTTTGGCCCCGGCCCTGGCCGGATCGTCGGAACCGGTCGGCCTCGCCACGAGCCGCACCGACCTGACGCCGAAGGACCAGGCCCGCGTCCTTGCAGTTACCAGGCCAACCCAGGATTTCTCCAAGCCCGAATCCTTCGAAACGATGCAAGGCGGCGCCGGCACGTCGCGCAAGCAGGTCGACCGCGACGCCTTCTCGCAACCCTCTGAAAACATTACCTTCGAGGAACAGGGCAATTTCAAGCTCGGCAATGCGCTTTTCCGCAAGAACTGGGTGTCGTCGCCATCCTCGACCCAGGCCTCGGACGGTCTCGGACCCCTGTTCAACGAGCGCGCCTGCCAGAATTGCCATTTGAAGGATGGCCGCGGCCGCCCGCCGGCCGCCGACAGCCGCACCACGTCGATGTTCCTGCGGCTAGCGCGCGATGCGAGCACGGCCGAGGAAAAGACCGAGATCGCCGCGCACAAGGTGCTGAACTTCCCCGATCCGGTCTACGGCGCGCAGTTGCAGGGACTGGCGGTGCCCGGCCTCAAGGGCGAAGGCCGCATGTATGTCGACTATCGCGAGGAAAAGGTCACGCTCGGCGACGGCAGCCTGGTTTGGCTGCGCAAGCCGAGCTATTCGGTCGACGGGCTTGGCTACGGCCCGCTTGACCCGCGCACCACGCTGTCGCCGCGCCTGACGCCGCCAATGATCGGCCTTGGCCTGATCGAGCAGATCGCGCCGGCCGACCTCCTTGCCCATGCCGATCCCGACGACCGCGACGGCATTTCCGGCAAGCCCAACATGGTGCGTGACCTCAGCAGTGGGCAACTGACGCTTGGCCGCTTCGGTTGGAAGGCCCAGACCGCGTCGATCCGCCAGCAGGCGGCGGACGCCTTTGCCGGCGACATCGGCATTTCGACGCCGGAAGAGCCCAGTCACTGGGGCGATTGCACCGCAGCCGAAGAGGCCTGTTTGGCCATGCCCAATGGCGTGCAGAAGCGGCTCGGCCCGGTCGAGGCGCCACCACCGGTGATGGACCTCGTCACCTTCTATTCGCAGAACCTTGCGGTGCCGGCGCGGCGCGATGTCGGCGCACCCGCCGTGCTCGCCGGCAAGAAGCTGTTCTACGAGATGGGCTGCATTGCCTGTCATACGCCGAAATTCGTCACCATGCGCGGGAACAAGGCGCAGGCGTTCCAACTGATCTGGCCCTATTCCGACTTTCTGCTGCACGACATGGGGCCTGGCCTTGCCGACGGCCAGGCGGTGGGCGATGCCACGGGCAGTGAATGGCGCACCCCGCCGCTATGGGGCATCGGCCTGACAAAGACCGTCAACGGCAACGCTTTCTTCCTGCATGACGGGCGTGCGCGCACGCTTGCCGAAGCGATCCTGTGGCATGGTGGCGAGGGGCAGAAAGCGCGCGATCGCTTCGCCGCCGCCAATACGGCCGACCGCGATGCTCTCATCAAATTCCTGGAGTCATTCTGATGCTCAAGCGGGTTTTGCCTGTTCTACTCCTCCCATTGGCTCTGTTCGGTGCGTCCCCGGCATCGGCCTCGGTGAAAGCCTCCGACGTGATCCAAAGAGCGATCGACGGCTTTGTCCGCCCCGCCTATGCCAGCCTGCATGGCCATGCCGGCACCTTGGCGAAGGCCATGGACGCGCTCTGCCAGGCGCCGTCGCAGGGTAACCTCGATGCCGCGCATGCCGGATTCTCGGCCACGGTCGCAGCCTGGTCGTCGGCTGAAATCATCGGCTTCGGGCCAATCAAGGAGAACAACCGGCTGGAGCGCATGCTCTACTGGCCGGACCGAAAGAGCATCGGCCTGAAGCAGGTGCAGGCGGCGCTGGCCGGCAAGGATCCGACCGCCACCGATCCGGCGCAGCTGGCGGGCAAGAGTGTCGCGATGCAGGGATTAGGGGCGCTTGAGTTCGTGCTTTACGGCGACGGCGCCGAGACGCTCGTCGGCAAGGACGAGCCCTATCGCTGCGCCTATGGCGCGGCGATCGCCAAGAATATCGAGACCATGGCGGCCGATGTCGACGCCGCCTGGAAAAAACCGGACGGTTTTGCAGGCCTGTGGGCCAATCCCGGACCCGACAATGCGCTTTACCGCGACGGCACTGAAGCGGTGACCGAATTGGTCGGCGTGTTCATCAATGAACTCGAAATGGTGCGCGACGTGCGCCTCAAAGGTTTTCTCGGCGCCAAACCGCAGGGTGACAAGCCGAGGCAAGCGATCTACTGGCGCTCGCAAAACACCGGCCTTTCATTAGCCGGCAACCTCTCCGGCATTGATGCGCTGTTCCAGGCCTCGAAGCTCGGCGACGCGCTGCCCGAGGATAGCAGATGGATGGCGGAATCCATCCATATCCAGCTCATCAATGGCGTTGCCACTGCCAAATCCATCCAGGGTCGGATCGACAAGACGCTCGCCGATCCCGCGGAGCGCGGAAAACTCGAACATTTCGCGCTGATCACCTCCAGCCTGTCGGGCTTGATCGGCACCCGGCTAACCGCCGAGTTCGGCCTGACCGCCGGCTTTTCGTCACTGGACGGGGACTGACCAATGGTTGCGACACGCACGCCGCTGATGGACCGCCGCGATTTTCTCAGAGCTGCCGGCGCCGGCTTCGTCGCGTCAATGGCGCCGCGGGCCTGGGCGGACACGCTTGCCGCCGATGCCGTCTTTGCCACCGCCTTCGTCAAGCGCGACGGCAGCTTTGGCGCCGCTGTGTTGTCGGAAGCCGGAAAAGTATTGCATGCGATCGACCTGCCCGACCGTGGCCACGACGTCACCTTCGATCCGGTCTCGAAGCGCTCCGTGGTCTTCGCCCGGCAACCCGGCACCTTCGCCGTGGTCTTCGACCATGCCGGCCGCGAGCCGCCGCTGACCATCGCCAGCATCACCGGTCGGCATTTCTTCGGCCACGGTGTGTTTTCCACCGACGGCGCGCTGCTTTACGTCACCGAAAACAATTTCGACAATGCCGCCGGCGTCGTCGGGATCTACGACGCACGGGCCAAGTTCAGCCGCATCGGCGAGTTTCCGACCTATGGCATGGGGCCGCATGAGCTCTTGCTGCTCGGAGACGGCCGGACGATCGCCATCGCCAATGGCGGCATCGAGACCCATCCCGACTATGGCCGCGCCGAGCTCAACATCGCCACCATGAAGCCGTCCTATGTGCTGGTCGATCGCACAACCGGCGATCTCATCGAAAAGCACGAACTGCCGCCGGCTCTGCACCAGCTGTCGATTCGCCACATGGATGCCGACCCCACAGGCACCATCTGGTTCGGCTGCCAGTACCGCGGGCCGGGCACCGAGCGGCCACCGCTGGTCGGCCGCGCCACGCGCGGCAAGGGGCTGCAGCTGCTCGACATGCCGCAAGACGTGCTATCCGGCTTCCGGAATTACATCGGCTCGGTCGCCGCCAACCCGATTGCCGGCACGGTCGCGGTGTCTTCGCCGGAAGGCAATTCGCTGGCCGTCATCGACGCCGCCAGCGGCAAGATCGTCGCCACCAAGGCGCTGGTCGAGGTCTGCGGCCTGGCGCCCGACGGCCCGGGCTTCATGGCAACCACGGGTGCCGGCGAAATCATCGAAGGCAGCGGCGCGACGCGCTCCGAGCCCGACTATGTCTGGGACAACCACATGCTGCGCATCGCGCCAGCGGCGTAAGCCGTCCGGCCTGCACCGAAGCGAAGCCGCTTAACAATTTACGCGCTGGCTCTTGCGGCGGCGCGCCGTGGCGGGCAGAGGGAGACTGTTTTTCGAACCGGTCGCCTATGAAACTGCTCGCCATCGACTGTGCCGCCGATCTCTGCGCCGCTTGCGTCTATGACGCATCGGGCGGCAGAGAGCTCGGCCGCTCGGTACTCGATCTCGGCAAAGGCCACGCCGAACACCTGATGGCTGTCATTGACGAAGCGTTGAAAGCGGACGGCACCGATTATGCCGGCCTTGGCGCCGTTGCGGTCTCCATCGGTCCGGGTTCCTTCACCGGCCTGCGGGTGGGCGTCTCGGCGGCGCGCGGCCTGGCGCTGGCGCTGAAGATCCCGGCGATCGGGGTAACGACACTGGAGGCGCTGGCGGCCGAGGCGAGGGCGGCATTTCCCGGCCGCCCGATCCTGGCCGCTCTCGATGCAGGCCGCGAGGAGATCCATGCCGCGTTTTACGACGCAGATACGATTTTGCGCTATGGTCCGGCGGTGACCACACTTGCGCAAGCCGCGGGAATGGCGGCGGACAATCGTCCGGTGCTTGCCGGCACGGCCGCCGTGCAGATCGCAGCCGCGGCCGGTCGCGATTTCGATATCGGCCCGACGGCTGCCACCGCCGACATTGCCGTCTACGCCCGGCTCGCCGCTGCAAAAGGCGAGGGCGACAAGCCGAAGCCACTCTATCTGCGCGGCGCCGATGCCAAGCCGCAGGCCGGGTTCATCCTGTTGAGGCAGAAACGGTAATGCGCATCCCTTTCCTCCAGCCGCGCCGCAGGGACTATGCGCTCGAGCCGCTGACCATCGCCGACAGCCCGGCAGCGTCGGTGCTGCATCGCGAGGATTTCGTCCGGCCCTGGACCGATGGCGAATTCGCCGCGTTGCTCGAACAGGAAACCGTGTTCGGCTATGCCGCGCGCGAAATCGGCCAGGGCGCCAAGCCGCCGGTCGGCTTCGTGCTGGCCAGGCTTGCAGCCGGCGAGGGCGAAATTCTGACCGTGGCGGTGGCGCGCTCGCATCGCCGCCAGGGGCTCGGCTGGCAGTTGATGGACGCGGTACTGCGCGAATTGCATGCGCAGCGCGCCGAGGCGCTGTTCCTTGAGGTCGACGAGACCAATGTCGCTGCCATCGCCCTCTACCGGCGGCTGGGCTTCCGACAAGTCGGCCACCGCGCCAATTATTACCGCTCGACCGAACATGGTCCTACCGGCGCGCTTGTCATGCGCCGCGATCTTCGCTAGCCAAAGTTTTGGGGCAGGGCCAAGCTGCATGATCGGAAAAATCAGGATTTTCCTGGCGCTGAGCCTCGTTGTCGTCGGTTCGCTGGTCCTTGTGCCCTTGCAGCTGCTGTCGATGAAGACCGGAATCTGGCGCGAGACGGTCATTCTGAAGGTCTGGCACAGCCTCATCGTCCGGACGCTCGGCCTGCGCATCCATGTCAAAGGCGCACTGTCCAGCCAGCGCCCGCTGCTGGTCGCCTCGAACCATATCTCCTGGACCGACATCATGGTGCTGGGCTCCTTTGCCGATGTGACCTTCATCGCCAGGGCGGACATGGAGGGATGGCCGCTGATCGGCTGGCTGTCGAAACTGCAGCGTACGGTCTTCATCGAACGCGAGCGCAAGCGGACAGCTGGCGACCAGGCCAGCGAGATCGCCAGCCGCATGGCCAAGGGCGACGCCATGGTGCTGTTTGCCGAGGGCTCTACCGGCGACGGCAACACCATCCTGCCGTTCAAGAGCACCTTGTTCGGCGCCGCCTCGATGGCGATTTCGGAAGGCGCGGCCGAGCAGGTCTTCATCCAGCCGCTGGCGATTGCCTACACGCGGGTGCACGGCGTGCCCCTCGGCCGCCGCCACCGGCCGCTCGCTGCCTGGATCGGCGATCAGGACCTGGTGCCGCATCTCAAGGTGCTGATGGCCGAAGGCGCCATTGACGTCGAGGTGCATTTCGGCGAGCCAATCGCCTTTTCCAAGGGCTCGAACCGCAAGGAAACGTCGAGGCTGATGGAAAGCAAGGTGCGCGCCATGATGCAGGCCGCGCTCGCCGATCCCCGACCGAGCCGCTAGCGCAGGCCGGGCGCCTACAGGCCGATGCCCGAGAATCGTCTGTTTTTTGTCACGGAAAGGCGTTAGAAGCCGCCGGATGGATTTGAACACGATAGAGCGGAACGAAACCGACAGCGCCTCGCAAAGCGCGGCTGCGGCGTCCGCCCCGGCCAAAAAGGTCTTCGTCAAGACCTATGGCTGCCAGATGAATGTCTATGACTCACAGCGCATGACCGATGCGCTGGCCGCCGACGGCTACACCGCGACCGATGTCATCGCCGACGCCGATCTGGTGCTGCTCAACACCTGCCATATCAGGGAGAAGGCGGCGGAAAAGGTCTATTCCGAGCTCGGCCGCATCCGCGACATGAAGGCTGAACGCGCAGCAGTTGGGCGCGAAATGCTGATCGGCGTCGCCGGTTGCGTCGCGCAGGCCGAAGGCGCGGAAATCATCCGCCGTTCGCCTGCTGTCGATCTGGTCATCGGCCCGCAGACCTATCACCGGCTGCCCGATGTGCTGGCCCGGGTGCGCGGCGGCGAGAAGATCGTCGAGACCGAATACGCCATCGAGGACAAGTTCGAGCATCTGCCGCAGCCGAAGCGTGCCGAAATGATCAAGCGCGGCGTCAGCGCCTTCCTCACCGTGCAGGAAGGCTGCGACAAATTCTGCACCTTCTGCGTCGTGCCCTATACCAGGGGCTCGGAAGTGTCGCGCCCGGTGGCGCAGATCGTCGCCGAAGCCGAGCGGCTGGCCGATGCCGGTGTGCGCGAGGTGACGCTGCTGGGGCAGAACGTCAATGCATGGCACGGCAAGGGTGAGGATGGCAAGGAATGGGGGCTTGGTCGCCTGCTGTTCCGGCTGGCCGAAATTCCCGGCCTGGCGCGACTGCGCTACACCACTAGCCATCCGCGCGACATGGACGACGAATTGATCGCTGCCCATCGCGATCTCCCGGCTTTGATGCCTTATCTGCACCTGCCGGTGCAATCCGGGTCAGACCGCATCCTCAAGGCGATGAACCGCAGGCACACGGCCAAGGACTATCTGGCGCTGCTCGAGCGCATCCGCGCTGCACGCGGCGACATCGCGCTGTCCGGTGACTTCATCGTCGGCTTCCCCGGCGAAACTGACGCCGATTTCGAGGCGACGATGGATCTGGTGGGCCAGGTGAACTACGCCTCGGCCTTCTCGTTCAAATATTCGCCGCGTCCCGGCACGCCGGGCGCCGATATGCCCGATCACGTGCCGGAAGCGGTCAAGGATGAACGTTTGCAACAGCTGCAGGCATTGTTGCTCAAGCAGCAGCAGGATTTCGGCCTTGGCCTGGTCGGCAGCACCATCGACACGCTGATCGAGAAGCCCGGCCGTCAGGCCGGCCAGAAGGTCGGCCGCTCGCCCTGGCTGCAGCCGGTTATTGTTGATGAAAAGGCCGGCGAAATCGGTGACATTATCCGGGTGCGAATCACGAAGACGGGCTACAATAGCCTGTTCGCCGAGTTGGCTTGATGGCCTCGGCAGATGAGGAGAGACGGTTGAGCGCTGCTGAAGTGAAGACTCTGCCCCAGAACCAGACATCCGGGGCCTCTGACATGGCGCACATCGTTCTGACTTTCGACAACAACAAGCTTGCCAGCGCCCTGTACGGCCAGTTCGACGAGAATTTGGCCCGGCTTGAGCAGAAGCTCGGCGTCGACATCCGCTCGCGCGGCAACCAGTTGACCATCAAGGGCTCGGCCTCGGCGGCCGAACAGGCGCGCCGCGCACTCGACAATCTCTACGGCATTCTCCAGAAGGGCACCGACATTGGCCAGTCCGACGTCGATGGCGCCGTGCGCATGGCGATTGCCGCCGACGACCAGCTGACGCTGCCGACGCTTGAACGCAAGGGCAAGGTTTCGGCCGCCCAGATCTCCACCCGCAAGAAGACGATCTATGCCCGTTCGCTCAACCAGGACGCCTATATGCGGGCACTGGAGCGTTCGGAACTTGTCTTCGGCATTGGCCCGGCCGGCACCGGCAAGACCTATCTGGCGGTGGCGCATGCGGCGATGCTGCTCGAACGCGGCATGGTCGAGCGCATCATCCTGTCACGGCCGGCGGTCGAGGCCGGCGAGCGGCTGGGTTTTCTGCCCGGCGATATGAAGGAAAAGGTCGATCCGTATCTGCGGCCGCTCTATGACGCGCTTTACGACATGATGCCGGCCGACAAGGTCGAGCGCGCCATTGCCGCCGAGGTCATCGAGATCGCGCCGCTGGCCTTCATGCGCGGCCGCACGCTGGCGCATGCCGCCGTCATCCTCGACGAGGCGCAGAACACCACGCCGATGCAGATGAAGATGTTTTTGACCCGCCTCGGCGAGAATTCGCGCATGATCGTCACCGGCGATCCGACGCAGATCGATCTGCCTCCAAGCACCAAGTCGGGCCTCGTCGAAGCCTTGCGTGTCCTTGACGGCGTGGCGGGCGCGGTAACCGTGCGCTTCAACGATGTCGACGTTGTGCGCCACCCGCTGGTGGCCGAAATCGTCAGGGCCTATGACCGCGACGCCAAGCTGGCGCGCGGCCTCGGCGCCGAGAGCTGATGTGACGATGCGGGCTCATGCCTGAAGACATAAGACCTGGCGGCGGGGATAGTTCGGTTCCCGTCGAGATCGATATGTCGGTCGAGGCCGGCGACTGGCCCGATGAGGCGGCGCTGACGCGTCTGGTCGATCGCGCCGTGTCGGCTGCCTTTGCCGAAACCGCTGCTGCCGGTCCTTCCGAACTCAGCATCGTCTTTTCCGACGATGCCCATATCCGTACCCTCAATGCCGGCTGGCGCGGCAAGGACAAGGCGACCAACGTCTTGTCTTTCCCGGCTTTTCCGTTCCCCAGGGGTGGCAAGCTGCCGCCGATGCTGGGTGACATCGTGCTCGCCGCCGAGACGGTGGCGCGCGAAGCAGCCCTGGAAGACAAGCCCTTCGAGAACCATATCACCCATCTCGTCATCCACGGCCTGCTGCATTTACTGGGCTACGACCACGAGACCGATGCAGAGGCCGAGGAGATGGAAGCCATCGAGCGCTCAACGCTCGCAAGGCTTGCCATTCCCGATCCCTACACGTAATGACAAAAGACCAATTGACCGGACGACGATGAACGACAAACCAGAAACTGCCGCCCGCCCCGAGGCTGGCAGTGCGACAAAGCCTTCCGATACGACGGAAGAGGGATCGAGTCCGAGTCCCAGTTCCGGCAGCCCCGCTTCTGGTAGTATTGCCAGCGAGCCATCGCCTGCCGGTCCGTCCCTGTTCGACCGCGTCTTGGGCCTTTTCAGGCAGCGGAACGGCACCAGCCTGCGCGAGGAAATCGCCGGCGCGCTTGCCGAAACGACCAGCGATGCCGGGTCTTTCTCGCCCGGCGAACGCGCCATGCTCAACAACATATTGCGCCTGCGCGAGGTACGCGTCGAGGACGTCATGGTGCCGCGCGCCGATATTGAGGCCGTCGAGATCACCACGACGTTGGGCGATCTGCTCGGTCTGTTCGAGCAGTCCGGCCATTCCCGCATGCCGGTCTATTCCGAGACGCTCGACGATCCGCGCGGCATGGTTCACATCCGCGACGTGCTGGCCCACATCACCAAGGTCGCCCGGGTCAAGAAGGGCAGAACATCCAGGAAGACGCCGGCAACGACGCTTCTCGACCTCGCCCAGGTCGATCTCGGCCGCACCATCGGCGACCTCAATCTGATCCGCCCGGTGCTGTTCGTGCCGCCCTCGATGCTTGCCTCCGACCTGATGGGCCATATGCAGACGACGCGAACCCAGATGGCGCTGGTCATCGACGAATATGGCGGCACCGATGGTCTCGCCTCGCTGGAAGACATCGTCGAGATGGTCGTCGGCGATATCGAGGACGAGCATGACGAGGACGAGCCGCTGATCACCCAGACCGGCGAGGGCGTGTTCGTCGTCGACGGCAAGGCCGAGATCGACGAGGTCGCCAAGATGATCGGCGAGGACTTTACCGCCGGTGAGCATGGTGAATATGTCGACACGATCGGCGGCATGATTTTCAACACGCTCGGTCGCGTGCCCGCGCGTGGTGAGGTTGTGCAAGCCATCCCCGGCTTCGAATTCCACGTGCTCGACGCCGATCCGCGCCGCGTCAAGCGGGTGCGCATCGTCCAGAACCAGAAGGGCGAGCGTCGCCGCCGCGTGACCGCCCCCCGCACCGAGCAGGCCTAGGACAGAACGTTGCCCGGCCGATGACGATCGACGATCCCTTCAAGCACTCAACCTTTGGCTCGGGTGTCTTCTACAAGGACCCGCGAGCCGCATTGAAATGGCTCGAAACGGCCTTCGGCTTCGAGCCGAGCATGGTGGTCAGCGATGCCGACGGACGGCTGGTCCATGCCGAAATGCGTTTTGGCGACGGCTACATCATCGTCGATTCCGAATGGGCCGATCATATTGCCAGTCCGGTAAGCGTCGGCGGCAAGAACACTCAGTCGGTCTGTGTGCGTCTGAAAGACGGCCTGGACGTGCATTGTGAGCGGGCAATGGCGGCTGGAGCCCAAATCGTCGAGGAGCCTGCCGACCATTTCTACGGCGAACGGCAGTATCGGGCGCGCGACCCCGAAGGCCATGTCTGGACCTTCACCCAGACCTTGCGCGCGGTGCCGCGCGAGGAGGCCGAGCACCTGAGCGGGCTAACCATCGAGGGATGGCACCGATAGCGCAGCGATCGGCCGGTTCGCGTTTCAATAAATCTGATAAATCTTGGCTCTTGATTCGCGCGACCTGGGAAGTCTGTATGGAGCGCCTTGCCGGCCGGATAATTCTGCTTTGGGGCTGGCGGCGCGCGCTGGTGGCGTTTCTTGCCGGGGCGCTGGCGGTGCTCGCCCAGGCGCCATACGATTTCTTCGCCGTCTGTTTCGTCTCGTTTCCACTGCTGGTCTGGCTGCTCGACGGCGCCACCGGCGAGGCTTCCGACGGCTGGCTCAGGCGCCTGCGGCCGGCCTTTGCCATTGGCTGGTGGTTCGGCTTCGGCTATTTCCTCGCCGGCCTGTGGTGGATCGGTGAGGCGCTTCTGGTCGAGGCCGACAGTTTCGCCTGGGCCTTACCCTTCGCGGTCGTCGGCATTCCTTTGGCGCTGGCATTTTTCTACGGCTTCGCCACCGTCGTCGCGCGGCTGTTATGGACCAACGACATTGGCCGCATTGCCGCCCTTGCCTTTGCTTTTGGCCTGACGGAATGGCTGCGCGGCTTCCTGTTCACCGGCTTTCCCTGGAATGCCGTCGGTTATGCGGCGATGCCCGTGCCGCTGTTGATGCAAAGCGTGTCGGTGACCGGCATGGTCGGCATGAACGCGCTGGCGGTCTTTGTCTTCGCCATGCCGGCCTTGCTTGCAGCACGCCGGCATGTCCGTCTCGGTGTGGTCCTGCTTGCCATTCTCGTCGCCGCCCATGCCGGCTTCGGCTATGTCAGGCTCGCGACCCCCGAGAAGCCGACAACCCGCACTCTCGATGTCCGTATCGTGCAACCGGATGTCGACCTCAGCGAAAAATGGGACGCCTCGGTGCGCGACCGCATCTTCGCCACGATGATGGGCCTGTCGGCCGCAGCGTCCGATCCCGGTCATGACAAACCGCAACTTATCCTGTGGCCGGAGACCTCGGTACCGTTCCTGTTCACCGAGCGTCCGGACGCGCTGACCGCGCTCGGCGACATGCTGCAGCCTGGTCAGATGCTGATTGCCGGCGTCGTGCGCGAGGAGCGCGGATCGGGGGCGGATGCCGACAGCCGCTACTACAATTCGGTGGTGGCGATCGATGACAAGGGCGAAATCGCTGATGCCGTCGACAAGGTCCATCTGGTGCCGTTCGGCGAGTATCTGCCGTTTTCCGGTCTGCTCAGCCGCTTCGGCATCGGACAACTCGTCGCCGGGCCGATGAATTTCGCCGCCGGCAACGAACGCCATCCGATCGCTTTGCCCGGCGGCATCAGCGCCTTGCCGTTTATTTGCTACGAGGTGATCTTTCCTGATCTTGTGGCTGTTCACGCAACGTCATCCCAGCTTATTGTAAACGTCACCAACGACGCATGGTTCGGCGACACGCCTGGGCCGTACCAGCATTTCAGGCAGGCTCAGATTCGCGCGGTGGAAAACGGATTGCCGCTGTTGCGCGCCGCCAACAACGGCATTTCCGCCGTTGTCGATACGCGGGGACGCATCGTCGACGCATTGGCGGTCGATGCACGTGGCGCCATCGACGTGCGGGTGCCGATCTCCGGCCAAGCCTTCATCTCCGCCGCGGGGCGGCGCATTAACGGAATGCTGATCATGTTGGTGTTTGCCGCAATCGCCCTCAGCTTGAACGTAAGGCAACGGCTACGGGTGAATTGACAGTCGACACATTAGAAACTCATACTGTTACCGCCTAATTTTCTCGAAGTCGGTTGGTGTTTCTGTTGGGGCAGTTGGCTCCGGCTTCGTTTGGGCGAGAAAAATAGAAAAGGCCGGAAAAATTCGGCGAGGAAAAAATGACAGAAGAAAACAAGAAGAAACCGAATCCGATCGACATCCATGTCGGAAGTCGCGTCCGCCTTCGGCGCAATATGCTTGGAATGAGCCAGGAAAAGCTTGGTGAAAATCTCGGTATTACGTTTCAGCAGATCCAAAAATATGAAAAAGGAACGAACCGCGTCGGCGCCAGCCGTCTGCAGGCAATAGCCTCGATACTCAGCGTGCCTGTCGCCTTCTTTTTCGAGGATGCGCCAGGGCAGGAGCCGGTGGGTAATAGAGGATTTGCCGAGGACACTTCGATGGCTTTCGCCGTCGAATTCTGCGGCAGTCCGGAAGGGCTTCAGCTCAACCGCGCGTTCGTCAAGATCGCGGATGTGAAGGTGCGCCGCCGGATTATCGACCTTGTGAAGTCCCTTTCTGCCGAAGATGCCGAGTGATTCGGTGGGTCGATTGACCCATTGGCCCCAGTAATCCCCCGGGCCCGAGTAGCCCAGAGGCTCGACTGCCGGCGGTGCCAAGCCGCCGGTGGTACAAGATATATTGCTGCGGCACTCATGCCAGAACCGCGGCACCGCTTGACGAGCGGCGCCCGGCACCGTTAACACGTGGCGCGCCAAAATCGGCAGTCCTGCCGATCGTTTTTTCAAGAGGGGACACCCGTGACGCGGCAGAACTACTTCTTCACCTCGGAATCCGTGGCCGAGGGTCATCCCGACAAAGTCTGTGACCGCATCTCGGACGAGATCGTCGATCTGGTCTATCGCGAGGCCAAGAAGACCGGCATGGACCCATGGAAAGTCCGGGTCGCCTGCGAGACGCTCGCAACCACCAACCGCGTCGTCATCGCCGGCGAAGTAAGGGTTCCCGATACTCTGCTGAAGCGGGACAAAGCCGGCAACATGCTCAAGGACGCCGCCGGGCATTCGGTCGTCAACCCGGCCAAGTTCAAGTCGGTCGCCCGCAAGGCGATCCGCGAAATCGGCTACGAGCAGGCCGGCTTCCACTGGAAGACGGCAAAGATCGAGGTTCTGCTGCACGGCCAGTCGCCCGACATCGGCCAGGGAGTCGACAACGCCGCCGACCGCCAGGGCGAAGAGGGTGCCGGCGACCAGGGCATCATGTTCGGCTATGCCTGCCGCGAGACCCCGGACCTGATGCCGGCGCCGATCTATTACAGCCACAAGATTCTCGAACTGCTCGCCGCTGCCCGTCACGAAAACAACGGCGAAGCCGGCAAGCTCGGACCCGACGCCAAGAGCCAGGTCACCGTTCGCTATGTCGATGGCAAAGCCGCCGAAGCGACGCAGATCGTGCTGTCGACGCAGCATCTCGACGCGACCTGGGATTCCAAGAAGGTCCGCAAGGTCGTTGAGCCTTACATCCGTGAGGCGCTCGGCGACCTCAAGATCGCCGACGATTGCATGTGGTACATCAACCCGACGGGCAAGTTCGTCATCGGTGGACCGGACGGCGACGCCGGCCTGACCGGCCGCAAGATCATCGTCGACACCTACGGTGGTGCTGCCCCGCACGGCGGCGGCGCCTTCTCCGGCAAGGACACCACCAAGGTCGACCGCTCCGCCGCCTATGCGGCGCGCTATCTCGCCAAAAATGTAGTGGCGGCCAAGCTCGCCGACCGCTGCACCATCCAGCTGTCCTACGCCATCGGCGTTGCCCAGCCGCTGTCGGTCTATGTCGACCTGCACGGCACTGGCAAGGTCGACGAGGCCAAGCTCGAGGAAGCGCTGCGCACGGTGATGGATTTGTCGCCATCCGGCATCCGCAGGCATCTCGACCTCAACAAGCCGATCTACGCAAAGACCTCGTCCTACGGCCATTTCGGCCGCAAGGCCGGCCGAGACGGGTCCTTCTCCTGGGAAAAGACCGATCTGGCCAAGGCGCTCAAGGACGCGATCGCTGCTTAGGCATGATTCGAAAAAGTGGGTACCGGTTTTTTGGAAAAGATCGTGCTCCAACAAAGGATTAGATTGAGATGAGATTTCAGCCAAATCTCATCTCAATCCCAAATCTCATCTCAATCTAAGCGCGGCGCGCGACCAGGCCATGGATCCACAGGACAGGCGGAGCCGCGCGACCGAAGGGTTCTTCGGCCGCCGGCACGGCAAGACCATTCGCCCGCAGCAGGCGGCGGCGCTGGAAAGCGGTCTTGGGGCCTATGGCCTCGACCTCTCCGTCCAGGCGCCGGCAGAATTGCGCGCGCTATTCTCAGCGGATGTTTCAACGGTTCGGCTGGAAATCGGCTTCGGCGGCGGTGAGCATCTGCTGCACCGTGCCACGGAGGCACCGGCGACCGGCTTCATCGGTGTCGAGCCGTTCGTCAACGGCATGGCCAAGCTGATGATGGCGGTGCGGGAAAAGCCGCTTGCCAATCTTCGCGTTTATGATGACGACGCCACGCGCCTGCTCGATTGGTTGCCGCAGGCGTCGCTCGACGGCATCGATCTGCTCTACCCCGATCCCTGGCCGAAGAAAAAGCACTGGAAGCGGCGTTTCGTCAGCCCGCTCAACCTCGATCGGTTCGCGCGCGTGCTGAAGCCGGGCGGAAAATTCCGCTTCGCATCCGACATCGACACCTATGTGAACTGGACCTTGTTGCACTGTCGGGCGCATGGCGCGCTCCTCTGGCAGGCGCAAGGTGGGGCCGACTGGCATCGGCCCTATGAAGGCTGGCCGGGCACACGCTACGAGGCGAAAGCCATTCGCGAGGGCCGACGGCCGGCCTATCTCACCTTCATCAGAAAATAGTTCGATGCGGGAAAGTGTCCCGCATCAACAGCCGGTCTGGCTTCAGAAACGGCCGATCTTGCCGAAAGCGGTCGGGTCCATGCCGAGCCGGCGCAGATCGTTGGCGCGCGGCTTGCGGCCGGCTTCGACGGCCCGCGAGGCGGCAACGGCGCTGCCGAACAGGGCAAAGGCGTCGCCTATGGCGGAAAACACGGTACGGTTGCTCATTGTCTTGACCTTTCGCGCGCCACCGCGCGCTCATCTTTGATTTGTGCAGTGCAACATAGATAGGGATGTGAAATCCGGGATCACAGGGCCGTTACCGCATAGCCGGCATGCGCCGCGCGCAATCCTGCCAGCCGTCCCCGGCTGCACTCTGCCCGGCCCGTCAACAGACTTGAAACACCGGCCGGGATCGTCTATATCAGCCTCAAATTCTTGGTCGGTATGACGAAGAGTGGGTCCACCCGGTCCCGCTCTTTTTTATTACCTGCCGGTCAGCCATCAGCAAAGAGATGGTTCGGGACGACGATCATCCTGATCCAGAGAACGACAGGAACCGCATGACTGCAACGGCAAGCGAAGCCGACGACCGCATCATCCGCGAAAGCGGTATCGATGCGCGCATCGCGCTGATCGTTCAGCCGGTGTTGCGAGGCATTGGCTTCCGCCTCGTGCGGGTGCATCTGTCGGGCCAGAACGGCCTGACGCTGCAGATCATGGCCGAACGCGAGGACGGCACCATGACCGTCGAGGATTGCGAAGAGGTCAGCCGCGCTGTGTCGCCGGCGCTCGACGTCGATGACCCGATCGAGAAGGCCTATCATCTCGAAGTGTCGTCGCCGGGCATCGACCGGCCGCTGGTACGCAAGTCGGATTTCGTCACCTGGACCGGCCATCTGGTGAAGATGGAAACCTCGGTGCCGGTCGCCGACCGCAAGCGCTTCAAGGGCAAGATCGCCGAAGCCGGCGAAGACGACATGCTGCTCGAGCGCGACAAGGCCGCCTACGGCGAAGAGCCGACGGTTCGCATTCCTTATGACGCGATCGCCGATGTGCGGCTGATCCTCACCGACGACCTTATTCGCGATGCCCTTTCGAAGGACAACCGGGAACGCAAGGAAGCCAAGAAACGCCGCGGCGAAGCTGATGATGCACCCGAAGGTGCTGAAGGCGGCGCGGAAGACGAAATCGAACAGGAACTATGATGAGCGGCCGGGCCTAAAAGCTCGGCAACAAGCTCGGGAGAAATAAGATGGTTGTAAGCGCCAACAGACTTGAACTGCTGCAGATCGCCGACGCGGTGGCGCGTGAAAAGTCGATCGACAAGTCGATCGTCATTGCCGCCATGGCTGATGCGATCCAGAAGGCCGCGCGCTCGCGCTACGGCCAGGAAACCAACATCCGCGCCGACATCAACGCCAACACCGGCGAGATGAAGCTGCAGCGGCTGATGGAAGTGGTCGAGAAGGTCGACGACTACGCCACCCAGATCGCCATTTCCTCGGCCCGCGAGCGCAATCCGGACGCCCAGCTTGGCGACTTCATCGCCGAACAGCTGCCGCCAATGGATTTCGGCCGCATCGCCGCCCAGTCAGCCAAGCAGGTCATCGTGCAGAAAGTGCGCGAGGCCGAGCGCGACCGCCAGTATGACGAATACAAGGACCGCATCGGCGAGATCGTCAACGGCACCGTCAAGCGCGTCGAATATGGCAACGTCATCGTCGATCTCGGCCGTGGCGAGGCGATTATCCGCCGCGACGAGCTGATCCCGCGCGAAAACTACAAGTACGGCGACCGCGTCCGCGCCTATGTCTACGACGTGCGCCGCGAACAGCGCGGCCCGCAGATATTCCTGTCGCGCACCCATCCGCAGTTCATGGCCAAGCTCTTCACCATGGAAGTGCCGGAAATCTATGACGGCATCATCGAGATCAAGTCGGTCGCCCGCGACCCAGGCTCGCGCGCTAAGATCGCCGTCATTTCGCGTGACTCGTCGATCGATCCGGTCGGCGCCTGCGTCGGTATGCGCGGCAGCCGCGTCCAGGCCGTGGTCGGCGAATTGCAGGGCGAAAAGATCGACATCATTCCGTGGTCGCCTTCGGCCGCCTCCTTCATCGTCAACGCGCTGCAGCCGGCGGAAGTCGCCAAGGTGGTGCTCGACGAGGATGCCGAGCGCATCGAAGTGGTGGTTCCCGACGACCAGTTGTCGCTGGCCATCGGCCGTCGCGGCCAGAACGTGCGTCTTGCCTCGCAGCTCACCGGCTGGGACATCGACATCCTGACCGAGGCCGAGGAGTCTGAGCGCCGCCAGAAGGAATTCGTCGAACGCTCGTCGCTGTTCATGGAAGCCCTTGATGTCGACGAGATGGTCGGCCAGGTGTTGGCCTCCGAAGGCTTCACCAGCGTCGAGGAAGTTGCCTACGTCGATTCGGGCGAGATCGCCTCGATCGACGGTTTCGACGAAGACACCGCTTCGGAGATCCAGACCCGCGCCCGCGAATATCTGGAGAAGATCGAAGCCGAGCATGACGACAAGCGCAAGGCGCTGGGCGTCACCGACGAACTGCGCGAGATCCCTGGCGTCACCACCGCCATGATGGTGACGCTCGGCGAGGATGGCGTGAAGACGATCGAGGATTTCGCCGGCTATGCCGCCGACGACCTGACCGGCTGGAAGGAACGCAAGGACGGCGAGACCAAGGTATTCCCGGGTGTGCTCGCCAATCACGGCGTGTCGCGCGCCGACGCCGAGCAGATGGTTCTGGCAGCCCGCCTCAAGGCCGGCTGGATCACCGAAGACGAGCTTGCAGCCGAACAGGTCCCGGCTGACGAAGCCGTTGGTGCGTGAGGTGAAACCGCATCGCACACAACCCGCCCCAGGACGAGATGAACGATCGCACCTGCATCGTCACGCGCAAGCAAGCCGAGCCGGATGAGCTGATCCGTTTCGTCGTCGGCCCGGATTCGGCCGTCGTTCCTGACCTGAAGAGAAATCTGCCCGGCCGTGGTTGTTGGGTGAGCGCCGACCGCCTACATATCGACAAGGCGGCGGCGAAGAACTTGTTTGCCCGCGCCTTCAAGGCGCAGGTCGTCGTGCCGCCCGATCTCGGCGGCATGGTCGACGGACTGCTTGCACGATCCGCTTTGGGTATGCTTGGCCTTGCCCGCAAGGCTGGCTCGATCGCACTCGGCGCAACCAAGGTCGAGAGCGCGGTGCGCTCGGGGTTGGCGCTTTTCGTGCTCCACGCGACCGAGGCATCCGACGATGGCGTGCGCAAGATCAGTCAGGCGCGGCGGGCAACTGTCCACCTCGGCGGGCCGGCAGTCCTTGCCTACAAACTTTTCTCCGAGGCCGAGTTGAGCTTGGCATTGGGGGTACAAATGTGATACATGCTGCCGTTCTCGCGGGAGACGCGGGCAAGGCGGTTGAGAGGCGCATGGTTGCGCTCGACCGATATCGGGGCGGAACCCCCGACGATCTGGCAATGCTTGCGGCCGTTGCTGACGAAGATGATGCTGCAGAGGATATGGAATGAGCGATACGAAATCGGGCGACGACAAGACGTTGAGTGTTACACCGAAGAAGACCTTGACGCTGAAGCGCCCCGGTACCGAGCAGAGCGTCGTGCGACAGAATTTCTCGCATGGCCGCACCAAGCAGGTCCAGGTCGAGATCAAGAAGCGCAAATTCTCCATGCCCGGCGACAAGCCGGAGCCGGTGGCTGCACCCGTATTTACGCCCAAGCCCGCGGTAGTGGCAGCCCCCGTCGTGCAGGAAGCGCCCAAGGCGCCGCCTCCGCCGCCGCCGGCCGAACGCGGCGGCATGGTGCTGAACGAACTGTCGCGCAATGAAATGGAAGCGCGCCGCAGGGCGCTCGAAGGCTCCAAGGTTCGCGACGTCGAGGACCGCCAACGCGCCATCGAAGAGGCCAAGCGCCGCAACGAGGATGAGGAACGCCGCAAGCGCGAGCGCGAGGAATCCGCGCGCCGTCAGGCCGAGGAAGAAGCCCGCCTGCAGACCGAGGCCGAGTCCCGCCGCCGCGCCGAGGAAGAAGCGCGCCGCCGCGCGCCGCAGGCTGCCGAGCTTGTGGCATCGGACGACGAGGAAGAGGTCAAGCCGAAGCGCACCGCCGCCGGCGCCCCGGTACGCCGTCCGGTTACGCCCGAAGTGGCGCGCCCGGCCAAGCCGACCAAGGCCGAGGAAGACCGTCGTCGCGGCAAACTGACCCTCAACACGGCGCTTTCCGACGAGGACGCGCGCGCCCGCTCGCTGTCGTCGATGCGTCGCCGCCAGGAAAAATTCAAGCGCGCGATGCATAATGAGCCGCGCGAGAAGGTTATGCGCGAAGTGATCCTGCCTGAAACCATCACCATCCAGGAACTGGCGCAGCGCATGTCCGAGCGCGCTGTCGATGTGGTCAAGTACTTCATGAAGCAGGGCCAGATCCTGAAGCCGGGCGACATCATCGACGCCGACACGGCCGAGCTGGTCGCCACCGAATTCGGCCACACGGTCCGCCGCGTCGCCGAGTCCGACATCGAGGAAGGCCTGTTCAACATTGCCGACAATGCCGAGGACCTGGTGTCGCGGCCGCCTGTCGTGACCATCATGGGCCATGTCGACCACGGCAAGACCTCGCTGCTCGACGCCATCCGCAATGCCAATGTCGTCTCCGGCGAAGCCGGCGGCATCACCCAGCATATCGGCGCCTACCAGGTCGAGAAGAACGGTCAGAAGATCACCTTCATCGACACGCCCGGTCACGCCGCCTTCACGGCGATGCGCGCCCGCGGCGCTCAGGCGACCGACATCGCCATCCTGGTGGTGGCGGCCGACGACAGCGTCATGCCGCAGACCATCGAATCGATCAGCCATGCCAAGGCGGCCGGCGTTCCGATCATCGTGGCGATCAACAAGATCGACAAGCATGATGCCGATCCGCAGAAGGTGCGGTCGGAACTGCTGCGCCATGAGGTGTTCGTCGAATCGATGGGCGGTGAAGTGCTGGACGTCGAAGTGTCGGCGACCAAGGGCACCAACCTCGACAAGCTGTTGGAAGCGATCCTGCTGCAGGCCGAAATCCTCGACCTCAAGGCCAATCCGGACCGTACCGCCGAGGGCGTGGTCATCGAAGCCCAGCTCGACAAGGGCCGTGGCCCCGTCGCCACCGTACTGGTGCAGACCGGCACTTTGATGCCGGGCGACATCCTCGTCGCCGGCAATGAGTGGGGCCGGGTGCGCGCTCTGGTCAACGACCGTGGCGAGCAGATCAAGGAGGCGCCGCCGGCTATGCCGGTCGAGGTGCTCGGCCTGCAGGGCACGCCGCAAGCCGGCGACCGCTTCGCTGTCGTCAACAACGAGGCCCGCGCCCGCGAGATCACCGAATATCGCCAGCGTCTGGCGCGCGAGAAGGCAGTGGCTCGCCATGCCGGCCAGCGCGGCTCGCTCGAACAGATGATGTCGCAGCTGCAGACGAGCGGGTTGAAGGAATTCCCGCTGGTCATCAAGGGCGACGTGCAGGGTTCGATCGAGGCGATCAACGCCGCTCTCGACAAGCTTGGCACCGACGAGGTGCGTGCGCGCATCGTTCATGCCGGCGCCGGCGCCATCACCGAAAGCGACGTGTCGCTGGCGGAGACCTCGGGGGCCGCGATCATCGGCTTCAACGTCCGTGCCAACGTGCAGGCACGTGCGGCCGCGGCGGCCGCGGGCATCGAAATCCGCTACTACTCGATCATCTACAACCTCGTCGACGATGTGAAGGCAGCACTTTCCGGCCTGCTGTCGCCGGAACGCCGCGAGACCTTCATCGGTAATGCCGAGATCCTCGAGATCTTTGACATCACCAAGGTCGGCAAGATCGCCGGCTGCCGTGTCACCGAAGGCAAGGTCGAACGTGGAGCGGGCGTGCGCCTGATCCGCGACAACGTCGTCATCCACGAAGGTACGCTGAAGACCCTCAAGCGCTTCAAGGATGAAGTCGCGGAAGTTCCGGGCGGCCAGGAGTGCGGCATGGCTTTCCAGAACTACGAGGACATGCGCGTCGGCGACATCATCGAGTGCTTCCGCGTCGAGATGGTGACCCGGACGCTCTGAGTTCGTATACTGTCGATACGACCGGGCGGTGGTCGAAAGACCGCCGCCCTAACTTTAATGCCTGTCGCCCAAAAGTGCGGGATAAACGACATGCATAGAACAAATATGAGACATGGCGGCACGGTCCCATCCCGCGCCTCACGCTTTCCGGATTGAGAAAAATGCCCCGTCCAACCGCCTCCAGCCCATCCCAGCGCATGCTTCGCGTCGCCGAACAGGTGCGCCATGCGCTGTCGGAAACCTTGCAGCGCGGCGAGATTATCGACCCGCTGATCGAGAACACCGTGGTTTCGGTCTCGGAAGTGCGCATGTCCACTGATCTGAGGGTCGCAACGGCCTTCGTTTCGCCGCTCGGCGCCAAGGACACGGGTGCGGTCATCGACGCGCTCAACAAGCACGCGAAGTTCGTGCGTGGCCGCGTCTCCGGCGCGCTCCGCCAGATGAAGTTCATGCCGGAGTTCCGCTTCAAGCTCGATACGTCCTTCGACAATTTCGCCAGGATCAACGATTTGCTGAAATCGCCGGAAGTCGCGCGAGACTTGGGTACCGATGGCGAAGACAACGACAAGGACGAGAAATAGTGGGGCGCCGCGGCAAGAAGAAGGGCCGGCCGATCTCCGGCTGGGTGGTGCTGGACAAGCCGGTTGGCATGGGTTCGACCGAAGCCGTCTCCAAGATCAAATGGCTTTTCCAGGCCGAAAAGGCCGGCCATGCCGGCACGCTCGACCCGCTGGCCTCTGGCATGCTGCCGATCGCGCTGGGCGAGGCAACCAAGACCGTGCCTTATGTGCAGGACGGCGCCAAAATCTACCGGTTCACCGTCGCTTGGGGCGAGGAGCGTTCGACCGACGATCTCGAAGGTCCGGTGACGCAAAGTTCCGACCGCCGTCCGGCGGAAGAAGATGTCAGGGCGCTGCTGCCGAACTACACCGGCGTCATCATGCAGACACCGCCGCAATTCTCGGCCATCAAGATATCAGGCGAACGCGCCTACGATCTCGCCCGTGGGGGCGAGACAGTCGACATCCCCGCGCGCGAGATCGAGATCGGCCGTCTGGACATCGTCGAGCACGCTGCCGACCACACTTCGTTCGAGGTCGAATGCGGCAAAGGCACCTATGTGCGCTCGCTGGCCCGCGACATGGGCCGCGACCTCGGCTGCTTCGGCCACATCGCCGAATTGCGCAGGGTCGAGGTCGAGCCGTTCACCCAGGAGGATTTCGTCACCGTCGCCGAACTGGAAGCCGCCCGTTTCGGCGAACAGCGCGAAGCTGACGAAGAGGGCGACGCCGATGTTGCCGACGCGCCGATCGACTTTGGCGCAATCGATGCGCTGCTCGTCGACACGGCCGCCGCGCTCGACTGCCTGCCGCAGATTGCCATCAGCGACGAAGCGGCGACCAAGATCCGCCTTGGCAATCCCGTCATCATCCGCGGCCGCGACGCGCCCGTGGAAGCCGAGGAAGCCTGCGCCACCGCGCGCGGCAAGCTTGTCGCCATCGGCGCCATCGAGCAAGGCATGTTCAAGCCGAAGCGGGTCTTTGCCGGCTGACCACTCCCGTCTAGTTTTACGTCGACGTCACATCCGAGGGGCACATGGCAAAGGCTGAGGCGGTGAAGAAGCGGGCGCCGGTGACAACGCGCCGGCCGCCGGTTGGAGCCTCGCCCGGCACGCTGATCGCCGATCCGGCGGCGCGACGGTCCGAGCTGCGGCTGACGCTGATTTCGCCTGAAAAATTCAAGACCATCAACGATGCCAGCATCGACGATCTCAACACCCATTGCGACAACTGGCCGGTCGTCTGGTTGGACTGCACCGGTCTCGCCAACATCCAGCTGATCGAGGAGATCGGCCGGATCTTCAACCTGCATCCACTGGCTCTGGAAGATGTCGTCAACACCGGCCAGCGGCCGAAGGTCGACTTCTTCGAGGACCACGCCTTCGTCGTCATGCGCATGATCGACGACGTCAAGGTGCATCGCTATGAGCAGATCGCGGTGTTCTTCGGCAAGAAATTCGTCGTCACCTTCCAGGAGCGCGAAGGCGATCCGTTCGACCCCGTGCGCAAGCGCATCGCCGCAGCGTTGCCCAACCGCTTGCGGATGCGCGGCGCCGACTATCTGGCCTATGCGCTCATCGATTCCATCGTCGACAGCTATTTCCCGCCGATTGAGGCCGCTAGCGAGGAGGTCGATGGCATCGAGGACGAGATGCTCAACACGCCTCACAAGCATCAGATGCGCCAGCTGCACGAATTGCGGCGCGACGCCAATGTGCTCAAGGGCGTGCTGTGGCCGATGCGCGACACGCTGGCGACGCTGATCCGCAACGACGTGCCCTATGTGAAGCCGGAGACGAAAATCTTCTTCAACGACACGCTCGACCACGCATTGCGGCTGATCGAGCTGGTCGAGAACCAGCGTGATATGCTGACCGGCTTGATCGAAATGCATTTGTCGCTGAGCCAGGCGCGCACCAACGATGTGATCTCTTATCTCACCATCGTCTCGGTGATTTTCATGCCGCTAACCTTCCTGGTCGGTATCTGGGGGATGAATTTCGATCCCGAGAGCTCGCCGTGGAACATGCCGGAACTGAAAGCCTACTATGGCTACCCGGCTTCGCTGCTGTTCATGCTGGCCGTTGCTGTCGGGCTGATCGTCTTCTTCAAAAGCAAGAAGTGGCTGTAAGCTTCAGGTATCAGGGGGATCCTGGATTCCTGAGCAAAGGGCTGCGACGAGCCGGCTTTATGAATGGGCTGGTGTTTTCCAGGGAATTGCCTTATATGCGCCGCAGCATCGCGCCATGTCGCTTTGCTTGCACCGGCCCCTGCTGGACGACATCCCGGCTGAGGGCGACCCGTTTCCTCAAACAGATAAGGAAAAACACGATGTCGATTACTGCCGAGCGCAAACAGGAATTGATGGGTGAATTCGCAACCGCCAAGGGCGATACCGGGTCTCCGGAAGTCCAGGTGGCCATCCTTTCCGAGCGCATCAAGAACCTGACCGACCACTTCAAGGACCACAAGAAGGATAACCATTCCCGCCGTGGTCTGCTCGCTCTCGTCTCCCAGCGCCGCAGCCTGCTTGATTATCTCAAGCGCAAGGATGACGCGCGCTATCAGACGTTGATCGAGAAGCTCGGTCTGCGCCGTTGACGAATTGACCGGCGGGCTTTCGAAGGAGAGCCCGCCGGTCGCGCATTCTGCCAGTCGCATCGATTGGCCAGACCCGGTTTCGAGCGTGCAGAGGCCACTCGAAACCGCCCATGGACGGTCATGGGGCAGGATTGCAGGACGCTCGTGCGCTAACCAGCGCCGAATCTACCCGAGCTTCCCGTTGTCTTGCCCGTGGCTGCCCGAGAAAGGAAGCCAGGGAAAGGGCATCCGCGCACCGTGAAACGGCGCGGCCCTTTCCGCTTACTAAGGACAAGATATGTTCAACTACCACAAAGTGGAAATCGAATGGGGCGGCCGTCCGCTCATCCTGGAAACCGGCAAGATCGCACGTCAGGCTGACGGCGCGGTGCTTGCGACCTATGGCGAAACCAAGGTTCTCGCCACCGTCGTTTCGATGAAGGAGCCGAAGCCAGGCCTCGATTTCTTCCCGCTGACCGTCAACTACCAGGAAAAGACCTACGCCGCCGGCAAGATCCCGGGCGGCTACTTCAAGCGCGAGGGACGTCCGAGCGAAAAGGAAACGCTGGTTTCCCGCCTGATCGACCGCCCGATCCGCCCGCTCTTCGCCGACGGCTACAAGAACGACACCCAGATCGTCGTCACCGTCGTCCAGCATGACCTCGAGAACGATCCCGATATCCTGTCGATCGTCGCCACCTCGGCCGCTTTGACGCTGTCGGGCGTTCCCTTCATGGGCCCGATCGGCGGCGCTCGCGTCGGCTACATCAACGGCGAATACGTGCTCAACCCGCATGTCGACGAGATGCAGGAATCCAGGCTCGACCTCATTGTCGCCGGCACCGCCGACGCCGTGCTGATGGTCGAGTCCGAAGCCAAGGAACTCGGCGAAGAGCTGATGCTCGGCGCCGTCATGTTCGGCCACAGGGGCTTCCAGCCGGTGATCGACGCCATCATCAAGCTGGCCGAAGTTGCCGCCAAGGAGCCGCGCGATTTCACAGCGCCGGACTACTCCGCGCTTGAAGCCGAAATGCTGAAGATCGTCGGCGACGAGCTCAGCAATGCCTACAAGAACGTCGATAAGCAGAAGCGTTACGCCGCCGTCGACGCCGTCAAGGCGAAGGTCAAGGCAGCGTTCGCTCCGGCCGAAGGCGAAGACGCCAAGTACACCTCCGAGCAGATCGGTTCGGTGTTCAAGGAACTCCAGGCCAAGGTCGTGCGCTGGAACATTCTCGACACCGGTTCGCGCATCGATGGCCGTGACCTCAAGACTGTCCGCAAGATCGTCTCGGAAGTCGGCGTCCTGCCGCGCACGCACGGTTCGGCGCTGTTCACCCGCGGCGAGACCCAGGCGCTGGTCGTTGCCACGCTGGGCACCGGCGAGGACGAGCAGTATGTCGATTCGCTGACCGGCATGTACAAGGAGAAGTTCCTCCTTCACTACAACTTCCCTCCCTACTCCGTCGGCGAGACCGGCCGCATGGGTTCGCCGGGCCGCCGCGAAATCGGCCACGGCAAGCTCGCCTGGCGCGCCATCCGTCCGATGCTGCCGAGCGCGGACCAGTTCCCCTACACGCTGCGCGTCGTCTCGGAGATCACCGAGTCCAACGGTTCGTCGTCGATGGCCACCGTCTGCGGCACATCGCTGGCGCTGATGGATGCCGGCGTTCCGCTGGCCAAGCCGGTTGCTGGTATCGCGATGGGCCTGATCAAGGAAGGCGAGCGCTTCGCGGTTCTGTCCGACATCCTGGGTGACGAAGATCACCTCGGCGACATGGACTTCAAGGTCGCCGGTACCGAAGGCGGCATCACCTCGCTGCAGATGGACATCAAGATCGAGGGCATCACCGAGGAGATCATGAAGATCGCGCTGGACCAGGCCAAGGATGGCCGCCAGCATATCCTCAGCGAGATGGCGCATGCTCTGACCGGCGCCCGCCCCGAACTCGGTGAGTTCGCACCGCGCATCGAGGTCATGCACATCCCGACCGACAAGATCCGCGACGTGATCGGCTCCGGCGGCAAGGTTATCCGCGAGATCGTCGAGAAGACCGGCGCCAAGATCAACATCGAGGACGACGGCACGGTCAAGATCGCTTCGTCGAACGCCAAGGAGATCGAGGCGGCCAAGAAGTGGATCCATACCATCGTCGCCGAGCCGGAAGTCGGCGAAATCTACGAAGGCACGGTCGTCAAGACCGCCGACTTCGGCGCTTTCGTCAACTTCTTCGGTCCGCGTGACGGCCTCGTCCACATCTCGCAGCTTGCCAACGACCGGGTCGCCAAGACCTCGGACGTCGTCAAGGAAGGCGACAAGGTCTGGGTCAAGCTGATGGGCTTCGACGAGCGCGGCAAGGTCCGCCTGTCGATGAAGGTCGTCGACCAGGCCACCGGCAAGGAAATCGCCCGCGACAAGAAGGCCGAAGGCGAAGAAAACGCCGCCTGAGTGGTCTGACAATAGAGTTGAACGGGCGCGGCTTATGTCGCGCCCGTTTTCGTTTAAGACCCGTCTACGACATGAGAATCGAAGAATGGCCGCTGAGCCGCTGAAGACACTGTTCCATCCCTTCGAGGCCGAGGGGCTCCCTCTGCCGCAAAAGGGCGAGCGTGTGTTGTTCCTGGGTGCGGAGCCCGGCTTCCGCTTGCCGGAAGGCTTCGAGGCAGAGCTCCATCTTGCACAGGGTTTCCGGCCGTATCTCCGAGCGCTGGAGCGTGCCGGCCACAAGGTAACGCCGCGCGCGGAAGGCGATGCATTCGATGCAGCGCTCGTGCTTGCCGGCCGCCATCGTGGGCTAAACGAGATGCGTATTGCCGAGGCGATCGAACGCGTCACGCCGGGCGGTCTGATCATTGTCGCCGGCGGCAAGGACGAAGGCATCGCCAGCCTGCGCAAGCGCATCGACGAGCTTGTTCCGATCGAAGGGCATCTGCCGAAATATCACGGCATCGCCTTCTGGCTTCGCCGTCCGGTCGATCTGGCGCCTGCGGAAAAACTGCGCGTCGCCAATCCCGCCTTGGTCGTAGAGGACCGCTTCCGCACCGCGCCCGGCATGTTCTCCTTCGACCGGATCGACGCCGGCTCGAAACTTCTGGTCGACAACCTGCCCAAAGACCTGCGCGGCAACATTGCGGATTTCTGCGCCGGCTGGGGTTATGTCGCCGCCGAGGTCGCGGCACGTTCATCCGGTATAACGGGGCTCGACCTTTACGAAGCGGATTTCGACGCGCTTGAGGCGGCCAAGGGCAATATCGGCCAGACAGGCTTCGAGCCCGGCTTCTTTTGGACCGATCTGCTGAGCGAGCCGGTCGAGCGGCGCTATGATGCCATCGTCATGAACCCGCCCTTCCATCGCAGCCGGGCGGCCGAGCCGGAAATCGGCGCCGGCATGATCCAGGCGGCGGGCAAGGCGCTGAAGCCGGGCGGGCGGCTGTTCATGGTGGCGAACCGTCAGCTGCCTTACGAACCGGTTCTGAAGGCCGTCTTCTCCAGCCATGCCGAGCTCGCCCGCGACGGCATGTTCAAGGTTTTCTCCGCGCGCCGATAGGACGGTGCCGGTCGCCTCAATGCATGCTGACGATGCGCGCCGGCTCGTGGACGGGAATGGTCGGTCTGATATCGCCAGGCTTGATCTTGAGCGGCGCCGGCCTGCCGAACAGATAGCCTTGCACCATCTCGCAACCAGCTGCTCGCAAAAGCGTCGCCTGGTTCTCGGTCTCGACGCCTTCGGCGATGATGCCGACGCCGAGCGCCCGCGACAGGCCGACGATGGTAGAGACGACGGCGCCCGAATTAGAATCGGTGTCGATGCGGCTGACGAACGAGCGGTCGATCTTCAGCTTGCCGAAGGCGAAGTCGATCAGGTAGCTGAGATTGGAATAGCCGGTGCCGAAATCGTCGACGGCCACCGAAATGCCCATGTCGGCAAGCTGCTGCAGGATGATGGCGGCGCGGTCGCGGTCCTGCATCATCGCCGTCTCGGTCACTTCGAGCTCCAGCCGCGACGGCTTGATGCCGGTGCTGGCCATCGTGTCGCGCACGATACCGACGAAATCCTTGGTCCTGAACTGGACCGGCGAGATGTTGACGGCAACGAAGCAGTCCTCGGGCAAATGACGGGCATCGCTGCAGGCCTTGTTCAGCACCCAATTGCCGATCGGGTGGATCATGCCGGTCTCTTCGGCGATAGGAATGAATTCCATCGGCGGGATCATGCCGCGTTCCGGGTGCTTCCAGCGGATCAGCGCCTCGTAGCCGACGACACGGCCGGTCGGCAGGTCGAGCTGCGGCTGGTAATGAAGGTCGAAATCGCCACGGTCGAAGGCGATGTGCAGTTCGGATTCGATCCAGTGGCGGTAGTCGGCGACCTGGCCCATGTCGGAATGGAAGACCGACCAGTTGCCCACGCCGCCGGCGCGGGCATTCTGCAGCGCCAGGTTGGAGCGGCGCAGGATGAGGACCGGATCGACGCCATCCTTTGGCATCGCCACGATGCCGACCGACAGGCCGACCGACTGCAGGTGGGAATCGAGCTGGTACGGCTTCAGCATCTCCTCGATCATGGTTTCGACGGTGCTTTCCATGGACCTTTGGAGTTGGTGTTCCCAGACAAGGATAGCGAACTCGCCGGCGCCGATGCGCCCCATGACCGCGCCTTCGGGCATGCAGGCCTTCAACCGCTTGGTGAAGCCGCGGATCAGTTCGTCGCCATGGCTGTAGCCGATGGCGTCGTTGATCTGCTTGAAGCGGTCGATGTCGATGTCGATGAGGAACACCGGCTCACCGGTCCTGATCGTCGCGGACGCCGCGTCGGCAATCCTGCCGACCATCGCCGGCCGCGCAAAAAGCCCGGTCAGCTTGTCGAAATGGGTTTCGTTGAAAACGTAGTCCACCGATTCATCGACGCCGGCGAAGAAGGACAAGGCAGCACCGGCGGCGGCCAGCGCGCATAGCGCCGACGCGATGCCGATCATGGTTTCCGCCTGCATGCCGGCAAAGCCGTCCCCGAAACCATGCCGGAGGCCCCAAAGCCCAAGGATGAAACTGCCAAGGCCCGAACTGGCGACGGTGAGCAGCCGGAACACAGGTGTTCGCTTCGGGTTGCTGACAGCAGGCATTGCTCAGTCCCTGTCGCATGATCCCGAAATCAACTCGACTTCGGGAAATATCAAGCGCAAATTCATAAAGGCTAAAGCATCCTTTGCGCCCAGCAAGAACGCGCAGAGCCCAAGCCCATAGGACTTCTAGCGGATATCTCCTTAAAATGAGTTTCCGCCGATGCATCTAATTTTACTGGTGAGTTAATCGCGTACGCTGTCGGTCTGCTTCAACTCATCCAGGGTTGGCATCGACACGATGTGATAGCCGGAATCCACATAATGGATTTCGCCGGTGACGCCTGACGAGAGGTCGGACAAAAGATAGAGCGCCGAGCCGCCGACCTCGTCGATGGTCACCGTGCGGCGCAGCGGCGAGTTGCGCTGCTGGTAGGAGTACATGTGGCGGGCGTCCGAGATTCCGGCGCCGGCCAAAGTACGCACCGGTCCCGCCGATATGCCGTTCACCCGGATGCCGCGCGGGCCATAATCGTTGGCGAGATAGCGCACGCTGGCTTCCAGCCCGGCCTTGGCGACGCCCATGACGTTGTAGTTCGGCATGACGCGGACAGAGCCGGCATAGGTCAGCGTGATCATCGCGCCGCCTTCGCTCATCAGCGGGGCGGCATGGCGGGCGACCTCGGTGAAGGAGTAGCAGGAGATGACCATGGTGCGGACGAAATTGTCGCGGCTGGTGTCGGCGTAGAGCCCTTTGAGCTCGTTCTTGTCGGAAAAGCCGATGGCGTGGACGACGAAGTCGAGCCCGCCCCATTCCTTGCCGAGCGTCTCGAAGGTGGCGGCGACCGATGCGCTGTCCTCGACGTCACAGGGCACCACCAGAGACGCGCCAAGCTTCTCGGCAAGCGGCTTGACGCGGCGCCCGAATGCGTCGCCCTGATAGGTGAAGGCAAGCTCCGCTCCGTGTTCGGACAATTTCCTGGCGATGCCCCAGGCGATCGAATGATCGTTGGCGACGCCCATGACAAGCCCGCGCTTGCCCTTCATCAGTCCGTCCATGGCCGGCAATCCCCCTACAAAAAAAACGCTGGCCTTATGCGGAATAGCGCTGGAAAATCAGCGTTGCGTTGGTGCCACCGAAGCCGAACGAGTTGGACAAAACCGTGTCGATCCTGGCGTCGTCGATGCGCTTGCGCACGATCGGCATGCCCTCGAATTCGGGATCGAGGTTTTCGATATGGGCGCTCTCGCCGATGAAGCCGCCTTGCATCATCAGGATCGAGTAGATCGATTCCTGTACGCCGGCGGCACCCAGCGAATGGCCGGTCAGCGACTTGGTCGAGGTGATGAACGGCATCTTCTCGCCGAACACCTCTCGGATGGCGCCCATTTCCCGGGAATCGCCGACCGGCGTCGAGGTGCCGTGGGTGTTGATGTAGTCGACCGGCGTGGACACCGTCGCCAGAGCCTGGCGCATGCAGCGCACCGCGCCTTCGCCCGACGGCGCCACCATGTCGTAACCGTCCGACGTCGCGCCATAGCCGACGATCTCAGCGTAGATCTTGGCGCCGCGCGCCTTGGCGTGTTCGAGCTCCTCCAGGATGAGGACGCCCGCGCCGCCCGCGATGACGAAGCCATCGCGATTGGCGTCATACGCGCGGGAAGCTGTCGGCGCACGATCGTTATACTTCGACGACATCGCGCCCATGGCATCGAACAGGTCCGACATCGTCCAGTCGAGGTCTTCATGGCCGCCGGCAAACATCACATCCTGCTTGCCCCACTGGATCAGTTCGTAGGCGTTGCCGATGCAATGCGCCGAGGTCGAGCAGGCCGACGAGATCGAATAGTTGACGCCGTGGATCTTGAACCAGGTGGCGAGCGTCGCCGACGCGGTCGACGACATCGCCTTCGGCACCGCGAACGGACCGATGCGCTTGGGGCTGTTGTTCTTGAGCGTGGTCTCGGCCGCCTCGACGATGGTGCGGGTCGAGGGGCCGCCCGAGCCCATGACGATGCCGGTGCGCTCATTGGTGATGTCGCTTTCGCCAAGCCCGGCGTCGGCGATCGCCTGATCCATCGCGACATGGTTCCAGGCCGCGCCCTGGCTCAGGAAGCGCATGGCACGCCGGTCGATCATAGGGGTCGGGTCGAGCGTCGGCGCGCCCCAGACCTGGCAGCGGAAGCCGTGTTCGGCGAAGGAATCGGAGAAGCTGATGCCTGATTTGGCATCGTGGAGCGAGGATTGCACCTCGTTGGCGTTGTTGCCGATCGACGATACGATGCCGAGGCCTGTGACGACGACCCTTCTCATTCGCAACTCCTTCCAGCGGATGATCCCGAAACCTAGTCGGTTTTCACCGGCGATCATACGCAAAATCAAAATGCCGCAGCGGCGTTGCGTCTCGGAAGAACGCGCCGCTGCAGTGGCGCCGGTCAGGCGGCCGATTGCTTGGACAGCCCCACCTTGAGGTCCGTCGCAGTGTATATGGGTTCGCCGTCGGCCTTAAGCCAGCCATCGGCGATACCGAGCACCAGGCGTCCACGCATGACGCGCTTGAAATCGATGCCGTATTCCACCTTCTTGACCGAAGGCGTCACCATCCCCTTGAACTTCACTTCGCCGGTCGACAGCGCCATGCCCTTGCCCGGCTCGCCGAGCCAGCCGAGGTAAAAACCCGTCAATTGCCACATGGCGTCAAGGCCCAGGCACCCCGGCATGATCGGATTGCCGATGAAATGGCAGGCGAAGAACCACAGGTCCGGTTTGATGTCGAATTCGGCACGGATGAAGCCCTTGTCGTGGGCGCCGCCGGTCTCGCTGATCTCGGTGATGCGGTCGAACATCAGCATCGGCGGATAGGGCAGCTGGGCGTTGCCAGGCCCAAACAGCTCGCCGCGGGCGCAGGCAAGCAATTCCTCATAACCGTAGCTGGATTTCGAACCCGCCATATGTCTCGTCCCCATAATGTCCCGGGCGGTGGGGCGCCCTTGTCGTTGGTTTCCTAACACAATCCCTTTCGGTCCGGAAACCGGCGTTTGCGCTTAACCCGCCCGTCTGCCCGGGTCAATGCGCGCTCTCGCATCGGCCCGAAATCGATCTCGATTCCGGAAAGCACGATGCGACGCCAAAAAAGCAATAGAGCGCACTTAGTGCGTCCAACTGGACGCACGTCGCTCTATTGATCGTATTCCGCCAACAGAATATATGTCGGGAGGTATCCAGTTTCGGTTGATGACGTTTTTTCGCCACTCTGGGCGTGTCTTGAGGCAGAACTGTGGGCTTGGACGGATAGATGGATCTGGGCTGCCGGAAGGAAAATGTCGCTGTGGACAAGCGGGTTCGCGAAGCCGGCCTCAGGCCGACACGCCAACGCATTGCGCTGGCCGATCTGCTGTTTGCCAAGGGCGACCGCCACCTTTCGGCCGAGGAACTGCATGAAGAGGCGGTCGCCGCCGGCGTGCCGGTCTCGCTCGCCACCGTCTACAACGCGCTTCACCAGTTCACCCAGGCCGGCCTGCTGCGCATCCTGGCGGTCGAGGGGTCCAAGACCTATTTCGACACCAACACCTCCGATCACCATCATTTTTACATCGAAGGCGAAAACAGGATCTTCGATATAGAAAGCGGTCCGGTGACCGTCTCCAACCTGCCGGAGCCACCCGCAGGTATGGAGATCGCCAATGTCGACATCGTGGTGAGGCTGCGCCCGAAACGCAGCGTTTAAGCCCCAACCCGTGAAACCTGTCGATTTTGCAATCCGGCTCGAATGGGTTGCGGTCGCGGTCGTGGCTATAGTCGCCTATGCCGCGTCAGGCGTTTCCTGGTGGCTGTTCGCCCTGCTTATCCTGGCGCCAGACCTGTCGATGCTGGGCTATCTCGCCGGGGCACGGATCGGCGCTGTCGCTTACAATGCCTTGCACATATTGATCGTCCCGCTGTTGCTGGCGCTCGCCGGATATGTTCTGGCCAATTCGACGGCGACCGCGATTGGTCTGATCTGGATCATCCACATCGCCGTCGACCGCGCGCTCGGCTACGGTCTCAAACTGTCGGCCGGTTTTCGGGACACCCATCTCGGCCGTATCGGCCGTTAGGCCTCCAGCAATCTCAATTCTTGACGTGCTCGCCGGGATAGGCGCCCCACACCTGCGACTGGGCGATCCAGCCGGTGTGGCCGTCGAAGGTCATTTCGCACCACTGGCCATCGCAGGTTTTGATCGTGCCCGTAACGCCCGGCTCGATGATGGCGATGACGCTGGCGTCCTTGTCGGCATCGTCGAGCAGATTGATTCGGCCCCCCTTGGTGCGCTGCCAGGGGGCGACGATCGCGGTCCGGCGGCCCGACAGCAGCGACTGGTTGATCCAACCCTCCGAGCCATCGGCATCGCGCACGCGCCGCCAGGTATCGAATTCCTGGATGATCTCCATAGGCAGGCCGGCCTTTGTGTACATCCAGTCGACGGAATAGTTGGCGCCGGGCCCAACGCGCGAGTTGACGCGAGCCGATTTCAGGCTGACGAAACGCGGCAGCGGCAGGCCGCTCGGCCCGAGCGTGACCGTCTGCACAGGTGCGGCGGCACCTTGCGCCGCGGCTTGCGGGAAATGCAGGAGAGCGCCGAGAAGCGCTGCGCTGAGGATCAGGCGAAGCGACGCGAAACCAGACACTTTCATTCCTTTCGGCGCGTGCCCTTTGGCCCGGGCGCCCCTTTTTCTTTGTCTTCGGCGGCACCGCTTGTTACAGGAGTGGCAGGCACCGCGACCGGTATTCAGTTTCGCCTGTCTTGGTTAAAGAGGTCTCAACGAGATCGGGTTCGAGGAAACAATGGCAGGCAAAAAACGGCCTCTCGTCGTCATCACGCGCAAGCTGCCCGATCCGGTCGAGACCCGCATGCGCGAACTCTTCGACGCCAGGCTGAATGTCGAGGACCGCCCGATGACGCAGCCGGAGCTGGTCGCGGCGATCAAGGAAGCCGATGTGCTGGTGCCGACCATCACCGACCAGATCGATGCGGCGCTGATTGCCCAGGCCGGCGACAATCTCAAGCTGATCGCCAATTTCGGCAATGGCGTCGACAAGATCGATGTGGCGGCGGCGGCCAAGAAAGGCATTACCGTCACCAACACGCCGAACGTGCTGACCGAAGATACGGCCGACATGACCATGGCGCTGATGCTGGCCGGGCCGCGGCGGCTGGCCGAAGGCGCCAATGTGCTCACCAGCGACAAGAAATGGGCCGGTTGGTCGCCGACCTGGATGCTCGGCCGGCGCATCTGGGGCAAGCGCCTCGGTATCGTCGGCATGGGCCGCATCGGCACTGCGGTTGCGAGGCGCGCCAAGGCTTTCGGCCTGTCGATCCACTACCATAACCGCCATCGCGTGCTGCCGGCGGTCGAGGAAGGGCTGGAGGCGACCTATTGGGAAAGCCTCGACCAGATGCTTGCCCGCATGGACATCATCTCGATCAACTGCCCGTCGACGCCGGCGACCTTTCATCTGCTTTCGGCGCGGCGCCTAGCTCTGCTTCAGCCCACCGCCTATGTGGTCAACACCGCGCGCGGCGACATCATCGACGAGGAAGCGCTGGTCAAGCTGATCCAGGACGGCAAGATCGCCGGCGCCGGCCTCGACGTCTACGAGCACGAACCGGCGCTGAACTCGAAACTGCTGAAGCTTGCCGCCAAGAACAAAGTCGTGCTTTTGCCGCATATGGGTTCTGCGACGATCGAGGGCCGCATCGACATGGGCGAGAAGGTGATCATCAACATCCGCGCCTTCTTCGACGGCCACCGGCCGCCGGACCGCGTGCTGCCGCTACGGACTTGAAGCGGGCCGCGTTCAGGATGCGGTTGTGAGGGCGCCATCCGCCGCGACACTCACACGCTTGCCGCGATAGGCCTCAAAAGCGTCGCGCCTGAGCCTGAGCGCTACCGGCGTCGGCCAGCCCATTTCCCTGGCCACAATCAAGCCAAGCAGCAGGATCGCGTCCGGCTCGTGCAGCACGAGTGCCGTCGGCGCATGGCCATTGTGGACGAGTTCCATCAGCACGGCTGACGCTGAGGACGAGCCGATCGTGCCGGGCAGGAACAGCACACGCCCGGAAATGGTCTCGCCATGCTGCGGGTGACGGACATCGGCGATGCGGCCGCTCTTCGGATCGACGCCACCCCAGAAGCTGATTGGCGCCATCAGCACCAAGGCCAGCCCTTCGCCTCCGCTGCCCGGCACCAGGATTTCAGCGACGGCGCTCATGCGGCGATATCCGTAAACCTGGGCTTACCGGCAACCGCGCTTTCCACGCAGTCGGCCAGCGAGCCGTAAAGCACGGCGTAACCGGTATTGCCCGGCGCGTAGTGCGCGAATTTTCCCGAATTGGTCATCAGCACGCCGCCGGCCAGATTCGGCAGGATCGGCGTCACCACCACGCAGGTGTCGGCGACGATGATGACGCCGCTGGCTTCGAGCATCTTGCGCTTGCCGTTCTGCTCCAGCCTGGTGAGCACGTGGCGGCCGGTGCAGGCGTAAATCGGCACGCTGAGCCGCCGCCCGCCAATCAGCCGCTCAAGTGCATCGAATTCGGCCAAAGACAGATGCGGACTGCCGATCGCCACGGCATCGATGGCGGTCTGCGTGGCTGCGGTGGACAGGCCGGCGCGGGCCTTCATGGCCATCTCCGGCGTTACGCGGATCATCGTTTCCGGCCTGCCGCCCACCAGGATGGTCTCGGCGTCGGGCGCTTCTGGCGTTACCCCAGCGATATGGAACAGGCCGACGGCGCCCGACGATGCCGCCGCCGCGCCGAAGGCCTTCAGCGCATCCTCGCCGGGATGGCTGGATATGCCGGTGACGACGCCGACCGCGTTGCCGACCTCACGGCCGTAGAGGTTGCCCAGCACCGGCCAGGCGATCTCCGAACCAAGGAACGAGGCGGAGAGGCCGGACACATCGAACACCAGCCGTGCCTGCCGGTTCTCGGGGCGATGCAGGCCGTAATCCGGCGCGCGGCCCGATATGGCGCAGGCGATGTCGAGGAAGTCGCCATAGCGGTTGGTGCGTGCCCCCAGCACCGAATTGCAGAACACCACCGCGTTGGATTCACCCCAGGCGACATCGCTGCCAAGCGCTGGCCTGTGGCCGGCCTGATAGGGCGCGCAGGTCCAGCTCTGCTCGCAGCCCAGTTTGCGGTAGGCCTCCATCATTCGTCGCGCCATGCCGCGCGCCGGCTCTTCGAGGCGCACGCGCGAGCAGCCCATCAGGTCGAGCGCGCCGACATTGAGCGTCGAGCGCACCGCGACCCTGGCGCCGCCATCGACCAGCCTTTCGGCAAACAGCGTGCCGGAATCGCCGTGATAGAGCGCGCCGTCTATATGCGTCGAGGCGATCGGGATCAGTCGCGGCGCGCCGAGCAGCGCAGCGCTTTCGGCAACGATGCGCATCGCCATCGCCGCCCCGTCATGGCCGGAGGCGACTGTCTGCTCCTGTGAGCTGAGTGCAAGGCTCACGCCAACTCCTTGCGCAAGGTGATCGAGGTCGGCCGGTCATAGCCGTCATGCGCGGTGCGTTCAGTCTCGCGAAAGCCGAGACCGGCAAAGGTTGCATGATTTACGGTCAGTTCGATTCGCGTCTGCAGTTCGATGGCCGGTTTGTTCCGGCTGCGGGCGAGAAATTCGACAGCCTGCATCAGCCGCCTGCCGATGCCTTGCCCTTGAAGCTCAGGTTCGACGGCGAGCTTGCCGATGTAGAAATCATCGGCTCTCTCCAGCGCGAAAACGCAGCCGGCGATCCTGTCATCCTGCAGGGCCAGCAACACGGTCTCTCGGCCAGCCTTGTCCCTGAGGTTTCCGGCGTTCAGCAGATGTGCCGAGGAGGGCGGGTCTATGACGCCGTCCATCGGTGCAAAGGCGCGCATGATCAGGCTGAGCAGTTCGTCCCAGCGGTCGAAGCCGGGGGCGAGCTGCGTGACCAAAACACTGGCAGGCTGATCCATGCGGTCAGCTTCTCTTGTAGCGGATCGTGTCGAAGCGCGCCGACAGCGCATCGTAGAGCAGCAGCCGGCCGACCAGCGGTTCGCCGATGCCGGTGATCAGCTTGATCGTTTCCATCGCCTGCAGCGTGCCGACGACGCCGGTCAGCGCACCGACGACCCCGGCCACCGCGCAGGATGGCACCAGCCCCTCTGGCGGCGCTTCGGGAAAGAGGTCGCGATATCCAGGGTTCGGTCTGCCGTCGGTGCCGGTGCCGAACGGCATCAACACCGTAACCGAGCCGTCGAAGCGGCCGACGGCGGCATGCACGAGCGGCCGCTTTTCCGCCGCGCAGGCATCCGCCACCACATAGCGCGTCTCGAAATTGTCGGAGCCGTCGACGACCACGTCGTAGCGCGCCACGAGAACGGCAGCATTGTCGGCCGTCAGCCTGAAATCGTGCAATTCCACCGCGACATGGGGATTGATCCGGGCGATCGCTGCTTTGGCGCTCTCGGTCTTCGCCGTTCCGACCGTATCGGTGGCGTGGATCACTTGCCGCTGCAGATTGGACAGCGAGACAATATCGTCGTCGACGATGCCAAGCGTGCCGACGCCTGCGGCAGCGAGATATTCCAGCACCGGCGCGCCGAGGCCGCCGGCGCCGATCACCAGCACTCGCGCCCGCTTCAGCCTCTGCTGGCCGGCGCCGCCGATCTCAGGCAGCACGATGTGGCGGGCATAGCGTTCGAGTTCTTCGTCGGTGAGGGCGGCAGGGGTCATTGCCCGACCATATAGCGGAGCAAAAACCTTGTCAGGTCTCTTCGGTTGGCCCAACCGTGCCGTGGTCGACGGTGAGGAACTGCGCGCGTCCCCTCAGGCTGGAAAACAGCGCGGCGTCGGTTCCGGTCATGAAGGCCTGGCAGTTCAGCTCCTCCAGGATCGAGAACAGCGCGGCGCGCCGGCCGGCATCGAGATGCGCGGCAATCTCGTCGAGCAACAGGATCGGCGTCATCCCCGACATCTCGCCGGTCAGCCTTGCGTGCGACAACACGATGCCGACCAGCAGCGCCTTCTGCTCTCCGGTCGAGCAGAGTTCGGCCGGCATCGCCTTGGGGCGGTGGCGCACCAGTAGATCCGAACGGTGCGGGCCGTCGAGCGTGCGTCCGGCGGCGCGGTCGCGCTCGCGGCCGTCGGCAAGGGCGTCGCGATAGCGTTGCTCGACATCCACAGCGGGTGCTGAGGCGACATGGCTTTCAAGGTCGCCGAAGAGGCTGATGTCGGCTTGCGGAAACGGCCCGCTGGACGGCAACCTGTCGATCATGGCGGCCAGCAGGCGCACCAGCTCGGCGCGCGCAGCCGCGATCGCCACGCCGGTTTCGGCCATCTGCATCTCGATGGCGTCGAACCAGGCGCCGTCGCGCGAGCCTTCCGTAAGCAAGCGGTTACGTCCGCGCATCGCCTTCTCGTAATCGAGCGCACGCTGGCCGTGGCCAGGATCGACAGCCAAAACCAGCCGGTCGAGAAAGCGCCGCCGGTCGGCGGCAGGTCCGGGGAACAGGCCGTCCATGGCCGGCGTCAGCCAGACCACGCGCAGCCATTCCAGCATGGCGTCGGCCGACCGTGCCGGCGCGCCATTGATGCGCACCTTGCGACCGCCCTCGCCGGCCGCTTCACCCCCGGTGATGCCGGTGCCGATCTCGACCTGCCCCTCCGGGCCGTCGAGCCTTGCGTGCAGCGCAAAGCCGCCATCGCCGCCTTCGCGGGCCACGTCGACATAGGGCGCACGGCGCAGGCCGCGGCCAGGCGTCAGCAGCGAGATGGCTTCCAGGAGATTGGTCTTGCCGGCGCCATTGTCGCCGGAAAACACCACCGCGCCGGGTGAAAAGCCGATCGACAACGCCGCATAATTGCGGAAATTCGTAAGTGTGAGCTTACTTATGTGATTTTGTTCCGGCAACCGCTATCCGCCTATAGAAGTCGCCGCAATCACTATGCTGCAGTGTGCCGCAGTGCGGCTACACCCGCATCGGCATCAGCACGTAGAGCGCGGTCTCATCGGCCATGTCGTGGATCAGCGTCGGCGAGCCGGCATCGGCCAGCATGAACTTGGCTTCCGTGCCGGTGAGTTGAGCAGCGACGTCGAGCAGATATTTGGCGTTGAAGCCAATCTCGATCGGGTCGGACGAATAGTCGGCCGCCAGCTCCTCGGTGGCGCTGCCCGAATCCGGATTGTTGACGGCAAGCGTCACCTGGCCTTCGGTGATCGAAAGCTTCACCGCGCGGCCGCGCTCGGAGGAAATGGTCGAGACGCGATCGACGGCGGCGGCGAAGCTCTGCCGGTCGATGATCAGCTTCTTGTCGTTGCCGGTCGGAATGACGCGCTGGTAGTCCGGGAAAGTGCCGTCGATCAGCTTCGAGGTCAGAACCACGCTGCCGATGGTGAAGCGGATCTTGGTGTCGGACAATTCGGTGGTCACCGCGACATCGGGATCGTCGACCAGCTTCTGCAACTCGCTGACCGTCTTGCGCGGAATGATGATGCCCGGCATGCCTTCGGACCCGGCCGGAGCGTCGATCTCTGCGCGCGCCAGGCGGTGGCCGTCGGTCGCCACTGAACGCAGCTTCAGCTTGCCGCCAGTTTCATGCGTGTGCAGGTAGATACCGTTGAGATAGTAGCGCGTCTCTTCGGTGGAGATGGCGAACTGGGTCTTTTCGATCAGGCCTCTCAGGGCGACGGAATCGAGCCGGAAGATGTGTGAGAAAGATCCCGCCGAAAGCTCCGGGAAATCGGACTGCGGCAGGCATTGCAGGCGAAAGCTCGAGCGGCCCGACGTCACCGTCATGGCGTTGCCGTCCTCATCGGTCTTCAGCATCACTTCGGCGCCGTCGGCCAGCTTGCGCACGATGTCGTAGAGTAGGTGCGCCGGAACCGTCGTCGCCCCGCCGCGCTCGACCTTTGCCGGCGTCGCTTCGGTCACTTCGAGGTCGAGGTCGGTGGCTTTCATTTCAAGGCTGGCGCCCTCGGCGCTGAGCAGTACGTTCGACAGGATCGGTATGGTATTGCGCCGCTCGACCACGCGATGAACGTGGTTGAGCGACTTCAGGAGATTGGACCGTTCCAGGATAACACGCATGACGAAACAGGCTCGCTTGAATGAATGGACGGGTCACCAGTGGGCGGCGCCCCGCGAAAGGTCTGAACAGGCTCAGAATCTATGCAAACTGACAGGAAAAAGCCAGCAAACGCAAGTCCGGGCCACCGGTTCGCGCCGGTTAAGCGGGCTTTCTGGGGATAAAGCGGACGTTGGCCGGCAACCGATGCATGTCGCCGAAAACTGCGCAGCGGTTTTGGGACAACGACATGCATCAAAACAAGAAAATTTAAAGCGCGACGACCGAATACTCTAACCCGGCGCGCTCCGTTTGCCGCGCCGATCAGGCTTGGTCGTTGATCAGCCTGCGCAACAGTTCCAGTTCCTGCGCCAGCGTGTTGTCGACGCCGGAAAGGTCCTCGATCTTGCGCACCGCATGCAGCACCGTAGTATGGTCGCGGCCGCCGAAACGCCGGCCGATCTCCGGCAGCGAGCGCGGCGTCAATACCTTCGACAGGTACATGGCGACCTGCCTGGGCTTGACGATGGTGCGCGTGCGCCGGTTGGACAGCAACTCGGTCTTCGACACATTGTAGTGGCGCGCCACGATGCGCTGGATGTCCTCGATGCGCACCCGCTTCGGCTCGCCAGAGCGATAGATGTGGCCGAGGATTTCGTCGATGCGGTCGATGGTGATCGCCGGCTCGAACGACTGACGAAACAGCAGCTGGTTGAACGCGCCCTCCAGCTCACGACCGCTGCCGGTCACCGTGCGGGCGACATGGTTGAGGATCTCCTCCGAAATATTGAGCGATGCATCGTCGACCTTGGCGGTGGCAAGCCGAAGTTTGAGCATGCCGATGCGCATGGCGAAGTCCGGCGCCGACATTTCCAGCGCGACACCGCCATTGAGGCGCGAGCGCACCCGCGGTTCCAGCGATTCCAGTTCCGACGGCGGCCTGTCAGCGGCAACCACCACTTGCTTGGCACTGTCGAGCAGCATGTTGATGAGATGGCAGAATTCGTGCTGGATCGACTTGCCCTGCAGGAACTGCATGTCGTCGATGATCAAGAGGTCGATGTCGCGCAGCTGTTCCTTCAGCGTCAGCGCATTGTTGTCGCGGATCGCGGTGGCGAAGCGCCACATGAAATATTCGGCCGTCAGATAGACGACGCGCGATTTCGGGTTCTGTTTCAGGGATTCGGCCGCAATCGCCTGCAAAAGGTGCGTCTTGCCAAGCCCGACGGTTGCATGAAGGAACAGCGGGTTGAAGCGCACCGCGCTCGACTGCGATTCCGCCACGGCTTTGGCTGCGGCGAAAGCCACCCGGTTCGACGGGCCTTCGATGAAGGAGCCGAACGTGTAGCGCGGGTCGAGCGGCGACCCCAGCACATTGTGCCGGAATTCGCTCTCGATCGGCGTGCCGGGACGAGGGGCGGGCGCCCGCTCCACCCTGCCGGGGCCGACCGTGCCGGCCGCCAATGCGGTCTGCGTATGCTTGGTCATCTTGCGCGCCGGCACGGCCTCGGGTTCGACGCCATTGCGGGCAGGACGGGTCGCGGTGCGCACGACCATCTCGATCTTGAGGATTTCGGGATCCTCGTGCTTCCACAGATCGGCGATGAGATCGAGATAATGGCCATTGATCCACGAGCGCAGGAAGGCCGTGGGCACCGAGATGCGTACAATGCCCCGGGAAGCCTCAGCCACCTTCATACGGCCGAACCAGCTCGAATAGACCTCGGTTCCCAGGCGCGCCTTCAACTGGGCCTTGACCCGGTCGAACTTCTGTTCCGCGTCGCTGGAAGCCGCCATATCGTGCGCTCCGACCAATGTTCCGGGAAATGGCAGGTCGCCCGTAAGCTCCCGCTCGATGCCGCTCTGCATGATTGTGCGTCCCTTTTCCTTTGTACCTTTTTTCCGCCGGGAGTGCGCCTCCTGCACCCATGTTTCCGGCGACCGTATCTTCGCTACAACACCACCGCCGCCGCCGGCGGATGACGTTGCCTCGTCAGAATGGGATCGGTCCCGGCTGCTTAAGGCCAGTCCGTCTGACATGTTCGGGCAAAGCGGTGCTACCCGGCGAAAACGCCGGTGCGCCATCAAGCTGCCATGTACAATTACGCCAGTCCCCTATCGTATCGAAAAGGCAAGCCATACCCGTTCGCGGAATTGATCCACGTCATGAATTCTGCCACTGTTAGCTGGCCGATTCAGGCTGGGTTAAGGGCTAATGGCCCGTCCCTTTCGATAGATCGACATTACCGAAATCGCTGTGGATAGGGCAAGGCCACCTCTAACGGATTTTTAAGGAATCTGGTTAGTGAACAACGGTTCGGGCTCCGTGCTGGAAGCGCATATTTTGACAAAGCCATTGGGATTCAAACCCTTTTGCCGCGAATATGAAAATGGCTGTGCGGTTTGAAATTTTCTGAAATAATTCGCTTGACACCAACTTGCTGCCTATCGCCCACAGGCGATGTGAACAAGCTGTGGATCACTTCCAGCAAGTCGTTGAAAAATATCAGCAATTTGTGACAGCCCAATTTATTGGCGTGGGCCGTTTCGGCGGATTGGAATATCAGTGGGAGTGTATGTGCCGGCAAAGCATTCCAGACTCTGGAATGCGGCTCGGGCGTGCTTTGCGGCCGTTCTTTTTAAGTGCTTGCCGGCAAACGAAAAAACCCGGCGCGATTGGCCGGGTTTGAAAGAACGACAGTTCAGGAACGGTCAATCAGGCCGACAGCACCTTGAGGCGGTGAGCCAGACGCGACACCTTGCGCGATGCCGTATTCTTATGGATCACGCCCTTGGTCGCGGCGCGCATCAATTCCGGCTCTGCGGTCTTGAAGGCTTCCAGCGCGGCTGCCTTGTCGCCGGCAGCCAGTGCCTCTTCGACCTGGCGGACATATGTACGCACGCGCGAGCGGCGGTTCTTGTTGATCGCTGCGCGGCGGGCGATCTTGCGCGTTGCCTTTTTGGCCGAGGAGGTATTGGCCATGATGCCTCTCTTCTGATCTGGTGGGCGCATGCGGGATGCCGCAGGGCGCAAAAAACAAACGGGCAGCCAACGGCCGCCTCGGTTGGAGCGGCTTATAGTTCAGCTTTTCCGGCGCGTCAACGCCGCTTTGGCTTCTTTTTGGTCCTCGCCGCCGCCACTCTAGCGATTGGTGAAATTCGGCTTCCGCTTCTCGGCAAAGGCTGCCATCCCTTCCTTCTGGTCGTCGAGCGCAAACAGCGAGTGGAACAGCCGGCGTTCGAAGCGCAGTCCCTCCGCCAGCGTCGTCTCGTAGGCGCGGTTGACTGCCTCCTTGGCCATCATCACCGATGGCAGTGAAAACTCTGATATCCTGGCCGCGGCCTTCATCGCCTCCTCGATCAACTCGCCGGCCGGCACGACGCGCGAGGCCAGGCCGCTGCGCTCGGCTTCGGCGGCATCCATCATCCGCCCGGTCAGGCACATGTCCATGGCCTTCGACTTGCCGACAAAGCGGGTCAGCCGTTGCGACCCGCCCATGCCGGGAATGACGCCGAGCGTGATTTCGGGCTGGCCGAATTTCGCCGTGTCGGCGGCAATAATGAAATCGCACATCATCGCCAGTTCGCAGCCGCCGCCCAGTGCATAGCCGGCGACCGCCGCGATCATCGGCTTGCGCGCACGGGTAAACTCTTCCCAGCCGACGAAGAAATCCTGCACATAGGCCTTGGCGTAGGTGACGGCTTGCATTTCCTTGATGTCGGCGCCCGCCGCAAAAGCCTTCTCGGAACCGGTGATGACCGTGGCGCCGATGCCGGGATCGGCGTCGAACCCCTTTGCCGCCGTCAGCAAATCCGCCAGCACCTGCGCGTTCAGCGCGTTCAGCGCCTTGGGCCGGTTCAGCGTGATCAGGCCGACCTTGCCGCGCGTCTCGACGATGATGGTTTCATAGCTCATGGGCTGGCCTCCTGGTTGCGGCACTGAAGGACCGGTCTAGCTTACCGCTGACAGGTCCGGCAATAAAAGGTCGAGCGGCCGCTTTGCACGATGCGCGCGATGTGGCCGCGACAGCCGGGCGTCGGACAGGGCTCGCCTTCGCGATCGTAGACCGCGAAGGAATGCTGGAAATAGCCCAGCGATCCGTCTGTGTGCATATAGTCGCGCAGCGAAGACCCGCCGGCGGCGATCGCATCGGCGATCACCGAACGGATTGCCTCGGCCAGTCGTTCGCTCTGTTCCTTGGCCTTCTTGCTGGTCCCGGCGATGGTGCCTGCCTCGCGCAATGGTGAAAGGCCGGCGCGCCACAGCGCTTCCGACACATAGATATTGCCGAGCCCGGCAATCAGCTTCTGATCGAGCAACGCCGCCTTCAACGGCGATCTGCGGCCCTTCAGCAGAGAGGCGAGCAGGGCGCCTTCCAGCGCATTGCCGGTCGGCTCGACGCCCAGTCCCGCCAGCATCGGATGCGCGTCGGCCAGGCCTTCCGCAAACAGCATGAAGCCGAAGCGACGCGGGTCGTTGAAGACCACGCGAGACTGGACGCCGACAGGCGACACGACATGGAACACCACATGGTCGTGCTTGGCATCCTTCGAGCGCTCTTGATGGAACGTGCCGGGCGTCTCTTTGTCATCAGCGGCCTCGATGCGGAACGAGCCCGACATGCCGAGATGGCAGATCAGCACCGGGCCACCGTCCAGGTGTATGGTGAGATATTTGGCGCGGCGGCCAAGCGCGGTGACGGTCTTGCCGGTCAGCCGCTGCGCAAATTTCGCCGGAAACGGAAATCTGAGATCGGGCCGGCGCGCCTCGACGCGCATGATCCGCGCGCTTTCCAGAACCGGCTGCAGGCCGCGCCGGACGGTTTCGACCTCGGGCAGTTCAGGCATGGCCGCCTATCGCCGCATGGAAGGAAGCGCCGTGGCGGCCGCGCGCCAGCTTGAGGTGTTCGGCGACCGTCTCGCCGATATCGGCGAAGGTGGTCCTGAGCCCGATGTCGCCGCCGTTGAGACCTGGTGCGGTGCCGATGACCGGGACGCGTTCGCGCGTGTGGTCGGTGCCACGCCATGTCGGATCGTTGCCATGATCGGCGGTGAGGATGAGCAGATCGCCCGGCTTCAGCTTTGCCAGTGCCTCGGGCAGCCGGCGGTCGAAGGCTTCGAGCGCCGCAGCATAGCCGGGGACGTCGCGGCGATGGCCGAACTCGGTGTCGAAGTCGACGAAATTGGCGAACACCAGGTCGCCGTCGCCGGCATCGTCCATCGCGCCCAGCGCCTTGTCGAACATTGCCATGTTGCCGGGCGCCTTGCGTACTTCCGAGATACCGCGGTGGGCGAAGATGTCGCCGATCTTGCCGACCGCGATCACCCGGCTGCCGCGCCCGGTCAAGCGGTCGAGCAGCGTCGGCTCAGGCGGCGGCACGGCGTAGTCATGGCGGTTATAGGTGCGCTCGAAGGTGGCTGATGTTTCGCCTAGAAAAGGCCGTGCGATCACCCGTCCGATCTTCAGCGGGTCGACCAGCCGGCGTACCGTCTTGCAGAACTCGTAGAGCCGCTCCAGGCCGAAATGAACTTCGTGCGCTGCTATCTGCAGGACGGAATCGACCGAGGTGTAGCAGATCGGCTGGCCGGTGCGGATATGCTCCTCGCCAAAGCGCTCGATGATCTCGGTGCCGGGTGCATGGCAGTTGCCGAGAATGCCCGGCACCTTGCCCTCGCGGATCATCGCTTCGGTCAGTTCGGCAGGGAAGGCGGGCACCTTATCGGGGAAATAGCCCCAGTCGAACCGCACGGGCAGCCCGGCGATTTCCCAGTGACCCGACGGCGTATCCTTGCCGCTCGAAATCTCCTGCGCGGCGCCGTGGAAAGCGGAGGCTGAAACGGCGGCTTTGCTGTCGAATTGGAAGCCGGTTGCGGTTTCTGCTGCGCGGCCGAGACCGAGCGAAACCATGGTGGGCACCTTCAGCGGTCCCTCGCGCAGGCCCTCGCGATCGGCGCGGGCTTCCGCGCAGGCCAGCGCGATATGTCCCAATGTGTTCGAGCCGGCGTCGCCATAGCGTTCGGCATCGGCGGCGCCGCCAATGCCGAAAGAATCGAGAACGAAGAGGAAAGCGCGTGCCATCGATGCCGTCATTGCCAGTCTGGTTGACCAGACATAAGGTCCCGTCGCGGCATTGGCAAATCGTAAACCAGGCGGCAACGGCCTGGCGCGATAGTCGCGAAGTCGGGCAGGCGTGGTGTACGCATCCTTGAGACATGCGATGCGCTTCAAGGAACGGCGTGCGGGGCATGGATCGATGAGACGGGCTGACCTCGGTTGGAGTGCACTGGCGACAACTGTAGCGCTGCTGGCCTCGCAGCTCGCCGCGCACGCCGACTGGCGCGACCAGATCGGCACGTTTCGGATCGGCATCGTTGCCGAGCCGGGCGCTGGCAACACGGTTCCGGGTCTGGCCTTGCTGACTGACGCCTACGGCAAGGCGCTCGGCATGAAGGTGGAATTCGTCGTCGCGCATGACTATGCGGCGCTGATAGAGGCACAGGCCAATGGCCGGATTCAGTACGCGGTCTATTCGGCGACCGCCTACGCCACCGCCTCGGAGCGCTGCGGCTGCGTCGAACCTCTTGTGGCGCCGGTCGATGCCGACGGTGCCACGGGCATCCGCTCCGTGCTTTTGACGCGCGACGGCAGGCTTTCCGATCTCGCGGCCCTGGAAACGCACCGCATCGCCATGGCGCCTTCCGACAATGTCGGCGGTTCGCTTCTACCGCTCGCCGGGCTGGCGGCCGACGGCATCAAGATCAGCCAGGATGCGCCATTCCTCGCTCATGCCGGCTCGGCTGCCGCCGCAGAAACGATGCTGGTCGATGGCCAGGCCGATGCCGTGTTCGGCTGGGAGCGGGCCACGGCGGAAAACTGGACGGCGATTGCTGGCGATCAGCCGGCTGATCCGGACGGCACGGCGGCGCGACTGGAGGCGGCGGGCATTCCAGAAGCCGCGCTCCAGATCATCTGGACCTCCGGCGTGCTCAGATACGGCCCTCACGCCGTCCGCAGCGATCTTGACCCCGAAGCCAAACGCCGACTGACGGTCTTCCTCACCAATCTCAGATCGCAGTCGCCGGAAATCTACGATTTCGTGGAATCGAAACATTCGGGAGGGTTCACGCTCGCCGCTGCGAGTGACTATGCGATGGCCGCTTCCATCGTGCGCCTGGTGTCGGGCAGCACGGACAGCAGCGCGCAATGACCCGGGTTGAATGGGTAGAACTGCTTCAGCAATTGCTGCAGGGGATCGAGGTGGCCCGGCGCGGCCTGAGATAGTAGGTTTCGCTCATCGTTATTTTGCCTTCGTTGAAGGCCGAGATAAATCCGAGCGGCTTTTCGGCGCTTTCCGACCAGGAGATGATCGGTTCATATTTGAGAGTGGTTTTGACACGAATAAGGAAAGTCCCCGCAACGTTGAGCGTCGCCGGAACAGTTGTGGAGCTTGTCGGGTTGGAGTCGCGGCTCGTGACCCCATTCAGCACGCGCCAGGACCACGCCACCTTCGCCTTCGGTGTCGGGTTGCCCGGATCGGCTTCGATGTCGATTGCTGTGATGAAGATATCGGCGACTGAGCGGTTATAAGGCTGAAGGCTGGAGTTTCCGATCTTCATAATGTCGGTGAGATCTGCATTGACCAGCGACGTTTGCTGCGTGACGAGGTCGGCAACCATGGAGCTGATGCGGCTGACCTTCTTGCTGGCCTCGATGGCTTGCGAGGCCTCAATGGTAACGAAATACATGATCAGCAGGACGGGCACGATGAGGGCAAACTCGACCGCCGCTATGCCCCGACGATCGGCACAAAACCGCGCCGCTCTCTTCCAGATAACCGATATCCCCGGATGTGCCCCCGCACGAAACATGCCCTTTTCCTTTGCTACACGTGCCTCAGTTGTCGAATGGCTCGTTTTGCCACGTTGCCGTTGCGTAATGCAGCGTCTTGCCGCCATCCATATTCGACATGTATTGAGCCATGAAATCGGTCATGACCGGCCAAGGGTAGAAAACCCGCAGCATGTTCTTTGATTCTGCCGGACCTATTGTGGGGGTCCCGAAAGCCGGGTCCTTGCCTGTATCCGGATCCTTGCCCGTCAGCGTGATGGTCGAGCCGGAAATCTTGAAACCCGCACTGGCTGCCCCGGCAAAGGTCTTGAACGGGCGCAGATCAACCAGCAAACCGGGGCAACCCTTGGCGACAATGATCTCGAGTCTGGCGCAGACCCTACCCTTTAGCTTCTCTTCCGTCACATCGGCTTGCCTCAACTGGCCAGTACGCAATTGACGGGCGATATCATCGGTGATGTTGGCCATCACCTCCTGTCCGGCAAATGAAATGCAGCTCTCGAGGATGGCGAAGACGAGAGCCGCAAACGGTAACGCAAGCATGGCGAATTCTATCGCCGTGCCGCCGCGCCGATCACCAAGGAAACGACGGGCAAACGTCACGCGCCCTGCCTTGGCCTTGCAGATCTTGCGTCTTGAATCCTCGTCCAAAACGTCGCCCATATCCCGTTCCTGCCGATCCTGATGCGGTACCGTCAGCACCACTATCAAGAACCCATTTAGCTCCGGTTTGAATGACCGTTAAATTCGACCAGGCGACATTAACCGGCCGCTAACCGACGCGGCTCTCCCCCAGACAATCAAGTCACCTGAGGCGCTTACTGCCCAGCGCTCATCTCGGCCTCGGACGACTTTTCCGAGTCGCTCTTGTACGAGCTTTCGCAATATGGCGTGCAGGACATGGTCTGGACCGAGGCGCGCCTGTAGATACGCACCGACGACGCGTCCTGGCGCACTACGGTCACCTGCTCGTCGACGATCGGGCTGCCATCGTGGTCGAGGACAACCAGATTGGTCACGCCGAACCCCTTGCCCGTCAGCACGATCGTTGATGCATCCTGGACGGAGGCGTCGGCGATCGCCGGATTGCCGACGACGATGGTGTCGGCGGGGCGTGTCAGTTTGACGATCTTGGCCTGGTTCATCGTCACTTCGATGCCGGCTCCGGCCTTGGCCGGCAGCACGAAAGCCGGGACGGCGAGAAGCGCGACAAGCAGGAATGACGATTTCATGGCGGTCATCAAGGCGCTCCACAGCGGCAAAACTTGTTCACGGAACATGAAGGAGATTGGTGAACCAACGGTTAAACCCTTGACCGGCGCCGGGTATTCGCTCCAATCTTGCTGCCAGCTGATATAACAATGCGTCCTGCCGATAGCCGTGAAATTACAGCTTTTCACGGGCAGGCGAGCTACTGTCCAGCGTTTAGTTTACGGTTAACCACGCAAGCTGTTCGAAGCGGGAAAGGAATCGGTAAGGCTGTTTATTAAGCCGATTGAAAGAGCTTCTCCGTAGATTGGCAGCATCCGATCAACCACCACAGAAGTTGACGGAAGTGCTGTAACACGTGGAGTAGGAGCTCTCGAATGTCTAATCTCATCGCACGTTTCGCGAAGGACGAATCCGGCGCGACCGCTATCGAATACGGTCTGATCGCCGCTCTCATCGCGCTTGCCATCATTTTTGGCGCTGGTCAGCTCGGCAACGCCCTGAACAACAAGTTCATCGCCATCGCCGGTAAGGTGAGTGGTTCGTAATACCCTGGTTGCCTTAGAGATAGGGGCCGCCTGACTGGCGGCCCTTATTTCATCGCGTCGGGCGGTTTTGAGTAACCCAGTCTCATCGATCGTTAATCATATATGTCTAGGCTGAGGCTGGACACAGTTGGCAACAGGGTGTCGCGCCCATGCTCGAAGCGTTGATCTTCGTCATCTTTCCTTTTTGCATGCTCTTCGCCGCGATCTCCGACATGCTGTCGATGACGATCGCCAACCGCGTACCGGTGCTGCTGCTGGCGGTGTTTGCGCTGGTTGCGCCGCTGACGGCCATGGACTGGGCAACCTATGGCTGGCATTTCGCCGCCGGCGGCCTGGTGCTGGCCGTGACGTTCGGTCTGTTTGCACTCGGCGGCATGGGTGGCGGCGACGCCAAGCTGCTCGCCGGCACCGCCGTCTGGATGGGGTTCAACATTCACCTTGTCGAGTATCTCGTGATATCGACGTTCATCGGCGGACTGCTGACGCTCGCCATCCTTCTCTACCGGAAATCGCCGCTGGCGATTTACACCAGCCACAATCTATTCCTGCGCCATTTCGCCGACGACACGACTGGCGTTCCCTACGGCATTGCACTCGGCATTGGCGGGCTGCTGACCTATCCGGATTCACCCCTGATGGTTTGGGCACTGGCAAAGCTGGCGAACTGAAACAGCAAGCAACCTTTGCCGCTCCGACATCGGTCTGAAAAGATGCCGCTGGTCGCCCTTTCTGTCGTCGGAGCACGGGTCCGTCCAATTTATGTAAACCTTAAATTAATCACGATCGTAAGCATTGCATTAACCTTGTTTTGACGATTGCCGCTGCAAAGTCCGGCCTGGCTAGTTGGTTGCCTAAAGGCGAGGGTTCGGACAGATGCCAGCATCCCGACTGATTATTCTGGGCGTGGCGGTGGCTGCGGCGGGTGGTGCAGGTTATGTCGCCAAGAATATGGTGGCGGTCCCGCCCCAGCAGGTCGTCGCCGATGCCCCGCAGGCGCCGGCCATTGCCTTGCAGGATGTGCTCGTGCTTTCCGGCGACGTGCCGATGGGCAGCCCACTTGAGAACAATCTCAGCTGGGAGTCCTGGCCGTCCGATGGCATCAATGCGAATTTCATCACCCGTGCCGCCGAACCCGAAGCGCGGGAGAAACTGAAGGGCTCCGTCGCCCGCATGGCGATGTACACCGGTGAGCCGCTGCGGCGCTCCAAGCTGATCGGCGAGGGGCAAAGCTTCATGTCTTCGATCCTGCCCACCGGCATGCGTGCCGTCGCCACCGCGATCTCGGCTGACACGTCGGCAGGCGGGTTCATCCTGCCCAACGATTTTGTCGACGTCATCATGACCCGCAGATCCGACACCGGCAACGGCGGCAGCGGATTCACCACCGAGACCATCCTCAAGAACATCCGCGTCCTGGCGATCGATCAGACCATCCAGGAGGACGAGGAAGGCAAGAAGACCAGGGTCGGACAGACGGCGACGCTGGAGCTGACGCCGCAGCAGGCCGAGATAATAACCGTCGCCCAGCAGATGGCCGATCGCCTGACGCTGGCGCTGCGCTCGATCACCGACAACAAGGAAAAGGGTACCGATGAAGCCGACTACCTCGTTTCCGGCAGTGGGCGGCGCGGAACGGTGCGGTTGATCAAATCGGGCGAAGTTTCCGAAGTAGGGGCAAGGAAATGAGGTTAGTCGCTAAACTGCCGGTCACCATGGCTGCAGCCGTCGGCCTGCTTTTCCTCGGAGCCCATGCAAGTGGCCTCGGCGACGCCAAGGCCGCCGGAAAGAGCGTCGGGGTCACGGCCTCGACCGCCACGCAACGTGTCAAGCTCGGCCTCAACAAATCGGTCGTCATCGATCTGCCGAGCGACGCCTACGACATCCTTGTCGCCAATCCCGCGGTCGCCGATGCGGTGACCCGCACCGCAAGGCGCATCTATCTGTTCGGCAAGTCGGTGGGCGAAACCAACATCTTCGTCTTCGGTCCCAATGGCGAGCAGATTGCCAGCCTGGATCTGGCCGTCGAACGCGACGTCGCCGGATTGGAAGACTACCTCAAGCGCTTCCTTCCGAATGCCGAGATCAAGGTCGAATTGCTGAACGACAACGTCGTCCTGACCGGGACGGTGGATACGCCGCTCGATGCCAAGCGCGCCGTCGATCTGGCAACCATCTTCGTGTCCGGAGGTGAAGCGACGACGGGCCAGTATTCGCAGACCGCGGCCGGCGGCAATGCCAATGGGGGCGTCGACATCAACAACCCGGATGCCGAACGCCGGGTCTCGAAGATCGTCAACCTGCTACAGATCATCGGCGACGACCAGGTGACGCTGAAGGTGACCGTGGCCGAAGTCAGCCGCTCGGTGATGAAGCAGCTCGGCGTCAACATGGTTGGCAGCGGCAGCATGGACGGCATCGCTTACGGTGCGCTGAGTTCGCCCAACTACGGTTTGGGAAAGCCGCTTTCGCAGAATTCAGGCTTTAACTTGGGCGGCAGTGGCCTCAAAGCCTACATCAATGCCATGGAGCAAAGCGGCGTCATGAAGACGCTTGCAGAACCGACCCTCACCGCGGTTTCGGGCGAGAAGGCAACGTTCAGGGTCGGCGGCGAATTCAATCTCATCACGGCACGTACGAACAACGTTTCGACCGACAACCAGACCGGCCAGGTCACCTACACCAACGAAAAGCTGGAATACGGCATAGGTCTCGAGTTCCAGCCCGTTGTGCTGTCGGCGGGCCGGATCAGCCTCAAGGTCAGAACATCGGTTTCGGAGCCGACCTCGGAAGGTGCTACCACCCTGGAAGGCGGCGGCAGCTTGCCCGGCCTGACGCTTCTGTCGATCCGCAAGAGACTTGCCGACACCACCGTCGAATTGCCGTCGGGCGGTTCGATGATGATTGCCGGCCTCGTTCGCGACGACGTCCGCCAGGCTGTATCGGGCTTGCCCGGCCTGACCAAGATCCCGGTGCTCGGCACGCTATTCCGCAGCCGCGATTTCGTCCGCAATGAAACTGAACTGGTCATCATCATCACGCCTTATCTGGCTCGGCCGGTGGCGCGCAACGACCTGGCTAAGCCGGACGACAATTTCAATGCCGCCGGCGATGGTCCGGCCATGTTCCTTGGCCGCGTCAACCGCGTCTACGGCACCATGCAGACCGACAAGCCCAACGGCCGCTACCACGGCGTTGTCGGCTTCATCTACAAGTAAGCGGGGAAGCGGACATGTCTCAGTCAGCATCAAAGGTACTGGCGATTGCCGCAACGGCATGGTCTGGCCGTGGCCGGATCCGCCGATCGGCAATGCCGATCCTGGCGGTCGCGATCGCCGCCTCGCTTGCCGGTTGCGCTAAGCGCGACAGCATCACGGTTGGGGCGATTCCCGATGATTATCGCACCACGCATCCGATCGTAATTGCTGAGAAGAACCAGAAGCTCGACCTCCCGGTCGGCGCCGACGATCGCGGCATGACCGGCTCGCAGCGCGACACGCTTCTGGGCTTCCTAGACGGTTACGACAAGAGCGCTGCCCCGGCGCTGACGATCGCAACCCCGATCGGCTCGGCTAATGAGGTCGCGGCGACTGCCGCGGCGCGCGATTTCGCAAGGCTGGCGGTTGCCAGCGGCATCAAGCTAAACCGGATCGTGGTGACCTCCTACCAGTCGGTTTCCCCGGAAGCGTCGGCGCCTATCCGCGTTTCCTATATTTCGGTGAGAGCCCAGACCGACAAATGCGGGCGCTGGCCCGAAGACATCCTCGAAACCTCCGAAAACAAGCACTACGCCGATTACGGCTGCTCGTCTCAAAACAACCTCGCCGCGCAACTCGCCAATCCGACCGATCTGCTCGGGCCAAGAAAGTCGTCCGACATCGACGCCGAGAACCGCGGCGCGGTGATCGACGTCTACCGCGGCAGAGGTATTTCGGACGAGTTCCTCGGCAATTCGGAAGTGACGTACTAGGAGCGCCGGTCCCGCGTAGAGACCGGAAGAGAAGTCACGGAAAAGAGCATGACAATGAGCAATCTTGCCTACGATACGCCCGTAGACGGCGGCGACAGCTCGCAATTGGATATTGCCGCGATGCAGGCGCTGCGGCCGGTTCCGCGTATTTCCATCCAGGCATTTTGCGAGACGGAAGGTGTCGCGCATCCGGTAGAGCGGGCCGGCGAGGATCGCCGCATGGCCAAGGCGCATCTGAAAGTGCATATGGGCGGCATCGCCACGGCGATCGAATTCTACCAATCCGCGCCGACGCCGAACCTCATCCTTCTGGAGTCGCGCAGCGAACCGAAGCAGTTGCTGGAGCAGCTTGCCCAGCTTTCAGAATATTGCGATCCCTCCTCTAAAGTCGTGGTGATCGGCCACTACAACGATGTCGGTCTTTACCGCGAACTCATCCGCTTCGGTATTTCCGAATACGTCATCGCGCCCGTGTCGATGGCCGATATTGTCTCGGTGGTTTCGTCGATCTTCGTCGATCCGGAAGCCGAGCCGATCGGCCGCTCGATCGCCTTCGTCGGCGCCAAGGGTGGCGTCGGCTCCTCGACCATCGCCCACAATGTGGCGTGGGCGATGTCATCGCTGTTCAAATCGGAAGTGGTCGTCGCCGATCTCGACCTGGCTTTCGGGACGGCCAACATAAACTTCGACCAGGACCCTGCGCAAGGCATCGCCGAGGCCGTGTTTTCGCCCGAACGCGTCGACGAGGTTTATCTCGACCGTCTGCTTGCCCAGTGCGCCGAACATCTGTCGCTGCTCGCCGCGCCCTCCACCCTCGAACGTGTCTATGATTTCGATCCCGATGCCTTCACGCAACTCATCGATACCGCCCAGCGCAGCGTGCCGCTGCTGGTGCTCGACGTCCCCCATATCTGGACGGGCTGGACCAAGAACACACTGATCAAGGCCGACGAGATCGTCATCACTGCGACGCCGGAATTGGCCAATCTGCGCAACACCAAGAATCTGGTCGATATGCTGACGCGGCTTCGCCCGAACGATCCGCCGCCGAAACTGATCATCAATCAGGCCGGCGTGCCGAAACGGCCCGAGATTTCCGCGTCCGACTTCGCCGAGCCGCTCAGCCTCACGCCGATGTCGGTCATCGCCTTCGACCCGTTGTTGTTTGGAAATGCCGCGAACAACGGCCGCATGCTGGGCGAGATGGATCCCAAGAGCCCGGTCGTCGGCATGATCAACGAAATCGCGCACGTGCTGACCGGTCGCAGCGAAATCAAGGCCAGGAAGAAGGCAGGCCTTGGCGGCCTCCTCGGCAAGCTCTCGCGTAACAAGAAATGACGCTTCTCAAGCGAAATTGGTAGTCGATCATGTTTGGAAAAAGAGGCTCCGACGACGGCGGCCGGTTCACCCCGGAGTTCCGTCAGCCAGCGTCAGCGGCGCCGGCTGCTGCAACGCCTGCGGACATGGCGGTACTTGCCCGACCCCCGGCAGCGCCGCCGCCGGGAGCGCTGGCAACGCCGCCAACTCGCCGTGCCGTTGAGGCGCCGTCGATGGCGCCGGAGCCGCCAAAAAAGATCCAGCGCGAAAAAAGCGAAACCTACTACGACACCAAGACCCAGGTCTTCTCCGCGCTCATCGACACCATTGACCTGTCGCAACTTGCGAAACTCGATCCCGAGAGCGCGCGCGAGGAAATCCGCGATATCGTCAACGACATCATCGCCATCAAAAATTTCGCAATGTCGATCGCCGAGCAGGAAGAGTTGCTCGACGACATCTGCAACGATGTGCTAGGCTACGGGCCGCTGGAGCCGCTGCTCGCCCGCGACGATATCGCCGACATCATGGTCAACGGCTCCAAGAACGTCTACATCGAAGTCAACGGCAAGGTCGAACAGACCGGCATCCGCTTCCGCGACAATCAGCAGCTGCTCAACATCTGCCAGCGCATCGTCAGCCAGGTTGGCCGCCGCGTCGACGAATCGAGCCCGATCTGTGACGCCCGTCTTCCTGACGGGTCTCGCGTCAACGTGATCGCGCCGCCGCTCTCCATCGACGGCACCGCGCTCACCATCCGCAAGTTCAAGAAGGACAAGCTGACGCTCGATCAGCTGGTCAAGTTCGGCGCCATCTCGCCGCAGGGCGCCGAGATACTCAAGATTATCGGCCGCGTCCGCTGCAACATCGTCATCTCCGGCGGTACCGGCTCCGGCAAGACGACGCTGCTCAACTGCTTGACCAACTATATCGACCGCGAGGAACGCGTCATCACCTGCGAGGACTCGGCCGAACTGCAACTGCAGCAGCCGCACGTGGTACGTCTCGAAACCCGCCCGCCCAATCTCGAGGGCGAAGGCGAGGTGACCATGCGCGACCTGGTCAAGAACTGCTTGCGCATGCGGCCCGAACGCATCATCGTCGGCGAAGTGCGCGGACCGGAGGTTTTCGACCTGCTGCAGGCGATGAACACCGGCCATGACGGGTCGATGGGAACGATCCACTCCAACAGCCCGCGCGAATGCCTGAACCGTATCGAATCGATGATCGCCATGGGCGGCTATTCGCTGCCGCAGAAGACCGTGCGTGAAATCGTCGTCGGCTCCGTCGATGTCATCATCCAGGCAGCACGCCTTCGCGACGGCTCGCGCCGCATCACCCACATCACCGAGGTGATCGGCATGGAAGGTGACGTCATCATCACGCAGGACATCGTGCTCTACAACATCAAGGGCGAGGACTCGAACGGAAGGCTGCTTGGCGAGCATGTGTCGACCGGCATCGGCCGTCCGCATTTCTGGGATCGCGCCCGCTACTATGGCGAGGAACAGCGCCTCGCCAATGCTCTGGAATCGATGGAGAAACGCGCTGACTAACGCATATCGAGGCGTGGGGACTGAGGTCGATGTTCGGAATTGATACCACCGTACTGGCGTTCATCGTGCTCGCCGGCTTCAGCGCCGGTGCGGTCGCCTATGCCTTCCTGTTCACCAAGATGAGCAACGAGAAGCAGGCCGGCAAGCGGCTCGAGACGATCAAGGCCGCCGAGACCGATCGTTCGGTCGTCAAGGCTTCGCGCGACCGTGTCGCGGAGGCGGTCAAGCGGCGTAAATCTGTCCAGGACACGCTGAAACAGCTCGACGAAAAGCAGAAAACCAACGAACTCGCCGTCAAGAAGCCGCCGTTGAAGGCCCAGATTCGTCAGGCCGGCATGCAGGTCTCGATCGAGCGTTTCTATATCTACTCCGTCATTTGCGGCATCGCGCTGACGGTGCTCGCCTATCTCGCCGGCGCGCCGCTACTTGTCCTGCCGGGTACGCTTCTGGCCGGCGCGCTCGGCCTGCCGCGCTGGTTCGTCTCGTTTCGCCGCGCGCGCCGGGTCAAGGCGTTCCTCAACGAATTTCCCAACTCCCTCGACATCATCGTGCGCGCCGTCAAATCCGGCCTGCCGCTCAACGACGCCATTCGCCTGATCGCCAATGAATCGCCGGAGCCGGTCAAGACCGAGTTCCGCCGGATCGTCGATTCGCAGCAGGTTGGCATGTCCATCCCCGACGCCACCTTGCGCATGGCTGAGACCATGCCGTGCAGCGAGGCAAGTTTCTTCGGAATCGTTATCCAGATCCAGTCACAGGCCGGCGGTAATCTCTCCGAGGCGCTAGGCAACCTTTCGCGCGTGCTTCGCGATCGCAAGAAAATGAAGGCCAAGGTCCAGGCGCTGTCCATGGAAGCGAAGGCGTCGGCCGTCATCATCGGCGCGCTGCCTATTGTCGTCGCCCTTCTCGTCTATCTGTCGAGCCCGAACTACATCATGCCGCTGTTCACCACCAGCACCGGCAATCTGATCCTTGGCTGTTCCGGCGTGTGGATGTCGATCGGCATTCTGGTGATGCGCAAGATGATGAACTTTGAAGTTTAGGCCCACCTTGGAAAGCTCGAACGAAAAGACTGAAAACGGATGACCGACCAAGTCGTAAAATCGCTGACCGATCCTGCCTTCCTGATCGCATTGCTGGTCGGCGTTGCGGTGTTCGCGACCGTCTTCACGTTGCTGCCGGCGCTTGGCGGCAATGAGCTCAAGGCGCGCATGAAATCGGTGGCGCTGGAGCGTGACGAATTGCGCGCCAAGCAGCGCTCGCGGCTTGCCAACGAAGCCGATCGCCGCCGCAAGGGGCTGCGCGAAGAGCAGTCGATCGGCATGCGCAACATCGTCGACAGGCTCGACCTGCGGCGTGCGTTGGCCGATGAAGGCACGTTGCAGAAGCTCAAGGTGGCGGGATTTCGTGGCCAAAACCCGCTGACGCGCTTCCTGTTTTTCCGCCTGATCCTGCCGTTTGTGGGTTTCGCGCTGGCAGCGATCTATCTGTTCGTGCTCGGCGGACTGCCTGACCGGCCGGCCTTCGCGAAACTGTTCGTCTGCATTCTCGTCGCCTACGCCGGCTTCTATGCGCCGATCCTTTACGTCAACAATCGTGCCGCCAAGCGCAAGCAGTCGATCCAGGCGGCGTGGCCGGATGCGCTCGACCTGATGCTGATCTGCGTCGAGTCGGGCATGTCGGTCGAGGCTGCCTTGCGCAAGGTCTCCGAGGAGATCGGTTCGCAATCGGTGGCGCTGGCGGAGGAATTCGTGCTGACCAATGCCGAACTCTCTTATCTGCAGGAACGCAAGCAGGCTTATGAAAACCTGTCGGCTCGTACCGGCCTGGAATCGGTGAAGTCAGTGTCCCAGGCACTGGTCCAGGCGGAACGCTACGGCACACCCGTGGCGCACGCATTGCGCGTGCTGGCCGCGGAAAGCCGCGACATGCGCATGAATGCAGCCGAGAAGAAGGCCGCCGCCCTGCCGCCGAAGCTTACCGTGCCGATGATCCTGTTCTTCCTGCCGGTTTTGTTCGCCATCATTCTGGGCCCAGCCGGCATTCAGGTCAGCCAGCGCGGCATCTTCGGCGACCAGCACAATTCCTCAAGCCAGTAGGCCTCGTTGCAGCCATACAAACGAGCCGCACTGCCAATGCAGTGCGGCTCTTGTTTTCAGCTTTGATATGTGGACGGATTTGCGCTGTGCGGGAGCCGGCGCCCATGCGGCGCTCAGTTGGTCGCCGCCTGTGCCTTGTCCTGATCCTTGAGCTGGCTCCAGGCGTTCTGCTGGGCAAGCATCTGGCGAAGATAGGCCACATTGGCTTGCGCCTGTTCGGGCGAAAGCTCTTGCGAGGCGATCTTCTCGGCCTCGTCGAAGCGGCCCTGCAGTCCCACGACCAGCGCAAGGTTCTGCCGCACCCGGCTGTCGGCATTCGGTTGCTGGGCTGCCGAGCGCATATAGGTCTCGGCGGTGCGCAGATCGCCTTCCAGCACATAGGACATACCGAGATTGGAAAGGATCGAGGGTTCGTTCGGCTTGAGGTCCAGCGCCTTGCGGTAGTTCTGGCGCGCTTCATCCTTCTGGCCAAGCTGGTCGAGAATGGCGGCCTCGGCCGACATCAGCCGCCAGTCCGGATATTCCGGCGTCTGCGCCCGGCGCACGGCGTCGAGCGCCGGCTCGAACTGGCCGTTGGCGGCCAGCGCCTTGCCGTAGGCGGCAAGCACGTCGCGATCCTTGGGGTAGGCGATCGCCAGCTTGCGCATCACGGCAAGCGACTGGTCGGCATCGCCGTCCATCTGGAGCGCCGCCGCAAAATTTGTCGCCAGCCGCTTGTCGTTGGGGTTCTTTGCGTAGGATTCGCCGAGCCGCCCGGTTGCCCCGTGCAACTCGCTGGCCGACATGGTTTCCAGCGGTTTGCCGCTGGTGCGACCGATCGAGCCGGTCGTGAGCTTGCTGGTTCCGCACCCGGCAACACCGGCCGCCAGCGCCATCAGCAACGCTGTGGTGACCAACCGTTTGCCCGTGACGTTCGTCCTGCGGTTGGTGGGCATCTGCACGGGGCTCTCCATTCCTGCGCGTGGCCATTCACGTGGCCATCTTCATCCCCGCAGAAATATTCTGTTAACCCTAACGGACAGTTAAAAAGCGAGCCGTCTGATCGGCGAACGGCCCGCCGGAAGCCATTGGCCTGGCATGTCCAATGTCTGGTCTCTGTGCATAGATGTTGAAATCATCCGACGTCCCTATCTTGACTGGGGACGATCTGCAAGCCTCCCGGAGACCATCGAATGCCCGTCGAACTCGTCGAGACACTAAACACTGCCTTGCCGGTCCATCTGGTCGCGAGGGATGGACTGGAGGCCTTGGGGCTTTCGCCTTCCACGATCGCATGGGCGGCCGCCAACGGCTTTTCCGGCGAAGCCGGCAGGACGCTCGCTGTCGCCGGCGACAACGGTTCCCTTGCCGGCGCCTTGTTCGGCGTCGGTGATGGCGAGGGCGCGCTGGCCGTCGGCATGCTGGCGAGAGCCTTGCCGGAAGGCGACTGGCATTTTGCCGCCGCTCCAGCCGAGCCGGAACTCGCGGCCATAGGCTTGGTGCTCGGCGGCTATGTCTTCACTCGCTACGGCAAGAAATCAGGCAAGGCGTTGCGTTTTGCGCTGCCGTCCGGCGCCGATGCGGGTCGTGTCCGGCGCATCGCCGACGGCGTCTTCCTGGCGCGCGACCTGGTCAACACGCCGACCAGCGACATGGGACCGGACGAGTTCGAGAAGGCCGTACGGACCCTGGCGGCCACTCACAAGGCCGAGGTATCGGTGATCAAGGGCGATGATCTCCTAAAGCAGAATTTCCCGATGATCCATGCGGTCGGCCGGGCCTCGGTCGGAGTGCCGCGCCTGATCGATATGGTTTGGGGACCGGAAGGCGCGCCGAAGGTGACGCTGGTCGGCAAGGGTGTCTGTTTCGACACTGGCGGCCTCGACATCAAGCCTTCGTCGGGCATGCTCTTGATGAAGAAGGATATGGGCGGCGCCGCCAATGTGCTGGGCCTGGCCTCGATGATCATGGCTGCCGGGCTGAAGGTGCGGCTGCGCGTCCTGATCCCGGCGGTCGAGAATTCGATTGCCGGCAACGCTTTCCGGCCTGGAGATGTACTGACCAGCCGCAAGGGCATTACCGTCGAGATCGGCAACACCGACGCCGAAGGGCGGTTGGTGCTGGCCGACGCGCTGGCGCTGGCCGATGACGAGGAGCCGGAACTGCTGATCGACATGGCGACGCTGACCGGGGCAGCGCGTGTCGCGCTCGGGCCCGATCTGCCGCCTTTCTACACTGGCGACGAAGCGCTGGCGTCCGAACTGGCTGCGGCCTCCATGGCCGTCGAGGATCCGTTGTGGCGCATGCCGTTGTGGCGACCCTATGAAGGCAGGCTGGCGTCGAAGATCGCCGACATCAACAACGTCACCACCGACGGCTTCGCCGGTTCGGTCACCGCGGCGCTGTTCCTCAAGCGCTTTGTCGAACGGACAACGGGCTGGGCGCACTTCGACATCTTCGCCTGGAACCCGTCCGATCGCCCCTACGGACCCGCCGGCGGAGAGGCGCAAGGCATCCGTGCACTGGAGCGGGTCATTTCGAGGCGCTATGCCTGACGCCCTGAGACGGCCACCAAAACTGAAACGGAACCGAAACAATTTGCCGTCATGCTCGGGCGATGTCGATTTCGATGCGTCCGAGCCAGGCGATGCGGCTGTGGCAGCAGGTGATGCTGTCGCAGGTGCGCGCCGGCGCGCCAGATCTCACCATGCGCCAGACGGCGATCCTGTTCACCATCTATCTCGACCCGCCGCCGCACACGGTGCGCGGTCTAGCCGCCCGCCTCAATGTTACCAAGCCGGTTATCACTCGCGCCCTCGACACGATGGGTGCGCTGAAACTGGTGTCACGCCATCGCGACGAGCTCGACAAGCGCAATGTGCTGATCCGGCGCACGGTCGAAGGCGCGCTCTTTGTCGAGCGCTTCGGGGATGGTATCGTTGCCAGGGCTCATGAACTGCCCATCTGATCAATCCATGAATTAGAACGAGTACCGATTTGACTGCCAGGGATGCCCGCCTCCACGCCTTCCGTTCCGACCTCGCCGATGCCAGGCTGAAAGGGGAGGTTTCGGCCGATCGCTTCGTCACCGGCCGTCGGGCTCGGATCACGGCCTCCGTGGCTGACGTGCGCAAGGCACCGCGCCCGGATGCCGGCGTCAACACGCAGGTACTGTTCGGCGACGATGTGCTTGTCTTCGAGGAAGCCGAGGGATGGGCCTGGGTCCAGGCCGAACGTGACGGCTATGTCGGCTACGTCGGCGCCACCATGCTGGGCGCACCCGAGCATGCGCCAACCCACATCGTCACGGCGCCGCGCACTTTTCTCTATCCAGGCCCGGATCTGCGCTTTCCGATCAGCGGGCAATTGTCGATGGGCTCGACGGTGACGGTGAGGGGCGCTGCCGAAACGCGCGGCACGCACTATGCGCTGTTGCCTTCCGGCGAGGCGCTGATCGCCGGCCATGTGCGCCCGGTCAGCGATATCGCCGCCGACTATGTCTCGGTCGCCGAGATGTTTATCGGCACGCCCTATCTCTGGGGCGGCACCTCCGGCTTCGGCATCGACTGTTCTGGCCTCGTGCAACTGGCCATGCGCATGGCCGGCCGCAATGTGCTTCGAGATTCCGACATGCAGGCGGCAGGCCTGGGCGAGCCGCTCGATCCGGGATCCGATTATGCCGGGCTAAAACGCGGTGACCTCGTGTTCTGGAAGGGGCATGTCGCCGTTATGGCCGACGCCGAGACCATGATCCACGCCAACGGCCACACCATGCTGGTCTCGCGCGAAGGGCTGAAGGATGCGGTTGATCGGATTGGGTATCGCTATGGCGGGCCGACTGGGTTTCGGCGGCCTTAGCGCCTCTTCCTTCGCCCCGTTCACGGGGAGAAGGTGCCCGAACGGCGGATGAGGGGCGGCGCCAGCGATTGAAAGCTCGCGCTGTCCCTCACGTGCCTGCCGGCATCCTCTCCCCGTACGGGGTGAGGGCAACTCACCCGATCACCTTTTGTTCCGATTTTCCTTGGCGATCGCGCGCCGTCGCGCTACCTCTTTCGCGTGACCGAGCAGCCGCGCCTTGCCAAACAAAATGCCGCCGTCCTTCTGCCCGAGCCATTCATCAGATGGTTTGGCGAAAAAGGCTGGTCGCCGCGCGCTCACCAGATCGAGCTGCTGGCGAAGGCTCAAGCCGGGCAATCGGTGCTCTTGATCGCACCGACCGGCGCCGGCAAGACACTGGCCGGCTTCTTGCCATCGTTGACCGAACTGGCCAACCGCCCCAGACGCAAAGCTGGTATGGCACGGCGCGGCATCCATACGCTCTACATCTCGCCGCTGAAGGCGCTGGCCGTCGACATCGAGCGCAATCTCGGCAAGCCCGTGGAGGAGATCGGCCTGCCCGTCACCATCGAGACGCGCACCGGCGACACCCCTTCGCACAAGCGGCAGCGCCAGAAACTGGCGCCGCCCGACATCCTTTTGACCACGCCCGAGCAATTGGCGCTGCTGATCGCGGCCGGCGATGCCGGGCGCTTCTTCGAGGATCTGCGCTATGTCGTCCTCGACGAGTTGCATTCGCTGGTGACATCGAAACGCGGCCATCTGCTGGCGCTCGGGCTGGCGCGGCTGCGCAGCATCGTGCCCGGCCTGCAGACGATCGGTCTGTCGGCAACGGTGGCCGAGCCCGACGAGTTGCGGCGCTGGCTGGTGAGCCAGAATCCGCCCAAAGGCCTGGCAAGTCCCGATATGTCTGAGCTCATCGTCGTAACCGGCGGCGCGAAGCCCGAAATCTCGATCCTCGATTCGGAAGAGCGCGTGCCATGGGCCGGCCATTCGGCGCGCTATGCGACGCCGGAAATCTACCGCGAGATCAAGCGCCACAAGACCACCCTGCTGTTCGTCAACACCCGCAGCCAGGCCGAGCTGCTGTTTCAGGAATTGTGGCGGGTCAACGAGGATACCTTGCCGATCGCGCTGCATCACGGCTCGCTCGATGTCGCCCAGCGCCGACGCGTCGAGAAGGCGATGGGGGAAAACGCGCTCCGTGCCATCGTCGCCACCTCGACGCTCGACCTTGGCATCGATTGGGGCGATGTCGATCTGGTCGTCCATGTCGGCGCGCCCAAGGGCGCCAGCCGGCTGGCGCAGCGCATCGGCCGCGCCAATCACCGCATGGACGAGCCGTCGAAGGCGATCCTGATCCCGGCCAATCGTTTCGAGGTGCTGGAGTGCCGGGCAGCGCTGGACGCCAACTATCTGGGCGCCCAGGATACGCCGCCGCTGGTCAATGGCGGGCTCGATGTGCTGGCCCAGCATGTGCTGGGCTGCGCCTGCGGAGCGCCGTTTCGCGCCGACGATCTCTACGAGGAAGTGCTGACAGCAGCGCCCTATGCCAGCCTCGACCGGCCGACATTCGACCGCGTCATTGATTTCGTCGCCACCGGCGGCTACGCACTGAAGAACTACGAGCGCTACGCCCGCATCCGCCTCAACAAGGACGGCATGTGGCGGGTCTCCAATCCCCGCGTCGCGCAGCAATATCGGCTGAACGTCGGCACCATCATCGAGGTGCCGGCGCTCAATGTGCGTTACGTCAAGGCGGGCAGCAAAGGCTCGGCTTCGCACGGCGGCCGGGCTCTGGGCAAGATCGAGGAGGCCTTCCTCGAAACGCTGACGCATGGCGACACCTTCATGTTTGCCGGCAAAGTGCTGCGCTTCGAAGGCATCCGCGAGAACGAATGCTTCGTCTCGAATGCGCCGGGAAGCGACGCCAAGGTTCCTTATTATGGCGGCGGCAAATTTCCGCTTTCGACTTACCTCGCCGAGCAGGTGCGCGCCATGCTGGACGACCCGCAGCGCTGGAAGAAGCTGCCCGAGCAGGTATCGGACTGGCTGCGGTTCCAGGCCGACAAATCGGTATTGCCCAAACGCGACGACCTCTTGATCGAGACCTTTCCGCGCGGCAACCGTCACTATCTCGTCGCTTATCCTTTCGAGGGCAGGCTGGCGCACCAGACGCTCGGCATGCTGCTCACCCGCCGGCTGGACAGGGCCGGCGCCAGGCCGCTTGGCTTCGTCGCCACCGACTACGCATTGGCCATCTGGTCGCTGGGCGATATGGGCGCGATGTTCAAATCGCGGAAACCTTCGCTTGGCGCTCTGTTCGACCAGGACATGCTGGGCGACGACCTCGAGGCTTGGCTGGCCGACAGCTGGCTGCTCAAGCGCACCTTCCGCAACTGCGCGCTGATTTCAGGCCTGATCGAGAAGCGCCACCCGGGACAGGAGAAAAGCGGCCGTCAGGTCACCGTCTCGACCGATCTGATCTATGACGTGCTGCGCAGCCATGAGCCCGACCACATCCTGCTGCAGGCGACGCGCGCCGACGCGGCGACCGGTCTGCTCGATGTCAGCAGACTTGCCGACATGCTCTCGCGTATCCAGGGTCGAATCGTGCATAAGGCACTCGAACAGATATCGCCGCTGGCCGTGCCGATCATGCTCGAAATCGGCAAGATGCCGGTGAATGGCGAGGCCGACGAAACGCTGCTGATGGATGCCGCGACTTTGGTCGAGGAAGCCATGGGTCCTGGGATGGTTGAGGAATGAATTTTTCGCTGGCGCGGGCATCGCTGATCGCCGAGGCCGACTTTGTCGGCATCGCGGGCGAGCGCGCGATCTGTGATTCGCGCGGCGTGCTCTATTTCCCCGATCTGAGGCTGCTCGCGGTCTCCGACCTGCATCTGGAAAAGGGCTCGTCCTTCGCCAGGCGCGGCGCACTGATCCCGCCCTACGATACCGGCGCCACTCTGCTCCGGCTGCAGGCGGTAATCGCGGACTACCAGCCGGCCATCGTCATCAGCCTGGGCGACTCCTTCCACGACGGCGGCGGCGCCGAGCGCATGCATCAAACCTTCCGCGATCGGCTGGAAGCATTGATGGCCGGCCGCGACTGGTTCTGGGTCGCCGGCAACCATGACCCGGAAGCGCCGGCGGATTTGCCCGGCGAGACGGTGCGCGAACTCGCCATCGGCTCGCTGCTGTTCCGCCACGAGCCGTCGAAGATAAGAACCGAGGGCGAAGTTGCCGGCCATCTTCACCCTTGCGCCCGCATCGTCCAGCAGGGCCGCTCGGTGCGGCGGCGCTGCTTTGCCGGCGATGGCGGCCGCATGATCATGCCGGCCTTCGGCGCTTATACCGGCTCGCTCAACGTGCTCGACCGCGCCTATGCCGGCCTGTTCCGCCGCGAGACGTTGATAGCTTATATGATGGGCGCCGCGCGCATCTTCGCCATTTCCGGTTCGATGCTGCGGCCGGGCTGAGTTTCTACGGTATAAGCACGGTTGCGCCTGTCGTCTGCCGTGCTTCGAGCCGGCGGTGCGCCTCCGCCACTTCGGCAAGCGGCATGCTTGTGTGCACCGGGATTTTCACTGCGCCGCTGAGGACGACGCTGAACAGATCCTCGCTCATGGCGACGACGTCCTCACGCCTGGCGAGATGATGGAACAGCAACTGCCAGGTGGCGAACAGCGAACCCTTTTGCATCAAAAGCATGATGTCGAAGGGCGGGATCGACCCCGACGCTGTGCCGTAGCTGACGAAGGTGCCGAACGGCTGCAGGCAGTCGAGCGAGGCGGGGAAGGTCGCGTTGCCGACGCCGTCATAGACGGCGTGGCAGCCTTCGCCGTTGGTGACCTCTTTCACCCGTGCGGCGAAATTCTCTTTGCTGTAGTCGATGACATGGTCGCAGCCATTGGCGCGCGCAAGTTCGGCCTTTTCGGGTGAACCGACCGTGCCGATGACGGTCGCGCCGAGATGTTTGGCCCATTGCGTCAGGATGAGGCCGACGCCGCCCGCCGCGGCATGCACCAGGATTGTATGGCCCGCCTCGACGCGAAACGTGCGGCGCAGCAGATATTGCGCCGTCAGCCCTTTCAGCATCATCGCCGCACCTGTCTCGAAATCGATGGCGTCGGGCAGATGCACGACGAAATGCGCCGGCACGATGCGTTCTTCGGCATAGGCGCCGAGCGTCTCGACATAGGCGACTCGGTCGCCAGGCGCGAAGCCGCTGACGCCTTCACCGACGGCGACGATTTCGCCGGCGCCTTCATTGCCGGGAATGAATGGCAGAGCGGGCGGCGCGTATTCGCCGGTGCGAAAATAGATGTCGACGAAGTTGAGGCCGACCGCCCGGTTGCGCACGCGCACCTCGCCCGGTCCGGGCTGGCCGATGTCGACATCTTCGTAGGCGAGCATATCTGGCCCGCCATGGCGGTGAACACGGATCGCTTTCATGGTTTTCTTCCCTGCGCTGTTTCTCTTGAGTGTGAGATAGCGCGTGGCGGGATATCATTGTAGACTGATACCGATGACATCAGAGTTCAAACAAAATGATATCTGAGCAGATCGGCCTCGACCTTCTCCGCACCTATGTCGCGGTCTGCCGGCAAGGTAGCCTGAGCAGGGTCGCCGCGCAGACCGGCAAGACCCAATCGGCGATGAGCATGCAGATGCGCCGGCTGGAGGGCCTGCTCCAACGGCACTTGTTCCAGCGCACCGGCCGCGGTGTCGTACCGACTGCGGCGGGAGAGCTCTTTCTGGGATACGCGACTCGCATCCTCGCTCTCGGCGACGAAGCGGTGGCGCGTCTGCAGCAGGCTAGCATTGGCGGCGGCGTGCGTATTGGTCTTGCCGAAGAGGTCACCACGGCCGCGCTTTCGGCCGCGCTTGGGCGGCTGCATCGCACCTATCCCGACATCAGCCTCGACGCGATGGTCGAGCACAGCGTCGCGCTGGGACGGCTGTGGAGCGAGGATGCGCTGGATGTCATGATTGCCCCGACATCCGTCGTCGCGGCCGATGCCGTGACGACATGGAACGTCGAACTGCAGTGGGTCTGCGCCCAGGACTATGTGCTGGACCATGACCGGCCACTCGATCTCGCCGCCTTCGGCGCAACCTGCCCTTGGCGCAGGCGGATGATCGAGGCGCTGGTCGCCGCCGGCCGGGAGCACCGGATCGTCCTGTCGTGCCAGAGCGTCACCGGCCTTCAGGCCGCGATCGAGAACGGACTGGGCGTTGGACTGCTTCCGCCCGAATCCGTGCGCACCGCTTCGATGCGGGTGCTGAAGACGTCAGCCGGCCTGCCCGAGCCGCTCACGGTCCAATACGGCCTTTACGCGCACGACCGCAGGACAGCTGTAATCGATGCCGCGATCGAAATCCTGCTTAAGGATTTGCCGGCGGCGCCACGAGCACGGGCCGCCTGACGGCGGGACGCTCTACCGGCCGTAATAGAGGGTGACGGTGTGCTTGGCCTCGGCGAAGAACAGCCAGCGCTCGACCAGCATGCCGGCGAACTGGACGGTTGCCGCAAGCACCGACAGCACCGCTGCGAATGGCCAGGGCAAAGCGAATAAGACAGAAAGCAGCAGCAGGGCAGGCAAGGCGAAAGCCAGCAACTGCGTGATCAGCCGCAGCTTTGCACCGTGCTTGCGGGCGATGCGAAAGCCCATTTCCTTGAGCAGGTAGTTCTCCTCGGTGTGCGGCCATTCCAGCGAGCGCACCGTCCCTCCGGCGAGGCCTGTCGCCGTGTTGGCGGTGGTCGCGATCTCCAGCGCGTCATTGTATCGCCACGTCGCCAGCTTCCAGCCCCAGCCGAGCAAGGTCAGCAGCAGGGCGGCTACCGCAACGGCGGTCGGGCTGATGGCGAAAGCCTGCAGCAGCGCGTTCAACAGCACGCTGCCGGTCATCGCCGAAAAGATGAGATAGCCCGGCAGCGTATACGGGCTATGCCACTGCGCGATCGGCTTCAGCGAGGCATAGATTATGCCGGTGGTGCAGACGGTGACGATTGCGCCGATAGTTGCGAGAAACCCGGCGATGGCCATCCAGCCTCCGGTGCGGCCAAAAAACACCCAGCCGATGCCGAACAGCCCGGCGGGAATGAAGGTCGCGACCGAGGCCACGCCTTCGCGCGACAGCCAGGAACTGCGCCATTGCGAGAAGGCGCGCCATGCACGTTCGGGGCGGCCGAGATGGCCGGTCGAGGACAATAGGCCGGCGGCGATCAGGCCGAGCGACAGCCCCATGCCGATAAGGCCGAGCCAGAAATGGGCCGGGATAAAACCCAGTCCGCCAAGCACGCCAAGCAGCGCCAGCAGGCCGTAGCCCGCTCCTGTGGCAGTTGTGAAGAAGACGACGGAAAAGGCTGGATGCATTGGTCAGTTCGAAAGCATGCGGTCGATCCAGCCGAGAAAACCGCCTTCGGCCGTGATTGGCTCGAGCCTTGGCGCCGGCACCCATGCGGCGCGCTGGGCGCGCGGCGGCAGATATTTGTTGGTCGGTTTGTAGCCCATCTCCGGCATCAGGTCGACGCCGCCACGCTCCGCCACCAGTTGCGAGACAGCCGACGAGGGATCGCCGAGATCGCCGAAATGCCGGGCGCTGGTCGGGCAGGCGGCAACGCAGGCCGGCACGCGGTCTTCCTCGGCCAGATTGTCGTTGTAGATGCGATCGACGCACAGCGTGCATTTCTTCATCACGCCGACGTCGGTATCGAATTCGCGCGCGCCATAGGGGCAGGCCCAACTGCACAGTTTGCAGCCGATGCATTTGCTTTCGTCGATCAGCACGATGCCGTCCGACGCCCGCTTGTAGGACGCGCCGGTCGGGCAGACAGTGACGCAGGCAGGCGTCTCGCAATGCAGGCAGGAGCGCGGAAAGTTGACCGTGCGCCCGCCCGCCTCGGTCGTGTGCTCATAGCTGTCCACGCGGTTGAACCAGACGCCGTCGACACGGCCGCCATAGGGGTCGATGTCGGTCAGTGGCGCCATGTGGCCGCCGGTGTTCCACTCCTTGCAGGCGGTGACGCAGGCCTGGCAGCCGACGCAGGTGTCGAGGTCGATGACCAGGCCAAGCTTCTTGTCTGTATGGGCGGGAAGGCAGGTCATTCCACGGCTTCCCTATTGACGCGGAACTCGGCGCCGAAGCGAAGGATGTCGGGCGAAGGCTCGACATTTGGCGGCTGGCTGAAACGCTCGAATTGCGGTTCGGTGAAGCCGGCTTCCTCATCAGAGCATTTGACGATGCGTACCCTGAGGTCGAACCACGCCGCCTGGCCGGTCACCGGATCGGAATTCGAATAGCGTTTGCCTTTCGCGTCAGCCGATGTCTGGTCGCCGATGATGTGGTTGAGCAGGAAGCCGCGATTGCTCTCGGCGGCGTTGTCCTTCAGCCCCCAGGCGCCGCGCCTTTTGCCGATGGCGTTCCATGTCCAGACCGTATCCGCATTGACCCCGTCGACCAGCTTGATCTGTCCCTTCACCCGGCCGTTGATGCTTTCGATCCACACCCAGTCGTCGTCGGCCAGGTCGAGAACTGCCGCGGTCTGGTGGTGCACGAACAGGCGGTTCTGGCTGGTGATTTGCCGCAGCCACGCATTCTGCGAGCCCCAGGAATGATACATGTGCATAGGCCGCTGCGTCAGCGCATGCAGCGGGTATTTCTGCGGATCGACCGCGGCCTCTTCGAACGGCGTAAACCAGAACGGCAGCGGATCCATATAGGTCTCGATGCGCTGGCGTTCGCTCTCGGTCGGCTGGACGCGACCATGACCGCGCGCGGCGAGGCGAAAGCGCTGCATCGGTTCGCAATAGAGCTGGAACACGATCGGCTCGGCCTTGGGGATGAACCCCATCTGCTCTGCGAAGTCGAGATAGGAGCGGTTGGCCATCTTGTAATAGCGCTGGTCCTCAGCAAAATCCTGGTGCCAGAAGCCGCCATTGCCGATGTAGCGCTGCAACTGGTCGGGATTGACTTCGCCCTTGCCGACGGAAGTGCCGTCCTTGCCGCGCCAGCCGGCCAGCGGGCCGATGCCCGGCGTGCGTTCGTGATTGACGATGTAGTCGGCATAGTCGGCATATCTGGCCGAGCCATCGTCCTCGACGAAGCCGGGCAGGCCAAGCCGAGCGCCAAGTTCGATCAGCACCGATTGGAACGGCCTGACATCTCGGTCCGATTCGACCACCGGATGGCGGATCGCGTCGCCCGGCCCGTCGGCATGGCTGATCGGCCGGTCGAGCAGGCTGATGCAGTCGTGACGTTCGAGATAGGTGGTGTCGGGCAGCACCAGGTCGGCGAACGGCACCGTCTCGGAATAATAGGCGTCGGAATAGATGATGAAGGGGATCTTGTAGTTACCCGCTTCGTCATGGTCGGTGAGCATGGCAATGGTCTCGACGGTGTTCATCGAGGAATTCCACGCCATGTTCGACATGTACATCATCAGCGTGTCGATTGGGTACGGGTCACCGGCCCACGCATTGCGGATGACCGTATGCATCAGCCCATGCGCGGCGAGCGGCGCATCCCAGGAATAAGCCTTGTCGATGCGCAAAGGCGTGCCGGCCTCGTCGACCAGGAGATCGTCCGGCCCGCAGACGAAGCCGAGCGGCATGCCGTCGAGCGGCGTCATCGGCCTGACCACCTTGCCGGCCGGCTTCGGTCCCGGGGGCGCCGAGCGCGGGTAGGGGGGCTTGAAACGGAAGCCGCCGGGCACGTCCACCGTGCCGAGCAGCACCTGCAGCAGGTGGATGGCACGGCAGGAGTGAAAGCCGTTGGAGTGGGCCGAGATGCCGCGCATGGCATGCATCGACACCGGCCGTCCCTTGATCGTCTCGTGCCGCCGTCCGGCCCAGTCGGTCCACGCAACCGGCAGTTCGATCGTCTGTTCGAAGGCGACGTGGGCGAGTTCGGCAGCGATCCGGCGGATGGTGTCGGCCGGAATGCCGCATCGTGCCGCGACCGCATCGGGTGCGTAGCTGTCGTCCATGTAGCGGTCGGCGATAAGCCGAAACACCGGCACGCAGCGGCGGCCGGCGAACGTGAAGCTGCCGGTCAACGCCGGCTTCGCATCCGCATCGGCTGCGTTGACGGTTGTCTTCGCCACTCTGTCCCACGCGAGAAGATTGTTGTCGCTGTCGCGCAGGAACAGCCCGTCGTCCGCCGCACCCGGCTCCTGGATGACCAGCACATGGGCGTTGGTGTAGCGGAGCAGATAATCGAGATCGACGCGGCCCGCCTTGAGCAGTTCGTGGATGAGGGCGAAGACGAAGAGGCCGTCGGTGCCGGGCCGGATCCCGATCCAGTCGTCGGCAATCGCGTTGTAGCCCGTGCGGCACGGGTTGATCGACACCACCTTGGCGCCGCGCGCCTTGAGTTTACCCAAGCCGATCTTGATCGGGTTGGAATCATGGTCCTCGGCGACGCCGAACAGCATGAAGTATTTCGTATTGTCCCAGTCCGGCTCGCCGAACTCCCAGAACGAGCCGCCGATCGTGTAGAGCCCGCCGGCCGCCATGTTGACCGAGCAGAAGCCGCCATGGGCGGCGAAGTTCGGCGTGCCGAACTGGCTCGCCCACCAGCCGGTCAGCGACTGCGACTGGTCGCGCCCGGTGAAGAAGGCGAGCTTTTTCGGATCGGTTCGGCGGATATTCGATAGCCGCTCGGTCGCAATCGAAAACGCTTCCTCCCACTCGATCTCGCGGAATTCACCCGAGCCCCGCAGGCCGCTGCGCAACAGCGGCTTCTTCAGCCGCGCCGGGCTGTAATGCTGCATGATGCCGGAGCTGCCCTTGCCGCAGATTACGCCGCGGTTGACCGGATGGTCCTTGTTGCCGTTGATGTAGCGCACCTTGCCGTCCTTGATGTGGACGTCGATGCCGCAGCGGCAGGCGCACATATAGCAGGTGGTCTTGGCGATGCTGTCGGAAACGGTTGGCGAGGTGTCGACACCGTCGCCTTCATCAGGCGCGCGTGTATTGGGAAGCGGCCGTTGCGACGGTGCGGAATTGGCCCCGCGCGGCGCAGCTGGATTCATGATGCCGGCGTGCTTTTGCTACCTGCGAATTTGGCCCGCGTCTTCGGTCCGGGGCCACGCATATAGTGTTCTTCAGGATGATATCGATCGCCGGCCAGCCGCCGCCTGAGGCCACGGGTCCAATGCGCAAAAAGGGATCTGAACCGCCCGATCATTTTGTTGGCCGCGATTTGTTGGCGAATTTTTTCTAACTTCGACTGAAAAAGTAGAATAAAGCTATCGATCCGTCTAATCAGTTGTTCTTGTAAATTCGATCGGAATTGGTTCTTAATGCACACATGACGCTGGACCAGTTGCGCATTTTCGTTGCCGTTGCCGAACGCGGCCATATGACCAAGGCGGCGGAGCTTTTGGGCATCTCCCAGTCGGCGGCGTCGGCGGCCATCCGCGCTTTGGAAGAGCAGCATGGCGTTCATCTGTTCAACCGTGTCGGCCGCAACATCGAGCTGGCTCAGACCGGCCACCGTTTCCTGCCCGAGGCCAAGGCGGTGCTGGAACGCGCCGCCGCCGCCCGAAATGTGCTGGAGCATGTCTCGCAGACGGTCGCCGGCAGCCTGTCGATCGCCGCCAGCCTGACCATCGCCAGCTACTGGCTGCCGCGCAGGCTGGCCTCTTTCCATGAAGCCTACCCGGCGGTGCGCTTAAGCGTCAGCATCGGCAACACCAGGCAGGTCGAGGCCAATGTGCTCGACGGCACCGCCGATCTCGGTCTGGTCGAGGGGCGCACCGAGTCAGACATCCTCCGCCGCACCAAGGTCGACGTCGACAGGTTGATGCTGGTCGTCGCCGCCTCGCATCCCGAAATCGCCGAGATCGCGCCGGGCCGCCCGCATATCACAGGGCTGCGCTGGATCATCCGTGAGGGTGGTTCGGGCACGCGCGAGGTGCTGGAGGACCTGGCCCGCCGCGAGGGGATATCGCTTGGCGACCTGCAGATATTTCTGGTGCTGCCGAGCAACGAGGCGGTTCGCCAGGCGGTCGAGGCCGGCGCCGGCGCCACCATCATCTCGGACCTCGTCGTCGGACGCGCCGTCGCCGAGGGCAGTCTCCGGTCGGTGCCGCTCGAACTGCCGAAGCGCGACTTCGCCATGATCACCCATCGCGACCGCCAGGCAAGCCTGGCCCAGATGGCGCTCAAGGCGCATCTCGGCGCTGAAGCCGTCAGCAATCCGGCGTAAGCGATCAGGCGAACTTCCGCTGCGCATCCAGCGCCAGGCCAAGGCCGACCGAGCCGAACATGTCGCCCTCGATAACGGCGGCTTGCGGCACCAGCGACAGGATTTCACGCCGTGCCAGCGGGATCGCGGTCGAACCGCCGGTGAGGAATACGGCGGTGATCGCAGAGGCCGTTATGCCGGCATCGGCAATCGTCTGCCGCACCGTAGCGGACACCCGCTCGATGTCGGCGGCGATGGTCTCTTCCAGGCCGGTCCGCGAGATCTCGGCGGCGAAATGCGCGCCAGGCAGCGCCACCGTTACATCGGCCGAAGCCTGATCCGTCAGCGCGATCTTGGCTCGTTCGACGAGGCCGGCCAGCGCATGGCCGTAACGGTGCTCGACAATATGGATGAAGCGGTCGACAAGGTCGGCGCGGACGGCCTCGAAGCGGATTTGCCTCAGATGCGTCATCGCCTTGGCAGTATAGACGAGGTTGATGCGCTGCCACGTCGCGAGATCAATGAAATAGCTCGCCGGCAGGTTGCGCTTGCCGTCTTTTGTGGGCGAGAGATAGCCGAGCTTGGGCATGACATGGGCGATGCTGAGCAGCCGGTCGAAATCGGTGCCGCCAATATGAATGCCTCGGTTGGCGAGGATGTCGTCCTTGCGGTCGCGTGAGCGGGCGCGTTGCGGCGAAACGCGCACGATCGAGAAGTCGGACGTGCCGCCGCCCATGTCGACGATCAACGCCAGTTCCTCGCGCTTCACGTCCTGCTCATAGTCGAGTGCTGCCGCAATCGGTTCGAACTGGAAGGCGATGTGCTTGAAGCCTTGCGCGCGCGCCGCTTTTTCAAGCTCGCTTTGCGCCTTGGCATCGGCTTCCACATCGTCGTCGACAAATTGCACCGGCCGGCCGAGCACAACGTTCTCCACCGGAGCGCCGGCATCTTCCTCAAGCCGCTTCTTCAAATGGCCGACGAACATGCCGACAATGTCGATGAAACCGATCTGCCGGGCCTTGATCCGCGTCTTCTCATGCGCCAGCGAACTGCCGAGCACGCTCTTCAGCGACCGCATCAGCCGGCCTTCGATGGCATCGGTGTAGTCGGCAATGGCGCGGCGGCCGAAATAGGTGTGACCGTCCTCGAAGTTGAAGAAAACCGCGCTTGGCAATGTCGGCTGTTCACCTTCCAGCGCCACCAGCCGTGCCTGGCCGTTGCGGATCACGCCCACCGTAGAATTGGACGTGCCGAAATCGATGCCGCCAAATGCCTGGTGCATTGCAGCCTCCTGTCATTGGGTCGTCGCTGTGGCAGGCGTCCGCAAGACGCGCGCCGTCCAGAGGCCTGACCGCTCTGCCGAATGATTGTGCGTGTTACCCGAGGGTTGGGAGGCGGCGGTCTATCGCAAGACTGAGAAAAGGGGAACCCCTTTTCCCCGGAAATGGGTCCTGCGCGTCAATCCCTGCGGAAAATCAGCCTGCCCAGCCAGCCGGTGATCATGGCCAGCGACACGGAGAAGACGCCGTAGAGAAACGAGTAATCATGCGCGACGCGGAAGATCGACTGTTCGAAGCCCGATTTGCGGATTTCGAGCTGGGCCGAGCTTTCCTTGAGGAACAGACCGCTCTTGAACAGGAACGCGCGGGCTTTATGGGTTCCAACCGGGACGTTGGGCGCCAGCCGCACCGTGGCGCGAAACAGGTTCTGCGACAAGAACTGCACGCCGCCGACATTCTCGCTATAGAGGCCGGTCGCCGCCTTGCGCTCGCGCAGCGCCACGGTGAATTCCTCGATCGTCGCCGGACTGTCGGTTACCTCGGCCGGCTGCATGTAAAGGTTGGAGGCGCCGAGCGACAGCTGCTTGTAGCTGTTGGGTTCGGTGATGTCCTGCAGCGGCCGCGTCGTGGCGACGGAGTAGGATACCGGCACGTTCTCGAAGGTCTCGGATTCCAGATTGACCCAGACGCCGAGCACCCGGTCCTTGCGGCGCACCACCACCGGCCGCGGCGGGCCTTCGAGCACGACGATGACGTCGTAGCGCCCCTGTCGCGCGACCAGCGGGTCGGGATTTTCCAGCGAACCGAAAATGGTCAGGTCGGCGCCGGAAAAGCCGGCGGTGATCGACACCGCGTCGGTGGAGAGACCGATCTGGATGCCTTCCGGCAAGGGGTTCGGCGATTGCGCTGCCGCCGGCAGAGCGAGGGCGAAAAGCAAAACGGCGGCCGAAAAAATCCCCCACCGCGGCATCAGTTCAGGCCCGCGGCGGTCAGCGAATAGAGGTTTGGCGGCGTGACGAAGAGATCGATGGCAAGCCGGATGGCAACCGCCAGCACCAGCAGCGCCAGCAGTGCCCTGAGCTGTTCGCCGCGCAGCTTCTGTCCTGCCTTGGTGCCATATTGCGCGCCGGCAACGCCGCCCGCCATCAGCAGGAAGGCAAGCATGACGTCGACCGTCTGGTTGGTGGTGGCGTGGACCAGCGTGGTGTAGGCCGAGGTGAAAATGATCTGGAACAGCGAGGTGCCGATGACGACGTTGGTCGGCACTTTCAGGAGGTAGATCAGCGCCGGCACCATGATGAAGCCACCACCGACACCCATGATCGACGACAGGAAGCCGATGCCGGCGCCGAGCCCCAGCACCGGAATGACGCTGACGAACAGCTTCGAGGCCCTGAAGCGCATCTTCAGCGGCAGCCGGTGGATCCAGTTGTGCTGGCCGGATTTCTTCAAGACCGGCGCCGCACCGCTGCGCGTCGCGCGCAGCGCATTGACGCTCTCGACCAGCATCAGCCCGCCGACGGTGCCAAGCAGCACGACGTAAAGCAGTGAGATAAACAAATCGAGCTGGCCGAGCCGACGCAGGAAGGCAAAGACGAAGATACCGCCGGTCGAGCCTACGATGCCGCCGGCCAGCAGCACCCCGCCGAGCTTGAAGTCGAGCGTGCCGCGCTTCATGTGCGACAGCGCGCCGGAGAAGGAGGAGGCGATAACCTGGTTGGCACCGGTAGCAACGGCGATTGCCGGCGGGATGTTGTAGAAGATCAAGAGCGGCGTGATCAGAAAGCCGCCACCGACCCCGAACATGCCCGACAGGAAACCCACCGCCGCGCCCATTGCCAGCAGCACGAAGACGTTGACGGAAATTTCCGCGATCGGGAGATAGATGCCCACCCGTCAGTCTCGATCAGTTTGCCTGTCGGCGATTGCAGCCATTCCAGGGCATTGTCGCACCGAAAAGCCAATTCTTTCTTGCACCGCCGGGGCAGTGGGATCAAACCCCGTCGCCCTACCGAAACAAAAAACATCTCAAGCAGTTAACAGGCAAATGTATGGCAAGGGCGTCGCGTTAGCGACGCATCTGCCGTTATTTGTGCGCCAGCAGCGCCTTCACCAGCTTTTCGTCGATTTCGCCGGTCGCCTGCATCTTGTTGTCGGTCTGGAAAGCCATGATTGCGGTCTTGGTCTTGCCGCCCATCACGCCATCGGCGCCGCCGGCATCGTAGCCGTTCTTGTTGAGGATGAGCTGGATGTTCTTGACCGCCTTCTTCATGTCGACGCTGGCGGTGGTCTGCGGCGTGCCTTCCTGCCAGGATTCAGGAATGTCGGCCGAGTTGGACGCCGGGTCGAGCGGCTTCGGCTTCCACAGTTCCGTGGCGGCGCGCGCCCGCTCCAGCTGTTCGGGGCGCAGCGCAGTGGCGACTTCGTCGCGCTTTGCAGCCGCATCCTTGTCGCCGGTCTTGGCGACGAGCGCGAACCATTTGTAGGATTCCTCCAGGCTCTGCTTCATGCCGACGCCCTTTGCCGCCAGGATGCCGAGATTGAACTGGCTGTCCTTGACGCCGACATCGGCCGCCGCCTGAAACCAGTGCGCGGCCGATTCATTGTCGGTCACGCCGTCGGCGGCCATGGCAAACAGAACGGCCAGATTGTGCATGGCGCTGGCATTACCCTGCGCGGCGGCGAGCTGGTAGAAGGTCTTTGCCTTCTTGACGTCGCGCGTGACGCCGATGCCCTTCTCGTAGAAATTGCCGATGCGGTATTCCGCCGGTGCGAAGCCGAGCTCGGCCGACTTTTCGTACCATTTGGCCGCTGCCGCCATGTCTTCCTTGACGCCGCGCGATTCAGCATAGCGCGAACCGAGCTCGAACAGCGCCTTGGCGTCACCGCCGGCAGCCGCGTCGCGCAAGGCTTGCGGGCCGGCATCGGCCGGAACGTCTATCTTGGCCACGACAGGTGCTACCGCGGCATCAGCCGGCGGAACGGCGCCGGTAGTATCCGAGGCCGTCGTATCCGAGGCCGAGGGCGCCATGACGGCGGCCGCAGGCTGCGCGTCGGCAGCCGCCGGTTCCGCAGTGGCGGTGGTCGGCAGCATTGCATTTGGCGCGGGGGCCGGATCGGCCAAAGCCATCGGCGCTGGCGCGGGCTCCACCGCCGGCACTTCGGGCCCAGCGACCGAGGCCGCATTCATTGGCGCATCGTTGCCAGCTGGCGGTTCCGTGGGCTCCGCCTGCCTGACGATCCGGGCCGGCACGTCCTGAACGGCCACCTGCTGTTCTGCCTTGGGTTGGCTGGCAGCGTTGACCGAGGCAGTCTCGACCGGCTGCGAGGCGACGATCGGCGCTGTATCGTTGCTTGCGACCTCGACCGGGTCGGCGAAGAAGGCCTTGCCCAACTGGAGGCCGGCAAGCGCCAGCATGATCGCGACCGCTCCCATCAGGATCGGCTTGCGCCGCGCCTTGAGCAGGTCGCCGATACGAAGCGCCTTGACCGGGCCCTTCATGGTAGACTGGCGTTTCAACGCGTCGGCCTCGGCGGCCGCGGCCTGCGCCGCGCGCCTGGCCGCGGCAATGAAGTCGGATTTCGACGCATCGCCGGAGTTTTGGCGCACCGGTGGGCCACGTTCGTCGCGTACGCGCTTCATGATGGCGTTGAGGTCGGGCGCGCCGGAGCCCGGCTCCAACGGCCGGTTGGCGAGCTTCGGATCGAGCGGCTCGTCGAGATCGACGCTCGGCAGGTCGACATTGGGCCCCGAGCCGGCAAGCGGCGGCATGTCAGCCGGCTTCTTGCCCCTGAAGGCGCGCGCAAATCCACCGAACAGCGACTTCTTGGCCGTGGCTTCGCCTTTCTCGGCAATCCTGTCGGAACCGAGCGCTGCCTGGGCAGCGGCCGCGGCAGCCTCGGCTGGCGAGCGCCGTACGGGTTCGCTGCCCATGACCGGGTCGCTACGCGTACCCGGGTCGGCGCGCATATCCGGCTCGCTGCGCATGATGGCGGCGGCGCGGCCGTCGAGATCGGCCATGTCTCCGGTCAGCGGCAGCGGCTGGTCGATATTCATCGACGGCGCGTCCTGCACCGAAATCTTGGAGGCGCGTGCAGCGCGGGCCCGCCGCGCCGGCTCGGCCTGGGCATCCAGAAGCTCGCTCACCGCCTCGGCCGGTTCGCTGGTCTCCAGCGAGCCCAGACGATCGACGATCTTGAGCAACGTGTCGTGGATAGCCTCGAATGTCCGTGAATTGCGCTCGTCCGAACGGCGCGTCAGCGCTTCCAGCGTCTTCAGATCCTGAGCAAGGCCGGTAACGGCCGCGGTGTTGGCGTTGGAATCTGCCAGCGAGCGCACGGCGCTCTCGGCTGCTTCGCGTGCCGCGCCCATGATGGATTCGCGGGTTCCGGCCAGCGACTTCTCGATTTCGTTGAGGCGCGGGCTGATGTCCTCGAATTCCGGCAGCGGCGTGCCGGGCTTCGACAGATGCGCCGATAGGCTGGAGACCTGCGCCTCAAGGCTGCGGATCAGTGCCGGATCGATGCCGGCGACCTGCGCGGCCGACGATTCCAGCCGGCTTGAAATGTCTTCGAGCCGGCTTTCCAGGCCGCGGATCGCCGCCTCGTTGGCAGGATCGGGAATGCGCGTCTCCATGCGTTGGGCGAGCGCGGTGAAGCGTGCGTCGATGGCGTCCATGATGCCGGCGCTGTCAGCCTGCGGCTGGCGCTGGTCCAGCCGGTCGGCAACCTCGTCCAGCCGCCGCTCGAGATCGCGAAACAGCATGTTGCCCTGTTCGATGGCATCGCCCTGCCGACGTTCCATCATGCCCGACAGCACGTCGAAGCGCTGTTCCAGACCCTGGAAGATATAGTCGGCGTCGGGCATGGCCGGGGCGCGGTCGATCTTGTCGGCGATCATCGCGATCTGCTTGCCGAGGCGCTCCATCGCCTGTTCCGGCAGATTGGCGCGGCCGGCAAGCTCGTCGACCCTGTTCGACAGCGTGCTGAGACGGTCGAGAACCTCGCCGCTCGGACGAACCTGCACGACTTCCTCGATCTGCTGCGCCAGCGAGGCGATCCGCTTCTCGATGCGTTCAAAGGGTTCGGGGTCGAAGGAATTGGCCTGTGCGGCGACGGTCGAGGCGACGATGGCGCGCGAAATCTCATCAAGCCGTTCGTCGATCAGGCCAAGCGTGTCGCCGCCGCGGTTGCTCTGCTGGCTGACGAAATGATCGACGGCGCCGGCAAGGGTGCGGACCTTTTCTTCCATCGAGCGCAGCGACAGCGATTCCGGCAGATTGTGGACGGCATTGCTGATCTGTTCGAGCCGGTCGGTCAGGGCCGAAAATCCGGGGCCGTCGGCACGGTTGCGCTGGTCGGCGTCGACACGGTCCTCGAACGCGCTCCAGCGGCGGTCGAAATCGTCCCAGCGGCGGTCGACCTTCAGCACGCTTTCCTCGCGCGCCAATGTGTCGAGCGCCGTCTTTACCTGCTCGAGCTCGAGCCGCAGCATGTTGACGCTTCGGTCGTCGCTCTTCTCGGCCAGCGTCTGGATTGCGCCGGACAGCCGCTCGAATTCGACGCCGAGTTCGGCGCTGCCCTTGCCGGGCAAGCCGCCTGCCTGACCACCCGATTGGTTGCTCGCCTGGAAGGCCCGTTCGATGTCCTTGCGCAACGCGGCGAATTCGCGCTGCAGGCCGGCCGTCATCTGATGGCGCAGTTCCTCGCGCAGGCCACGCAATTCGCCGGCGATCTTGCCGACCACGGCGACGCTGTCTTCCTGGCCGCGCACGCGGTCGATGTCGCGCGCGATCGCCTGATAGTTCTGGTCGAAGCCGGCCGGCCCGGCGCCTTTCGGCCGCGGCGTGGGCTGCGGGTCCTCGTACCAGCGCGGCGGGGCGTAGGGCTGGGCGCTTGCGTAGCGCGGCTCTGCCGGCGGCCGGCGCGGATCGAAGCGCTCGGCGGCGTCCTCGCGCTTGCGCTCCAGCCGCTGCTCCAGCGTTTCCAGCGAGCGGTTCAATTCATCAAGTGTGGTGTTCGGCCTGCGCGGCCTGCCGGCGTTGAGTGTATCGAGATAGGACCGCTTGCTGTTCATCGATGCATCCGTTTTTCAGAATGGCCGGCTTGCTGCCAGTTTCCCAAGTCCTTGTCGGGAACGAAGGCGGCCGCGCGGCACTGCTGCGGCGGAAGACGAGCTTCCCGGGCCAGGCCCGCTCTCCGAAAAACCGTGAAAAATTCGCTACAGGATAAACACGGGTGACCGACATCCGCACATTTCACCCATCGTGGTAAACAAGGTGTTAACCAAGCTTAAGAAGTTACGGCATTGCTGAAATACAGGCGGTGCCCGTTCGGACCCGGCGCCGGGGGTGCGGCATAAGGTTTCGCAATCCCAGAACGCCCTTGCGTCATGCGGCGGCTATCGATATAGAATTGACGTAAACGTAAGAGGGGCGCCGTTCGTGCCTTTTGCGATGAATTAGTTGAAACCACGACTGGAAGCATGCCCCCGCTTCCACTCAGGCGTTGCAAGGTCCGAGACCGCGATGCCACGACAGGGGAAAGCCAGTGACTATGAAACTTGTTTCGCCCGGCGAAGCCGCGGCCAACACCAACAATATGTCTGCCGAAGCCAGTGAGGAGCTCGTGCGCATCGGCGAGATGGCCAAGAAATACGGCGTGACGCTGCGCACGCTGCGTTTCTATGAAGACAAGGGCCTGCTCAATCCGAAACGCGATGGGGCAACGCGCCTCTACACGCGCCGCGACAAGGCGCGGCTGAAGCTGATCCTGCTCGGCCGCAAGGTCGGGTTCTCGCTGCGCGACGTCAAGCAGATGATGGATCTCTACGATCCCACGGGATCCAACACCAAGCAATTGCGGCTGGCTCTCGACAAGTCGGAGAAGCAGCTAGCCCGCCTGCAGAAGCAGCGCGCGCTGATCGACGACGCCATCAACGAGCTGAGCGGCTCGATGTCGGCCGTGCGCCAGATGCTGTCCGAGCGTTCGGCCCCGGCCAGCGCCGCCAGCTGATTTTGCTCCGCAGCTCCCGGCGAAAGCTTTGAACTTAAGAGCCGCGCGGCCGCCCGCGCGGCTCTTTTTGTTTGACCCCCCTCGCTTTGCACAAAGCCATGCACCGCTCGTGCGACAGGCTGGCATAGGTAAATTTTGTCCCGGCGACAAAATTGACGTTTACGCAAACGTCAATTTTTGCTATCTCGCTTTCGACATTGGCCGGCGTGCCGCCCCAACCTCATGTTCGGGGCCCGATCTCGCGGCCAAGACCCGCATGGTGGAGGAACACATGCCGATCTACAGGGCGCCGGTCCAGGACACGCTGTTCGTGCTCAACGAGGTGCTGGGTTATCAGCGATATTCCAACCTTCCCGGGTTTGCCGACGCGACGCCCGACGTTGTCGAGGCGATCCTCGCCGAAGGCGCCAAGCTCGCCGAAAACGTTATGCATCCTCTGAACCGCGTCGGTGACATCGAAGGCTGCGTGCGCCATGAGGACGGCTCGGTGATTACGCCGAAGGGCTTCAAGGAAGCCTACGACCAGTATCGCGAAGGCGGCTGGATGGGACTGGCGGCGCCCATCGAGTTCGGCGGCCAGGGGCTGCCCTATGCCGTGCACACCGCGGTTGCCGAATACATGGTTTCGGCCAACATGGCGCTGATGATGTATCCCGGCCTGACTCAAGGCGCTATCGCTGCGATCATCACACACGGTACCGACGAGCAGAAGGCGACATGGCTGCCGAAGCTGGTCGAGGGGTCCTGGACCGGTACCATGAACCTGACCGAGCCGCATTGCGGCACCGATCTCGGCCTGCTGCGCACCAAGGCGGTGCCGAACGGCAACGGCACCTACAAGATCTCAGGCCAGAAGATCTTCATCTCGGCCGGCGAGCACGACATGTCGGAAAACATCGTCCATCTCGTGTTGGCCCGCATCGAAGGTGCGCCGGCAGGCGTGAAGGGGATCTCGCTGTTCATCGTGCCAAAGCTGAAGCTCGATGCCTCGGGCAATCCGGGCGAGAAGAACACGCTCTCCTGCGGGTCGATCGAGGAGAAGATGGGCATACACGGCAATTCGACTTGCGTCATGAATTATGACGAGGCCGAAGGCACGCTGCTCGGTGAGGCCAATGGCGGCCTGAAGGCGATGTTCACGATGATGAACGAAGCCCGCCTCGGCGTCGGCCTGCAGGGCCTGTCGCTGTCCGAGATCGCCTACCAGAACGCGGTCTCCTACGCCAAGGACCGGCTGCAGGGCCGCTCGCTGTCGGGCGCCAAGGCGCCGGACAGACAAGCCGATCCGATCATCGTCCATCCCGACATCCGCCGCTCGCTGATGACCATGAAGGCCTTCAACGAGGCCGGCCGCGCGCTGGCGCTGTGGACGGCGATCAAGTCCGACATCGCCCACCGCTCCGCCGACGACAAGGATCGCCAGGCGGCCGACGACTATACAGGCCTGCTGACGCCGGTGATCAAGGGCGTGCTCACCGACAAGGGCTTCGACCATGCCGTCATGGCGCAGCAGGTGTTCGGCGGCCACGGCTATATCGAAGAACACGGCATGAGCCAATTCGTGCGCGATGCCCGCATCGCCATGATCTATGAAGGCGCCAACGGCATCCAGGCGCTCGACCTTGTCGGCCGCAAGCTTGGCCTGAATGGCGGCCGCGCAGTGCAGGCTTTCTTCAAGGACGTCGGCGAGTTCTGCGAGGAGAACCGTGCCGACGAGAAGCTGGCGCCGTTCACCAAGGCGTTGAAGAAGGGCCTCAACGATCTGCAGGCGGCGACGATGTGGCTGGTGCAGAACGGCATGGCCAAGCCCGACAATGCCGGCGCCGCATCCACCGACTACATGCATCTCTTTGGCCTTGTGGCGCTCGGCTACATGTGGGCGCAGATGGCCAAGGCCGCGCTCGGCAAGACCGGCGCCAATGGCTCCCAATCTGTCCACGAAAATGGGGCTTTCTACGACAACAAGGTGGTGACGGCGCGCTTCTTCATGGAGCGGATCATGCCCGAGACATCGGCACATCTCGCCCGCATTTCCAGTGGTGCGGACACGCTAATGGCGCTGCCTGCGGAAGCGTTCTAGAAATGGCTGGCGTCCCCCTCCCCCTTGAGGGGAGGGTGGCCCGAAGGGCCGGGAGGGTCCTTGCGTGCAGTGCGCCGGCTGGTTGGCGCTTTGGTAGGAGATGATCGCAATGCCCCAAACCCGCGTCAATTCCGAAGATAAGGTCGAGCACGTCATCGGCGACCCCACCCGACCGCTTCGCGGCCACCCTCCCCTCGAGGGGGAGGGGGACGTTGGCGCGGGAGAAACGGCATGACAAATCCAGCCGAAGTGCTCTCCTTGCCGAAGCCCGCCTGGGCGGCGGACGAAGTCGGCATGCTCTACGACATGGCGCATCGCTTCATGTCGGAAGAGATCGCGCCGCGCTACGACGAGTTCGAGAAGAACGAGATGGTCGACCGCGAGAGCTGGCGCAAGGCAGGTTCCGCCGGCCTGCTCTGCGCCTCGATGCCGGAGGAATATGGCGGCTCCGGCGGCACCTTCGCGCATGAGAGCGCCATCATCGAGGCGATCGGCCATGTCGGCGTCGACGGTTTCGGCATCGGCCTGCACAATGCGATCGTTGCCCCTTACATCCTTCATTACGGCTCCGAGGAGCAGAAGAAGAAATGGCTGCCGAAGCTGGCAACCGGCGAACTGATCGGCGCCATCGCCATGACCGAGCCGGGCGCCGGCTCCGACCTGCAAGGCGTCAAGACGCGCGCCGAGAAGGACGGCAACCAGTACAAGATCAACGGCTCGAAAACCTTCATCACCAATGGCCAACTGGCCAATTTCATCATCGTCGTCACCAAGACCGATCCGGCCAAAGGCGCCAAGGGCACCTCGCTGATCGTCGTCGAGGCCGACGAGGCCGAAGGCTTCGAACGCGGCCGCAACCTCGACAAGATCGGCCTGAAGGCCAACGACACGTCGGAGCTGTTCTTCAATGATCTGCGCGTGCCGACCTCGAACCTGCTTGGCCACGAAGAGGGACAGGGCTTCATCCAGCTGATGCAGCAATTGCCGCAGGAGCGCCTGCAGATCGGCACCGGCGCGATCGCCATGATCGAGCGCGCGCTTGCTCTGACCATCGACTACGTCAAGGACCGCAAGGCCTTCGGCAAAGCGATCATCGAGTTCCAGAACACCCAGTTCAAGCTCGCCGAACTGAAGACCGAGGCCACCATCGGCCGCGTCTTCTACAATGATTGCGTCACCCGCCACATCAATGGCGGGCTGGATCCGGTGACGGCGTCGATGGCGAAATACTGGCTCTCGGACCTGCAGGGAAAAGTCGTCGACGAATGCCTTCAATTGCATGGCGGCTATGGCTACATGAATGAATATCCGATCGCCCGCATGTTCCGCGACGCCCGCGTCCAGCGCATCTACGGCGGCACCAACGAGATCATGAAATTGCTGATCGGCCGCTCTCTCTGAGAGCGACGTCGGCAAAGCAAGGAGCAAGCAAATGGCTGAAGCTTATGTCTATGACGCCGTGCGCACACCGCGCGGCAAGGGCAAGAAGGATGGCTCGCTGCACGAGGTGCCGGCGGTGCGGCTTGCGGCCAGGACGCTTGAAGCGTTGCGCGACCGCAACGGCCTCGACACTGCAAACGTCGACGACATCATCTTCGGCTGCGTCGATCCGGTCGGCGAAGCCGGCTCCGTCATTCCGCGTGCCGCCGCCTTCGAGGCCGGCTACGATAACAAGGCGCCGGGCATGCAGATCTCGCGCTTCTGCGCCTCAGGCCTCGACGCCATCAATTTCGGCGCCGCCAAGATCGCTCAAGGCGCCGACGAGATCGTCATTGCAGGCGGCGTGGAATCGATGTCGCGCGTCGGCATGGGCGCCTCGGGCGGCGCGTGGTTCATGGACCCGTCCGTCGGCCTGCCCGGCTGGTTCGTGCCGCAAGGCATTTCGGCCGACCTGATCGCCACCAAATACGGTTTTTCGCGCGACGACGTCGATGCCTATGCGGTCGAGAGCCAGAAGCGTGCGGGCAAGGCCTGGGCCGATGGCCGTTTCAAGAACTCCGTCATACCGATCAAGGACCAGAACGGCCTCACCATCCTCGATCATGACGAGCATATGCGGCCGTCGACCGACATGCAGTCGCTGGCCTCGCTCAACCCGTCCTTCGTCATGCCTGGCGAAATGGGCGGCTTCGACGCGGTCGCCGTGCAGAAGCATCCGGAAGTCGAAGAGGTCAACCACGTCCACCATGCCGGCAACTCGTCCGGCATCGTCGATGGTGCGGCCGCCGTACTGCTCGGCTCGAAGAAGGCCGGCAAGACGATGGGCCTGAAGCCACGCGCCCGCATCCGCGCCTTTGCCAACATCGGCTCCGAGCCGGTGCTGATGCTTACCGGTCCGGTCGACGTCACCGAGAAGCTTCTGAAGCGCGCCAAGATGAAGCTGTCGGATATCGACCTGTTCGAGCTCAACGAGGCCTTCGCCTCAGTGGTGCTGCGCTACATGCAGGCATTCGAAATCCCGCACGACAAGATCAACGTCAATGGCGGCGCCATCGCCATGGGCCATCCGCTCGGCGCCACCGGCGCGATGATCCTGGGCACGGTGCTGGACGAGCTCGAGCGCCGCGATTTGAACACCGCTCTGGTGACGCTCTGCATCGGCGCCGGCATGGGCACCGCAACGATTATCGAACGCGTCTGATTTTCGGCCGGAAGGAGAGAGACATGACTTATACAAACTTCACGGTCGACACCGACGCAGACGGCATCGCGCTGGTCACCTGGAACATGCCGGACCGCTCGATGAACGTCTTCACCGAAGAGGTGATGAACGAGCTCGAGAAGATCATCGACCATGTGGTGGCCGACGCCGCCATCAAGGGCGCGGTGATCACCTCGGGAAAGGACAGCTTCTCCGGCGGCGCCGACCTGACCATGCTGCAGAAGATGCTGGCCGTATTTGCCAAGGAGAAGACCAAGGACCCGGAGAAGGCGGCACAGCTTTTGTTCGACAATGCCGGCCGCATGGGTGGCTTGTGGCGCAAGCTCGAAACGTCGGGCAAGCCTTGGGTCTCGGCGATCAACGGCACCTGCATGGGTGGCGCGTTCGAGCTGTCGCTGGCCTGTCATGGCCGCGTTGCCGCTGACTCCGAAAAGGTCAAGATGGCCTTGCCGGAAGTCAAGGTCGGCATCTTCCCCGGCGCCGGTGGCACCCAACGCGTGCCGCGCCTGACCGACCAGCAGCAGGCGTTGCAGATGCTGACCACCGGCCAGACGCTGTCGCCGCAGAAAGCCAAGGCGATGGGGCTGATCCACGAGATCGCCGAACCCGGCAAGCTGATCGAGACCGCCAAGGCGATGATCAGGAACGGCCTGAAAGCCGTCCAGCCCTGGGACGAGAAGGGCTTCAAGCTGCCTGGCGGCCAAATCTATACGCCGGCCGGCTTCAATCTGTGGCCGCCGGCCATCGCCATCCTGCGCCGCGAGACCTACGGCAATTATCCGGCCGCCGCGGCGATCCTGAAATGCGTCTATGAAGGCCTGCTGGTGCCGTTCGACACCGGTCTGCGGATCGAACAGCGCTATTTCACCGAAATCATGCAGTCGAAGGAAGCAGCAGCGATGATCCGCTCGCTGTTCGTCTCGCTGCAGGAGCTCAACAAGGGCGCCCGCCGCCCGGCCGGCGTGCCGGAGACCAAGTTCAAGAAGATCGGTATTCTCGGCGCCGGCTTCATGGGCGCCGGCATCGCCTTTGTCACCGCCAAGGCTGGCATCCCGGTCGTCCTGCTCGACCGCGACATGGCGTCGGCCGAAAAGGGCAAGACGCATTCCGACAGCCTGATCTCCGATCAGGTCAAGAAGGGCCGCGTCAAGCCCGAGGAGAAGGACAGACTTCTGTCGCTGATCACGCCGTCGGCCGACTATGCCGATCTCGCCGGCTGCGATCTGGTGGTCGAGGCGGTGTTCGAGGATTCGGCCGTCAAGAAGGCTGCCACCGAGCAGGCCGAAGCCGTGCTGAAATCGTCGGCGATCTTCGCCTCCAACACCTCGACCATCCCGATCACCGCACTGGCCAAGAATTCGGCGCGGCCGAAGAATTTCGTCGGCATCCACTTCTTCTCGCCGGTCGACAAGATGATGCTGGTCGAGATCATTTTGGGCAAGAAGACCGGCGACAAGGCGCTGGCCACCGCGATCGATTTCGTGCGCGCCATCAAGAAGACGCCGATCGTCGTCAACGACACGCGCGGCTTCTACGTCAACCGCTGCGTGCTGCGCTACATGTCGGAAGCCTACAAGATGCTGATCGAAGGCGTTCCGGCGCCGATGATCGAGAACGCCGCCAAGGCCGCCGGCATGCCGGTCGGCCCCCTGGCGCTGACCGACGAGACGGCGATCGACCTTGCCCAGAAGATCATGAAGCAGACCATCAGGGATCTCGGCGACAAGGCCGTCGACCCCAGGCAGATGGCGTTGATCAACACGCTGGTCGACACCCATGGCCGCTTCGGCCGCAAGAACGGCAAGGGTTTTTACGACTATCCCGCCAAGCCTGCCAAGAAGAAGCTGTGGCCGGGCCTGAAGGATCTCTATCCGCAGCTGGAGGCCGAGAAGGTCGACTATGAGGAACTGCAGCAGCGCCTGCTGGTAACCATTGCGCTGGAAGCGGCCCGGGTGATGGAGGAAGGCATCGTCACCGATCCGCGCGAGGCCGATGTCGGCTCGATCCTCGCCTTCGGTTTCGCGCCATTCACCGGCGGCGCGCTGTCCTATATCGACGGCATCGGCGCCAGGGAGTTCGTCAGAATAGCCAAGGGCCTGCAGAAGAAATACGGCGCCGAGTTCAAGGCGCCAAAGCTGCTGCTCGACCTGGCCGAGAAGGGCGAGACCTTCTACCAGCGCTTCGATCCCTATGCGAAAGGCGAGGTGAAGAAGGCCGCTTGAGCTAGCGCCCCATGTACGTCTGAGGGCGCCTTGCGCGCATGATGGCCACGGCAAGGCGCCGTGGCCTTACGCGGTCGGCAGCGAAAGCCGCCTGGCTTTTCGCTGCCGACATCGACTTCAACCTCCATCTCAACAACGCCCGCTACATGATGCTCGCCGACCTCGCGCATGACCCCGAAAATCGGAATCGATTCTCGAAAAGGATCATGCGCCAAATCAAAATGCTACAGCGTCCTTGGCTTGTCCAATAGGACGCTTGCCCGCTCCGTTCAACCGCGGTCGCCGACCGAGGCCGCCGACCGAGGCCGAGCGGGTTTTCATGACCTCCCACCAGGGATGCGCAGCCTTGCCAAGGCAGTTTGAGGCATCCATGACGACTTCGCCGCACACAGCTTTTTGAGAGATCGGGCCGCGCGCCGGTGGACAATCGGATGACCGCGCGTTAGAAGGAAAAGGTATTTTTTCCTGTTTTGAGGAGAGCGAATTGCTCTCGCATGACCGAGTTTGGGCAGCCATCGACGCTCTCGCCGAGCGCTATTCGTTGTCGGCCTCCGGCCTGGCCCGGCGAGCCGGTCTGGACTCCACCGCTTTCAACAAATCGAAGCGGCTGTCCTCGGATGGACGGCCGCGCTGGCCGTCGACCGAATCGCTGGCGAAGATCATCGAGGCGACCGGCGCCTCGCTCGACGAATTCACCGGGCTGGTCGAAGGCCGTGCCAAGGCCGCTTCGGGCTCGGTAGCCGCGCAGCGTTCGGCGGTGCCGCTGCTCGGCTTTGCCCAGGCCGGCGCCGGCGGCTTCTTCGATGATGCCGGCTATCCCTCAGGCCAGGGCTGGGACCTTGTCGAGCTTCCGGCACGGGCGACCGAAACCTCCTATGCGTTGAAGGTGCAGGGCGATTCCATGCTGCCGCTGTACCGCAATGGCGATGTGCTGATCGTCGAGCCGGGCGCCGCTACCCGCAAGGGCGACCGCGTCGTCGTCAAGACCAATGCCGGCGAAGTCATGGCCAAGGTGCTCGACCGCCAGACGACGAAATCGATCGTGCTGATTTCGCTCAACCCCGACCACCCGGACCGCGACATCGCGATGCGCGATGTCGAATGGGTGGCGCGGATCGTCTGGGCAAGCCAGTAGGTCTCGCGGTGCGTCTGCTTCAAATCCTCATAGCCCTCCTGCCGATCCCGGTGATGGTCGCCATTGTCGTCGCCGGCGGTCGCGCGCTGCATCGCGACGGCCCCGCCATTACTGTCGACCAGATCGACCCGGACACCGAGGCCGTGCCCGAGGAGCCGGCGACGTCGGCGATCCCCGAGGTCCAGCCCGTCAAGCCTCCGGCGCACTCGCCTCCGGTGCATTCGAGGGCGATCGATCCCGAGGCCATCGCTCCGCCGCCGCTGCCGGCAGAAGAACTTGAACGGGTTGAGCCACGCGCGCCGCTGAGCGACCTGGCGCTGGCCGGACCGCCCAAGCCGCGTGGGCGCAGAGCGGTCGACGACTGGGGAGGAACAAAACTGTTCCAGCCGGTCGCGGCCGCCGCCGGCCTGATCGAAGCCAATGGTTATTCCGTGACGGTCTCCGGCATCGACATCGTCAGGCAAGACGAGACCTGCACCGAGGGCGGCAAGTCCTGGGCTTGCGGTATCAGGGCGCGCACCGCGTTCCGGTCTTTCCTGCGCGGCCGGGCCGTTGCCTGCAAGGTGCCGCCGGAGGCCGACCGTGTGCTGATCGCCGCCGAATGCCGCATCGGCAAGCTGGATGTCGGCCAGTGGCTGGTCGAAAACGGCTGGGCACGCGCCACGGCAGGCGGCCCCTATGTCGAAGCGGGCGACAAGGCGCGCGCCGACAAAAAGGGCATCTTTGGCGCCGCGCCCGATCTTGGCGGCCTGCCACCGGCGCCAACGCCTGTTGCGGCACCGACGGCGTCGCAACCGATCCTCGATGCCCCGGCGATAGACACGCCGCCGGCCGGGACGGAAATTACGCCGCCAGCTGACCAGCCAGCGCCCGCTCAATGAGGGCGCGGGTTTCGGCGATGCCGTAGAGGGCTGCGAACGAACCGAAGCGCGGTCCGCGTTCCTGGCCGATCAGCACCTGGTAGATCATCTGGAAGAAAGCGCCCGAGACACCAGGGCCGCCGTCCGGGCTCTTCTTCGAATGGTCCTGATAGCGTTCGATCTTGCGCGCGACGTTGAGCGAAGCGTTCTGGATCGCTTCGCCGTCGGCGCTGGCCGGCAGGCCAGCAAGCGCGTTGCCAAGCGCTTCCAGCGCCACGCGTTCGACATCGTCGGCCGGCCGGAAGGTCTTCGTCGGCTTCACGAAATCGTCGAAGTAGCGGATGGCGAAACCGACCAGCTGGTCGAGTTCGGGATGCGTTGCCGGGGTCACGCCAGACGTATGGCGGGAGATGAAGCCCCACAGCACATCCTTGTTTTGCGCGTTGGAGGCGCTGACCAGGTTGAGCAGCAGCGAGAACGGCACCGGCATGTCGATGGCAGGCGGCTTGCCGTCATGCATGTGCCAGACCGGATTGCCCAGCCGCTCCTTCCAGTCCTGGCGCGGATAGGCGTTGAGGAAGGTGTAGTACTCGTCGACGGCGCGTGGGATGACGTCGAAATAGAGCTTTTTCGCCTGCCTTGGCCGCTGATACATATAGAGGCCGAGGCTTTCGGTCGGCGCGTAGCGCAGCCATTCGTCGATGGTCAGCCCGTTGCCCTTCGACTTCGAGATCTTCTGGCCGTTCTCGTCCAGGAACAGTTCGTAGACGAAATGCTCGGGCGCGCGCCCGCCGAGAATGTTGCAGATGCGGTCGTAGATCACCGCGTTCGTCTGGTGGTCCTTGCCGAACATTTCGAAATCGACGCCGAGCGCTGCCCAGCGCATGCCGAAATCCGGCTTCCACTGCAGCTTGACCTTCCCGCCGGTCACCGAAAGCGTGGTCTCGGTGCCCTCATCGTCGAAGGTGATGTTGCCGGCCTTGGCGTCGACATGCTTCATCGGCACGTAGAGCACGCGCCCGCTCTTCGGCGAGATCGGCAGGAACGGGCTGTAGGTTGCCTGCCGCTCCGGCCCCAGCGTCGGCAGCATCACCGCCATGATCTGCTCATAGCGCTCGGCGGCGCGCACCAGCATCGCATCGAAGCGGCCGGCCTTGTAGTACTGCGTGGCGCTGGCGAATTCGTAGTCGAAGCCGAACGTGTCGAGGAAGCGGCACAGCATCGCGTTGTTGTGGTCGCCAAAGCTCGGATAGTCGCCGCCGAACGGATTGGGCACCGCCGACAGCGGCATATGCAGATAGGGCTCGAGCGCTGCGCGATCCGGCACATTGTCGGGGATTTTGCGCATGCCGTCCATATCGTCGGAGAAGCAGAGCAGCTTGGTCTTGACCTTGTTCCCGGTCAGCACGTGAAAGGCATGGCGCACCATCGAGGTGCGCGCGACCTCGCCGAACGTGCCGATATGCGGCAGGCCCGACGGGCCGTAGCCGGTCTCGAACAGGACGATCTCCGGGAAGTCGCCGCCCTTGTAGCGCTCGATGATCTTTTTGGCTTCCTCGAACGGCCAGGCCTTGCTTTCGGCGGCTGCCGCAAGCATTTCGGGGTTGAGATCGGCGATGTTTGATCCCGTCATGTCAAAGTTCCAGTCATGGCCGGCTTTCGCGGCTGGTAAGATTTTTCAACCGGGTCTCTAGGCGCGACAGGGCGGAGCGTCAACGATATCAGGCGTTTTCGTTGCGACGGCGCCGTGGCGTCCCTACCTTCGACCCTCACTATCAAGGAGTTTTGAATGCCGTTGCCGTCCACCCATGAAGCCCTGATCTACCTGATGGTCATCACCTCGGCTTCCGATCGCGACATGACCGATATCGAACTGGCGCGCATCGGCGACGTCGTCCGCAGCTGGCCGGTGTTCGAGGATTTCAAGCAGGACAGGCTGATCGCCATTGCGCAGGACTGCCAGAAGATGCTGCATGAAAAGGATGGGTTGGAAGGCGTGCTCGAGCGTGTCGCCGAGATTTTGCCCGAACGGCTGCACGACACCGCCTATGCCGCGGCCTTCGAGGTTGCCGCCGTCGATCTCGAAATGCGCATGGAGGAATTGCGGGTGCTGCAGTTGATCCGGCGTGAGCTCGATCTCGACACGCTGACCGCCGCAGCCATCGCGCGCGGGGCGAAGGCCCGCCTGCGCACGCTGACCTGATCCAGCCCGTAGAGGAAGCTGACCGGGGCCGGATCAGAAAAAGCTGGACCGAGAACCGGATCAGAAGAAACTGACCGGGAAATAGCGCAGGTAGAATTCGGCGAAGGTGCCTTTCACCGATATCTCCTGCAGCGCGTAGTCCATGGCTGCGGCCAGCGCTGGGTCGCTGGCCCGGGTGGCAATGGTCATGCCGGACCCCAGATATTCCGGCGCCAGGTAGGGTCCACCGGCGAAGCGGCAGCAACCGGCGGCGTCCGTGCCGCCCAGCCAGAAGGAAAAGCGCATGCCGTCGCCGAAGGCGGCATCGATCTTGGCGCTCTTCAAGTCGCTGTAGAGGTCTTCCGGCCGTTGAAAGCGGATGATCTGCACGGTGCCGAAATAATCGCGCAGCATCTTTTCATGCGCCGAGCCGGCCAGCACGCCGACCCGCTTCGAGCGCAATTTGTCGAGGATCGGCTCGGCGAAGGCCTTGGTCTTCGGCATGATGAAGCGCGCCGGAAACTGTAGATAGGAGCGCGAAAAGCTGTACTTCGCCCGCGTCTCCGGCGTTGCGGCGATGCCGGCGATGATCGCCTCGCCTTCGCCCTTCTGCAACGCGTCGTCGAGTTCGGCCCAGGGCAGCGCCTGGATCTGGCATTTGTCGGCGATGTCGAGTTCGGCGCAAATCGCCCGCGCCAGGTCGATGTGGAAGCCGGACAATCGGCCCGTGCCGTCGAGAAAATTGAAGGGCGGGAAATCGGTTGTGGTGAGGAACCTGAGCCTCGGCAGCGCCGAAAGGTCCGGTTTCGGCAGCCGCTCCTTGGCATCCCAAAGCACCGGTACCTGCGGTTCCGCTGCCCGCGCAGCGCCGGCAAACGGCTGCACTCCCATCAGCATCGACAGCAAGGCGATGGTTATCCAGCGTGATGTCACAAAAAACTCCGCCCGTCTTGGCCGTTGGCTTGTGATACGAAAACGGCGCAGGCACAATTGTTTTTGATTTCAACGGGCAAATTTCGGGTTATGCTTTGGCGAGGTTGCAAATAGCCGCACAGAGTCGGCCCGGGGTTGGCGGTCGCTGGCGTTAGAGAAGCTAAGGATGTGGCTTTGCAATCCGGGGTTGATGGCTAAGTGCGGGGCAGGCACGTAGCATCGGTCTCAAGAGCGGTAGGCAACATGGGGTAGATGTTGCGATGGGTTATTTTGACCGGACACTTGAATATATTGACCGGGTGCAGCGTGCCGACACGTCGGCTGCGGTGTGCGAGCAGCTACTTAGTGTCACCTCGAATTTCGGATTGACGGCCCTGATAGCCGCAACGGTGCCGCAGCCCGGTACACCAAGCAGCCAGACGAAGGACCATGTGCTGCTCTGCGATTGGCCTAGCGAATGGCTGGAGCGTTACTTATCGCGCAACTACGTCGACCACGATCCGGTCGTCAGCCATTTGAAGCAGTTTCGGGCGCCATTCCAATGGCGCGATGCCGTTCAAAGCATGCCCGCCGACAAGAGCAGCGCCGAGGTGATGCGCGACGCCCGCCAGTTCAAGCTGCGTGACGGCCTCGCCTTCCCGCTGATCACGCTCGAAGGCCAGATCGCGCTGGTCTCGCTGGGCGGTGAGGCGGTCGAACTGTCCGAAGCCGAATTCGCAATGGTCTCGCTGGCCTCCACCTATGCCATCGGCCGCGCCATGCAGCTTCAAACGACGGCCGGCAAATCTATCGATCACATTGAATTAACGCCGCGCGAGCGCGAATGCCTGCAATGGGCGGCGGTCGGAAAATCCGAGTGGGAGATTTCGCAGATCCTCGGCATCTCGGAGCATACCTCTGAGAAACACCTTCTCAACGCCAAGAGCAAACTAGGCGCCGCCAACCGTGTGCAGGCAGTCGCCGAAGCAGTCAGGCACGGCTATATCAGCTAGGCCGGTTCTGGCGGCCCGAAATTTATGGCCGCAGTGTTGGCGTCATATCTTCAGAAAAGACCGGCCCCTGTCGTCCTCTTGAGACGGCTAATGCTTTCTTAACGCCAAAAGCAGACTCGGCGTCGCCAACAGGGTGCACGCCATCGCGGAGGCGTTTAGACGCAGCTATATTAGCCATGTCGGCTGTGGCAGCCTGGAAATCCTTGCCAACACCTTCGCGCAATTTTTTCGGGAAAGCCCGGCCGTATCTTCCTCTTAAGCCCAGGAGACGGCTAATGCTATTTTCCCTTACCACTCAACAACTGATGGAACGTCCCGACCTATGGGAGGCCGTCCATCGCCTGCGTTACAAGGTCTTCGTCGATGAGATGCGGTGGACCGATCTCGATCGCCCGGACGGCCTCGAAATCGATCAATTCGACCATGATGAGGCCGAACACCACCTTGTCATACGCAATGGCGAGCTTGCAGGCTATCATCGGATGCTGCCGACCACACGGCCGCATCTCCTTAGCGATGTGATGCCGGAACTCTGCGAGGGAAAGCGCCCTTCGGGACCGAATGTCTGGGAGCTAACCCGTTACGCGGTGGCGCCAGGCTTTCGCGATGGCAAGCGCGGCGTGTCTACGGTCGGCACCGAACTGATCGCCGGCTTCGTCGAATGGGGCCTTGCTCGCAATGTCGATCAGGTCATTATCGAGGTCGAGCCGGTGTGGGTGCTGCGGACGCTGCAGTTGCACTTCCTGGCGACGCCGCTCGGTTACCAGCGCACCTATGGCAACCAGCAGGTCGTCGCCACACTGCTGACCTTCAACGAGCATACGCTGGATGTCGTGCGTTCGCGCCGCAACCATCACGCCCCGGTGTTGGCCAGGGGCACCCCCCACATGCTCGGCATGCGGCAGGCGTCGTGAGACTGTCTTCACCCGACGCGCTTTAATGCATGTCGCTCAAAGTGGCCCCGGTTTTGAGAGAACGACATGCATGAAACAAAGACCTAAAGCGCGTCGCGTGAATCCGTTCAAATGCGATGCGCTTTAGACAATGGCCACAGAGCCCACCTCCGTGTGGGGGTGGGCTCTGTAATTTCAGCCTCTGCCTATCGAGGCCAGTCTCTACTTCTCGAGAAACGACGGCCCTTCGCCGACGATCTTTTTGTCTTCCTTGCCGATGGCGTCGAGATCGCGCCCATCATAGGGCAGTGACAACAGGATGCGCCGCATGACGGCCAGCCGCGAGCGTCGCTTGTCATTGGCCCGCACGATGATCCAGGGCGCGAACTGTTTGTGCGTGCGCTCGACCATCTGGTCGCGCGCCTTGGTGTAGTCGTCCCATTTGGTGATGCCGGCAATATCGATCGGCGAGAACTTCCAGTTCTTCAGCGGCGACCAGCGGCGGTCGTGAAACCGTTCGAGCTGGGTCTCGCGGCCGATGTTGAGCCAGAATTTGAAGAAATAGATGCCCTCATTGGAGATCATCCGCTCGAAATGCGGCGTCTCGTCGAGGAATTTTGCATGCTGTTCCGGTGTGCAGAAGCCCATCACCGGCTCGACGCCGCCGCGGTTGTACCAGGAGCGATCGAAGGTGACGAATTCGCTTGATGTCGGGAAATGGGCGACGTAGCGCTGGTAGTACCACTGCCCGACCTCGGTCGGGGTCGGCTTGGTCAGCGCCACGTTGCGCGCGGTTCGAGGATTGAGATACTGGCGCAGCACCGAGATGGTGCCGCCCTTGCCGGCGGCATCGCGCCCCTCGAACAGCGACATCACTCTGCTGCCGGTCGCCTGCAGCCAGGCCTGCGCCTTGACCAGTTCGATCTGCAGCCGCTCCAGCGTCTCGTCATACTCCTCGCTCTTCATTTTCTTGTCGTAGGGGTAGTCGCCTGCGGTCAGTTTGTGGTCCTCGATCCAGCTGGGAAGTTCGGGGTTTTCGATGTCGAACTCCCGCTCCTTGCCGTCCACCTTGATCTTCAGCGGCCCCTTTGCCGGCTCTGCGGCGGGACTTTCCTTGGCTTTTTTCATCGAGACGAACCTTTCCAGCTTGCGGACTCATGCTATGGGGGGCCTCAAACCCGGTCCAGCGGAAGTTTCGGCGGGACCGGCGCAGAAGCACGGAAAGCACGAATGGCTGACACCGGCGCAGAGCGGACAACCACGGGGCAGGCCGTCGCCGGCCGGCTGTGGAACAGCCGATGGCTGCTTGCCGCCGGTGCGATCGCCATCATGGCCGTTTATGGGTTTGCCGGTATCTCCGCCTATGTCATCCTGGCTGCGTTGACGGTGCTGCTGGCCGCCGCGCTTCTGCCAACCGGTGGCGCCAGCCGGTCTGCTGAGACCATTGCCACGGTCGAGGCGAGCGGGCTGCAGCGGCTTTCCGGCGAATATCTTGCGGCTGCCGTTGCCGATCCGCTGATCATCTTCGACCGCACCGCCACCATCGTCCACGCCAATGCCGCCGCCTATGCCGCCTTTGGCGGCATCGCGCCCGGCCTGTCGCTGTCGCTGAAATTCCGCGCCCCGGAAATGCAGGCATTGCTGGACGGCGTACTGTCGGGAGCCGTCGCCTCCGATGCCGTCGACTACACCGAGAAGCTGCCGGTGGAACGCGCCTACCGGGTCAGCGCGTCCTCGGTCGGCCACGCCACCGATCTCTATGTGCTGGTATTCAAGGACCAGAGTGAGACGCGCCGCATCGACCGCATGCGCGCTGACTTCATAGCCAATGCCAGCCACGAGTTGCGCACCCCGCTTGCTTCGATCTCGGGCTTCATCGAGACGTTGCGCGGCCCGGCCCGCAACGATCCGGCGGCGCGCGAGCAGTTCCTGCAGATCATGCAGAACCAGACCGGCCGCATGGCGCGCCTCATCGACGATCTCCTGTCGCTGTCGAGGCTTGAAATGAAGCCTTACCTGAGGCCGGGAACCGAGGTCGATCTGCGCCAGACCATCGACAGCGTCATCGATTCACTGGGCCCGCTCGCCAGCGAGAACGGCGTCGTCATCGAACGCGACTACGCCGAGGGGCCGCTCGACGTGCCCGGAGACCGCGACGAGCTGTTCCAGGTGTTCGAGAATCTCTTGGAAAACGCCTGCAAATACGGCCAGCCTGGCGGACGCGTCACGGTGTCGATCGCGCGGGGCGAGGCCGGCCCGGAACCGGGCATCGATGTCACCATCAGGGACTATGGCCCGGGCATCCCGGAAGAGCACATACCGCGCATTACCGAGCGCTTCTATCGCGTCGACGTGGAGAGCAGCCGCACGCAGAAAGGCACCGGTCTTGGCCTGTCCATCGTCAAGCATATTCTGACGCGCCACAACGCCCGGCTTTCGATCAAGTCGGAAGTTGGCAAGGGCGCGGCGTTCACGGTCCATTTGCCGGCAGGCTGAGGCGGTACTATCTGCTAACTGCCTGTTTCTTCTTTCTGTCATCCGGCTAGCGTATCAGCACAGGGTCGAGGAAAACGACTCAACAGGCCAAAGATTTAAGGAAGGCATTTCGCCCATGCAGTCCGTACACATTGTCAGCGCCTATGACGAAGAGCTGAAATACCTGGCGAAGCGCATCGCTGCGATGGGCGGCCATGCCGAGCGCATGGTCGAGCAGGCGATCCAGGCGCTGGTCAATGCCGATCCCGGCCTCGCCCAGAAGGTCATTCGTGACGACATCGTGCTTGACGATGGCCAGCGCGAAATCGACGACAAAGCCATCGTCATCATCGCCAAGCGCCAGCCCATGGCGACGGATCTGCGCGAGATCGTCGGCGCCATCCGCATTTCGGCCGACCTCGAACGGGTCGGTGACCTCGCCAAGAACGTCGCCAAGCGTGTGGTCAGCGTCATTGACGGACGCCAGCCGACCAGCCTGTTTCGCGGCCTCGAGGCGCTGGCCGAACTCGCTTTGACCCAGCTCAAGGAAGTGCTCGACGTCTATGCCTCGCGCTCGGTCGAGAAAATAGGCTTCGTTCGCGACCGCGACGACCAGATCGACGCCATGTACACCTCGCTGTTTCGCGAATTGCTGACCTACATGATGGAAGATCCGCGCAACATCACGCCGTGCACGCATCTGCTGTTTTGCGCCAAGAACATCGAGCGCATCGGCGACCACGCCACCAACATTGCCGAGACGATCTACTACATCGTCACCGGCGAGCAGTTGCCGGCCGAGCGTCCCAAGGGCGACAAGACCGACAAGATTGCCTTTCCGGCGCTGCCGGTGAAGTGATCGCGCACCCCTCGAACGCTTAATCATATTGCGCTAAACTACCCGGATGTTAGCGTCTCGGTTCCTGGCCAAGGCCAGGCGCTCAGGAGGCTGCGATGGAATATGTCCGAGAGTTCAAGCCGGCGCCGGCATCGTCCGGCATCATCGCGTCGAGCGTCTACACCGCCGGCAAGCGCATCGCCGACATTCCGATCGAGGAAGCCGGTGAATGGGCCAAGAAGTCGGGCCATGTCGTCTGGATCGGGCTGCTCGAACCCGACCGCGAGCTTCTGCTGCGCGTCAAGGCGCAATTCCATTTGCATGAGCTGGCGATTGAAGACGCCGAACATCCGCACCAGCGGCCGAAGATCGAGCAATATGGCGATGCGCTGTTCATCGTTGCCCGCACTGCACAGCTGATCGACGGACGCGTCACCTTCGGCGAGACGCATCTGTTCGTCGGCTCAGGCTATATCGTCAGCGTCAGGCATGGTCCCTCGACCTCATACGCCGCCGTGCGCCAGCACTGGGAAAGCTGTCCGCACTCACTGGCCAAGGGCGAGGATTTCGTCCTCTACGCCATTCTCGACTTCATCGTCGACAACTACATGCCGGTGCTCGAGCAGATCGAGGACGAGGTCGAGGCGATCGAGGACAGGGTGCTGCTGAAGCCGATGACCGGTCCCGACATCGAGCGGCTCTACATGCTGCGCCGCGATCTGTTGCGCCTGCGCAATGCGGCGCTGCCGCTGGTCGAGGTCTGCCGCCGGCTGACCAGCGCCGACCTGCCGCAGATCCATACCGCCATGCATCCGCTGTTTCGCGATGTCACCGATCATATCCGCACCGTGCAGGAAAAGATCGACAGCCTGCGCGAGGTTCTGGCCTTCGCTTTCGAAGCCAGCCTGCTGGTCGGCCAGAGCCAGGAAACCGCGAACACCAAGAAGCTGGCCTCATGGGCCGCGATCCTGGCGGTGCCGACGGCGCTCGCCGGCATTTACGGCATGAATTTCGACGACATGCCGGAGCTGAAGATGCAATACGGCTATCCCGTCGTATTGGTCTCGATCGCGCTGATCTGCTCGTTTTTGTATTGGCGATTTCGGAAGAGTGGGTGGCTGTGATGGTAGGCAGTAGGCAGTAGGCAGAATAAGGTAGCGCCTCACGAGCGCTACCCCATTCCCTACTGCCCAGTCCCCAATCCCTATTCCTAACTACCGGCTTCTGCGCCGCTCTGAAGCCGGCTGGAACGCCACCCTTGCGTGGTACTTGCAGTAAGGTCCGGTTTCAGCCGCCTCGTTGCCGCAGAAGTTGAAGTCTTCCGACAGCGGGTCGCCATTCGGCCATTTGCAGGTGCGCTCGGTGAGATCGGTGAGCTGCAGATGCCGCGAGATCGGCACGACGACGTTTTCGACCGGGCGGATGTAGTGGCGCGCCACTGGCTCGGCGTCGAACTGCGCCTGCAGCGCGTTCGCCCCGATCGACGTCGTGACATGGCGCTGCGTGGTTGCGGCGCGCGGCACCGATTTCTGGATCGAAGATCCCTGCGTTGTCTTCTTCTGACGCGCCGGCGTCGCGGTCGAGCGTCCGCGGCCCGACAGCTTCAGCCGGTGCACCTTGCCGATGACCGCGTTGCGGCTGACCCCGCCGAGTTGTGCGGCGATCTGGCTTGCGCTCAAGCCCTCCGACCACAGTTTCCTGAGAAGTTCGACCCGCTCGTCAGTCCAGTTCATGAGACCGCGCTCCTGCTAAGTGTGCGGCAGCCGGAATCCGTTCCCGACCCGGCAATCTTTGCCGGGGCAGACACCACATATATTAGGTGATTAGGTCCGCCGCACGAAATCTAGTTATTTCCCGACTACAATTACCTCATGTGTTGACTCGGTGACAAGAGTCCCAGGTGCAACACGAATCGGTTTTTTAGGTTTTCCCCAACTTGCCCGGTCGCTTATGAGCCGGCGTCTCGTCGGGAGCTGGCCACGCGCCTCTGCACGACGTTTTCGTTGACTTCATGGCCGAAAAACACGATAAGCCGCAAAGGCCGCCGCTTTGGCGGCTTTTTTGATTTTTCCGGTACCGGAGACGCATATAATGAGCGGTTCGGCGCTTTACGAGACCTTTGCCCGCGCCCCTTTGGCCTTCGATCATGGCGAAGGCACCTGGCTGGTTACCGACAAGGGCGAGCGATATCTCGATTTCGCTGGCGGCATCGCGGTCAATTCGTTGGGCCACAGCCATCCGCATCTGGTCTCGGCGCTGACCGAACAGGCGGCCAAGCTCTGGCACGTCTCCAATCTCTACGAGATCCCGGGGCAGACCCGGCTCGGCGAGCGGCTGGCTGACGCCACCTTCGCCGACAAGGTGTTCTTCACCAATTCCGGCGCCGAGGCGCTCGAATGCGCGATCAAGACGGCGCGGCGCTACCAGTTCGTCAAGGGCCATCCCGAGCGCTTCCGGGTCGTCACCTTCGAAGGCGCCTTCCACGGCCGCACGCTGGCGACCATCGCCGCCGGCGGCCAGTACAAATATCTCGAAGGTTTTGGGCCCAAGGTCGAAGGCTTCGACCAGGTCGGCTTCGACGACATCGACGCCGCCGAGAAGGCGATCACACCAGAGACCGCCGCGATCCTGATCGAACCGGTGCAAGGCGAGGGCGGCATCCGCCCGGTGCCGACGCAATCCTTGAAACGGCTGCGGCAGCTCTGCGACCAGCACGGCCTGCTGCTGATCTTCGATGAGGTCCAGTGCGGTATCGGTCGCACCGGAAAGCTGTTCGCGCATGAATGGACCGGCGTGACGCCCGACATCATGGCGATTGCCAAGGGCATTGGCGGCGGCTTCCCGATGGGCGCGTGCCTCGCCACCGACGACGCTGTCGTCGGCATGACGGCAGGCGTGCATGGCACCACTTTCGGCGGCAATCCGCTGGCCATGGCGGTCGGCAACGCTGTGCTCGACGTCGTGCTGGAAGACGGCTTCCTCGAAGACGTCCAGCGCAAGGCATTGCTGATGAAGCAGGGCCTGGCGGCGGTCGCCGACGAATTTCCCGATGTCATCGAAGGCATCAGGGGCAGCGGCCTGATGCTTGGCCTGAAATGCGCCATGCCCAACACCAAGGTCAACATGGCGCTGCGCGACCAGCATCTGCTGGCGGTGCCGGCCGGCGACAACGTCATTCGTCTGCTGCCGCCGCTGACCGTCACCGACGCCGAGATCGGCGAAGCGCTCGATCGCATCCGCGCCGGCGCCAAGGGCCTGACCGACGCCATCGCCGCGGCCGCCGCGAAGTAATCCCGAGAACCATTCCCGATGAGCCTTCGCCATTTCACCGATCTTTCCGCCGTTTCCGAAGGCGATCTGCGCCTGATGCTGGACGATGCGGTGGTGCGCAAGGCGCGCCTCAAGGCCGGCGAACGGACCAAACCGCTCGAAGGCAAGGTGCTGGCCATGATCTTCGACAAGCCGTCGACGCGCACGCGCGTGTCCTTCGACGTCGGCATGCGACAGCTCGGCGGCGAGACCATCATGCTGACCGGCACCGAAATGCAGCTCGGCCGTTCCGAGACCATTGCCGACACCGCCAAGGTGCTGTCGCGCTATGTCGACGCCATCATGATCCGCACCACGTCGCATGAGCGGCTGCTCGAGCTGACCGAGAATGCCACGATTCCGGTCATCAACGGGCTGACCGACGACACCCATCCCTGTCAGCTGATGGCCGACATCATGACCTTCGAGGAGCATCGCGGTCCGGTTGCCGGCAAGACCATCGCCTGGACCGGCGACGGCAACAACGTGCTGCATTCGCTGCTCGAAGCTTCGGCGCGGTTCCGCTTCAACCTGAACGTCGCAGTGCCGGAAGGCAGCGAGCCGGCGCAAAAGCATATCGACTGGTCGAAGAGCAATGGCGGCAAGCTGCACTTCACCCGCTCGCCCGAGGAAGCCGTCGACCAAGCCGACTGCATCGTCACCGACTGCTGGGTGTCGATGGGCCAGGAACACCGCGCCCGCGGCCACAATGTCTTCTCGCCCTATCAGGTCAATGCGGCGCTGATGGCCAGGGCCAAGCCCGACGCCCTGTTCATGCACTGCCTGCCGGCGCATCGCGGCGAGGAAGTCACCGACGAGGTCATCGACGGTCCGCATTCGGTTGTCTTCGACGAAGCCGAGAACCGGCTCCACGCCCAGAAGGCGGTTTTGGCCTGGTGTCTGGGCGCTTGATCTCCAGGCGCTTGATCTCCAAGCGCTTGATCCGGGGCGGCGCGATGCCTATTTGCGCCCCATCACGCAAATCAAGCGCGTTTGGACGCATGCACCCCTCCGGGCCGCATGGCCGCGCCCTGGAGCTTTGTCATGTTGGAAACGCATCAAGTGACTGAACATCACCCCAAACTCGGCGAGTTCGGCTATGCCGGCGACGATCATGTCGTGCCCTTCGAGGTAGGCCCGCTCGACGTGCGCGGCCGCACCGTGCAGCTCGGGCCGATGCTCGACGCCATCCTCAACCGTCATGACTATCCCGAGCCGGTCGCCCGCCTGCTGGCGGAAGCCTGTGTGCTGACGGTGCTGCTCGGCACTTCGCTCAAATTCGAAGGCAAGTTCATCCTGCAGACCCGCACCGACGGGCCTGTCGACATGCTGGTCGCGGATTTCTCCACGCCCTCGGCATTGCGCGCCTATGCGCGCTTCGATGCCGACCGGCTGGAGGCCCTGGTGGCCGCAGGCCAGACCTCGCAGCAGACGCTGCTGGGCAGCGGCGTTTTGGCGCTGACCATCGACCAAGGCGCGCACACGCAGCGCTATCAGGGCATCGTCCAGCTCGACGGCGAGACGCTGGAAGACGCCGCGCGCACCTATTTCCGCCAGTCGGAGCAGATCCCGACCGACCTCCGGCTGTCGGTGGCCAAGCTGCTGACGCCCGGCCCCGGCGGTGCGCGCGAGCAGTGGCGCGCCGGCGGTATCCTGGCGCAGTTCCTGCCGCAGTCACCCGAGCGCATGCGCGTGCCCGACATTTCGGGCGGCGACGGCGATCCGCGTGACGTGACGCAGGAGCCGGCCGACAATTCGTGGCGCGAGCTGGTGGCGCTGCTCGGCACCATCGAGCCGACCGAGCTGATCGACCCGACCATCGGCGCCGAGCGGCTGCTCTACAGGCTGTTCCACGAACATGGCGTGCGCGTCTTCGGCGGCGTGCCGGTCGCCGACCAATGTTCCTGCTCAAGGGACAAGATACGCGGCATCC